>JAURFC010000005.1 GCA_030834445.1 Bacillota bacterium
ACCCATGCTTCTAATGCTTCAATGCCGGTTGCAGCATATTCAACTTTTTGACTACCGGATTCACCGACAACCGTCCCAGTCAGGAGTTTGTCCCCAATTTGAATGTATTTTGCATAGTAACTTGTTCCGCGGCTTCCTACAGCAGTCAACGTATCATCCGCGTAGGCGGTGGCGTCTGCTTCCGAAACTTTAGCCCAGTTGTACGGTAAGAAGTATTCTTCAATGGAAATTTCGGTAATTTCATCATTGAGCGTGGTAAGTGAGACAACCCCGACATAATGATCATGGGTTAACCCGTAACCGATTCCTTCCATCGTCACTTGTGGACCACAGCTCGCTAAGGCAATGCCTGCGATTCCAGAGAGGAGTAAGGCGACTTTTTTCATGATGTTCCCTCCAATCATGTTTTTTCTACACCTTTATTGTCAAGGATAGAAATCGACTAAAAAACCCTTTGTAAAAATGAAACCGCTTTCAAACAATTTAATATCGTTGATAACGAACATTGTTCATTGTGTTAAGATACGGTTCATAGCCATCTGTGTACGTGACTACCAACTGTTGATTGATGATTTCCACCCAAGCAATATCGAGCTCTTCACCCTGTTCAATAAAGTATTCTCGTAAGGCATAGGCGTTAGATTGATCCATGGTCATCATCGCCGTGGATAATGCATCTAACGATGCTGCATCCATGGTCTTAGAAACGAGATTAATTTCTACCGCGTACGTGCTAGGATACCCCGTAGTAGGATCGATAATGTGATGGCGTAAGATCCGTTGATTACCCGCTTTAATGCGTATACCGGTGTAAGCACCTGATGTGGATAACGCATGGCGACCGGGAATTGCAAGTTCATAAGCAAAATCAATACCATCTAATGGAGACGTCACTTTCCACGTATAGGGACGATTGCCATAACGAGGACCAATCGTGGTAATTGAACTCGTGCCATTGGAAATAAACCCACGCGTGTAGTTGGCTTCAGACAACATAGTCGATAACACATCATTAGCAAACCCTTTAGCAATGGCCCCTAAACTAATCAAGAGGTCACCTTTTTCTGCGTTATTAAACGCATGAAAGCGTACGCGATATATACCGTCATTAGCCTCGAGTTCCAAGGTAGAAAGGATGTCCGTTTCAGTACGAGGCACGAATGATAAACGTCGCATCAAGTCATCCTTGACAACCGGATTGAATAACGGATCCATATCCGTGTAAGTAAGAGGGTATAACGGATCGCTTAAGCGTGCATCCCAAAAATCAGAAACCGAACCTAAAAACATATTAAATTGCCCTTGAGTGGTCACCGTTAACGCTTGGGCGAGGGAAAGTAAACGATAAAAATCTTCATCAATGGTTAACCACGATGTTTCTCCATAATGATCATTCAACATTTTTAAATTGACGATGGGATTGCCTTGAACGTCCACAAAGGTATGACGACGGTCGGCGTACGAATGAAGGCGTGGGACTTCCGATGTAAGCACTTCACGAATGGCTTGTTTTTCTTCTTCTGGGGCATTGGCTTCATACGCTGTAAAAAAAACGGTATAAAAAGGGGAAAGACGAACCTCCGCATCGGTTTGAACGCGAATCGTTGACCCTAATATTGAATAACCTAAATCCACCGTATTCGTCGGTTGTGCCCAAAACACGGAGGACACAATGAGAGCAGAAAGCACTAATGAACTTCCTAACACGGCCCATTCCTTTCGAGAAAACCATGACTTCACCCTCATGAAACACTCCAATCCAGCATCCGCAAAATCACTTGTTCACTTAGCCAGGCAATGACAAGACCCGCGATGGAACCTGTGACCATTAAAATCGGTAAATAATTAATCATGTACGGGGTTTGATAAAGCTGGCTCACCATAAGTATTTGTCCCACCCCGTGTCCTACAGCACCGACCAGGGATAAGCCATAGATGGATAATTGTTTTCCTTGTAACAGCACGATGACAAGTAAGCTGGCCACGAGCCATCCACTCAATCCAATGAAAAAGTTAAAACCAAACCCGGTAAATAAACTGGTCATAACGACCCGTAAAAAACCTAAACCGATATATTCTTTAACGCCAAAGTAATAAAGAACAATCAACCCAATCGTATTGGCAAGCCCTAATTTGACACCCGGGGCGATGAAGGCGGTCGGTAAAAAGACGGCTTCCGCGTAGTTAAGCAAGACCCCTAAGGCCAAAAACATCGCAAGACGCGTCATTTTTAAGGTCGATTCATTTCTCATTGAATCACCTCAATGACCGCCATAAATTGGTTCGGGGCGCAAATAAGTGGCAAACCTGGATCACGAATCCACCCTTGATTGGAACAAATATTTAAGGGGGACGTTTCTTCAATGATGCGCATCCCTTCATCGGCAATTTCTAACGTAAGAGGTCCTTGTAAACTGGCATAATCTTCGGGGAGATACGTGATTTGTTGTTCTTCATAGAGCGAATATTGCTCCACTAAGGAAGACTCAATATACACGGACACAAACAAATCGCCTTGAGGGCGATTATAAAGGTTCGTCCACGCAATTAATAACGAGAGTAAAATGAGCAACGCCGAAAACGCATACGTATCGTGTGGTGTTTTATGAAGTGGAAATGGTTTTTTTAACATAAAAACGTGGGGGTTACCCACGTTTCATTATAAAGAGCAATTTAGAAAATAAAAATAGGCGCAGTTATTTATCGTATTTTTGAACACGGGCTTCAAAGGTGCACGCATCATGATGACCACAGCAACCACCTGTAGGGGAGGTATCACATGCTTCGAGTTCTTGTTTGGCTTTCGCTTTACGACTTAAGTTGGTCGACCATGCATAAAGACCAATGAGAGCGATGATCACTGCAAAGCCGAGTAAGGTTCTTAATAAATCTTCCATAACGTATACCTCTTAACGTTCATACTATATCAAATCACACGAAGATTGAAAAGATTTACTCCAGCTTAGGCATACACAATGACGAGAAATAAAAAGAAAAAGACGATCAGATTCCAGCCCACACTAATCCAAAAAAGGCGACGATACAATCCGTCTTTGCGATAAGACAATCCATGAACAAAAATCATGAAATAAGGATAAAGAAGGGTCAGTCCCCAAAGGAGGATTTTTTGCCAGTTTTTTAAAAAGGAATTAGGCGGCTTTTTTCTTGTCAAAGTCAAACATATGACCCATTTTTTCTTGTTTCGTTTTTAAATAAAACGCATTGCGTTCATTATGATTGGGACGAATCTTTGTGCGTTTGACAATTTCAATACCAAACCCGGATAAGCCATGAATTTTCGTAGGATTATTCGTCATTAATTTAATTTTGGAAATGCCTAAACTCTTGAGAATTTGGGCCCCAATGCCATATTCCCGTAAATCATCGGGGAATCCTAAAGCAAGGTTAGCTTCCACCGTATCGAGCCCCATATCTTGAAGGGCGTACGCTTTTATTTTGTTAATAAGACCAATTCCGCGACCTTCTTGACGCATGTAGAGAATGACGCCACGTCCTGCTTTTTCCACGCGACGCATCGCAAGATGAAGTTGATGGCCACAGTCGCAACGTAACGAACCAAACGAATCCCCGGTTAAGCATTCAGAGTGAACACGAACTAAGACAGGTTCATCGGTGGTGACATCCCCTTTGACAAGGGCAACATGGTGTTCGCCGGTGAGTTTATTAATAAAACCAACCATTTGAAATTCACCATATTTGGTAGGCATCCCAGCGGTTGCAATACGTTCGATATAGGTTTCTTTGGAACGACGGAAGGCGATAAGATCAGCAATGCTTAAGGTGGGGATTTCTTCTTTAAGTTGGGTTAAATCATGGCCAGTTAATAAGCGACCGACGTCATCACAAGACGGAATTAAAATACCGACTTCCGCGACGTGCGCCAAATTGGCAAGATCCACGGCCGCTTCAATGGAGGAAGCTTTTTTGAGTGTACCACCTAATTTAGTTGGAAACACTTGATAACCGACATCTTGTCGGAAGTCTTTTTGGGAAATATTGGATTGCAATAATGTTTTAATGGTGGTTTTAAAGAAGTCAGGCGTTAGACCATACCCTTGGTTCAATGCCCCTAAGGTTAAACTTGGCACGAGAAAGTCCATCGAGGAGGTCATCATCGATTGAGAAACTTTTTGATATAAATCAAGTCCTAGAGCAAGCAAGACCATGCCAGGAATGGCATGAAGTGTTTCCAATTTATCGTAATCATAACCCGCTTGCGCAAGTTGGAGATAATGCGCTGGTGAGTCCATTTTTTCGTCATCAATGAGTAAAACTGCATCGCCATTTTTAAGGCGTTTTACCGTTTCTTGAACATCGAGTAATTTTAACATGAAGTGTTATGACTCCCTCGCAAGGTTCTTTGCATATACTACTATATCGCTTCCCACTTGAAAATACTTTTCAAATGCTACACGAGTCGCTTCCTTTAAGGTCGTAAATCCTTGACCTTCCACCGGTGATTTTGCGTCTTTACCCCCTAGTATAAGGGGTGAAATTTGCGCAAAAATATCATCGAATAAATTATGTTTAATGAAACTAAAATGAATCGTTCCTCCTCCTTCCACGAGTAAGGAACGGATACCGTTTTGATGGAGTGTTTGCATTAACCAATCTAAGTCAACGTGTTGACTCGGAGTGGGATCAACTAAAACGTTTACACCTAATGCTTCTAATGCTTTTATTTTGACTTCATTCGCGGTTTGTTTGCAGACCACCAAGGTTGGGGCAGAGGAAACCATATGGAGTAACGGTTCTTTAAGGTTAATTCGTAACGAGGAGTCAAGAATAATACGATGGGCGTCTTTATTGGGTTTTTCGTTCCGGCGGGTGGTTAAAAAAGGATGATCGATTTCAACGGTTTGAATTCCGACTAAAATCGCATCATGGTGATGGCGGAGTTCATGCACCATGGCCCGCGTTAAGCCATTGGAGATATATTTTGAATCTCCCGTGTACGTGGCAATTTTACCATCCATGGACATCCCATAACTTAACGTAATATAAGGTCGCTTCAACGGGATATTATTTGAAAAATGAGTGAAATAATTTTCAAGAAATTCACGAAGATGTTGAGGAAGTTCTTCCGTTATCATGCCTTCATTATGCGAAGACTGTCTTCACAAATCAATCAAGGTGATAGTAAAAGCATTTTCATCGGGGAAAAGTTAGGATTGTGCTACATTTAAGGACATGAAAAGGACGTTGTTTTTATGGAGTTATCAGCTTCATCCGGATTATTTAAAAACGTTTCAATTTAATCCTGACGAAGATTGTTTGGTCTACGTCAATTCAACTGATCAATGGACATACTATCACTTTCATAAACAACGCATTGTTTACCATCTTTCTGCCTACCGTCATCATTTTGAAACTGCAAAACAAAACGGGTGGAACGTTACATGGATTGACGCCACAACTCTCCCTGAAGCCTTACAAGGTCTAGACGCACTTTATGGTTTTGAACCGACGAATTTTTATGAAAAGGCGTGGTTAGATAAAATTTCTATAAACTTATTACCCGACCCTACTTTTTTTATTCCTGCTTCGGAATGGCCAACGTTATTACCTAAGCAAAAAAATTGGAAACTCGATCCGTTATACCGTCAATTTCGTCAACGATTTAACATTCTGATGGAAAAAGGGGAGCCTTTAGGAGGACACTATTCCTTTGATAGTGAAAATCGTTCAGGGTATAAAGGGGATTACCTTGTCCCCCGATTAACCTTTACCCCCGATGCAATAACAACGCATTGGTCGCAATGGGTTTTAAGTCATTTTCCCGACCATCCCGGCTCGCTTGATGCTTTTGATTATCCGGTGACGCGGGATGATGCGCTTACCATGCTAGACCATTTTGTGACGTATCGCCTTGCTACCTTTGGTTTAGTCCAAGACGCGATGCAACAACATGATCCGTGGATGTCACATTCCTTATTGTCTGCTGCGATCAATTTAGGATTATTAAATCCCAGAGAAGTTGTTCTTCAGGCCGAAACAGCGTTCCATAAAGGGGTTGCTCCATTATCTGCTGTGGAAGGTTTTATTCGCCAAATCTTAGGATGGCGAGAATATGTACGCGGCGTCTACCTTCAAAAAGGACCAAGTTATCTTCACCTTAATTATTTTCAACATGAACGACCTCTACCGGACTTTTTCTATGACGGTAAAACCAACATGAACTGTTTATCCTCGACCCTTCACGAAACGATCCATCATGGATATAACCATCATATTCAGCGATTAATGGTGTTGAGTAATTATGCAAATCTTGCGGAGATATCCCCTCAGGATATCAATCGCTGGTTCAATGAAATGTATATTGATTCCTTTGAGTGGATTGTTGCCGCCAATGTCATTGGTATGGGTTTATTTGCCGATGGGGGGATGATGTCCACTAAACCTTATATTGCCTCCGGGGCATATCTTCACAAGATGTCCAATTACTGTGATCATTGTGACTATCAAGTCACGTTGAAAACAGGGGAAAAAGCATGTCCATTCAATAGCCTCTATTGGCGATTTATTCACGAGAAGAAAGCAACTCTCCAACGGAATCCCCGCATGTCAATGATGGTCAAGGTTTGGGAAAAGATGGATGACACGTTAAAAAAAGAATTATTAGAAACGGCCCTTCACCATGTCAATTAAGGTCAATATGGTTTATTTTCAAAACGATTTACGGGTGCATGACCATCCTGGTTTATGGTCGGCATCACAAAGTTCTTTACCTATTATTGGACTTTTTATACGTCGTGATGTCGACAGCCTTTCCCCCTTTGGTTTCACAAAAAAGAGTAAAATGCGGGGGCAATTTTTACATCGCGCGTTAGCCGTCTTAAAAAAGTCGCTTCAAGAAAAAAACATACCGCTTCTTGTGTTTGATGATATTCACTCCCCAACGTTACAAACCTTCATAAACTCGGTTCATGTCGAGACATGGTTTACTTCACTTGAACCTGGTTCCGAAGAAAAACAAAAAGAAAATTCACTGCTTGAACTGTTTAAACCCTCTCACCTAAAACGGTATGCGAGTAAATCCTTACTTCATCCAAGTGATTACCCGTTTTTGATGAAAGATCTTCCCTCTCGCTTTACCGATGCCCGCATGCGCATTGAAAAAAATATTCAGGTTCGTCCGCTAATTCCATCCTTATCTCCTCACAAATCTTCTGCATCAATTGCCTTTGAAGAAGATGGAATTCCTTCCTCCGAACCCGTATGGTTTGATTCCGGAGAAGAGGCAGGATTAAAACATCTTCATGATTATTTTTTCACCGATCAACATGTACTTACGTATAAATTGACTCGCAACAACATGCTTAAATTTGAGGATTCCAGCAAACTTTCACCCTATCTTGCCTTAGGATGTCTTTCTCCACGAATGATTTATTGGGAACTGAAAAAGGTCGAAAAAACGATTGAAAAAAATCAATCAACGTACTGGCTTTGGTTTGAACTGCTTTGGCGTGATTATTTTTATTTTTTACATTTAAATCACGGTAATGCATTCTTCTTTTTACGGGGTACAAAGAACAAACCCTATTCCGGTCATGCGCATCATCCGTATGAACAAGCCATTTTGAAAGCGAAAACAGGGTATCCAATCGTCGATGCCAACCTTCAAGAACTTTATCAAACGGGATGGATGTCGAATCGTGGGCGACAAAATGTGGCGAGTTTTATCGTGCACGGTCTTCACCTCGATTGGCGATGGGGTGCCGCGCTTTATGAACATTTCCTACTTGATTTTGATGTGAGTAGTAACTATGGAAACTGGCAATATTTAGCAGGTGTAGGCAATGATCCTCGGGAAGATCGCGTTTTTAATGTGAGCTTACAATTAAAAAAATACGATGCCAAAGGTGATTATATTCGTCATTGGATTCCTGCGTTAAAAAACGTTCCAACACCTGAACTATATCAACCTTGGACGATGAATGATCTTCAACAAAACTTAGCCCAATGCATCATCGGAAAAGATTATCCTTTTCCGATCATCGATGACGCACGATTTCAACTTCGTTAACGCGTTAATAATGCGATAAATGCAGGTAAAAATACCGGTAAATCTTTGGGGGTTCGCGAGGTTACAAGATTACCATCCACGACCACGGCTTCATCCACATAGTGTGCCCCTGCATGGACAACATCGTCTTTAATGGAATAATAACTGGTCAGTCTTTTTCCTTTTAAATCGCATACAGACGCTAATAACCATGGACCATGGCAAATCGCTGCCATCGGTTTTTTAGCGTCAGCAAATTGTTTAGCAAAGGCGACGATATCCGAGGATCGACGCATATAGTCCGGAGAGAATCCACCTGGAATCATCAAACCAACATAATCATCCGCACGAACATCTTTTGCTGCAACATCACTTGTGGCAATCATTCCATGTTTACTTTTGTAGGCTTGACCGGCAATCGCCCCAACCAATTCAACTTCATAACCTGCTTCTTGTAGGCGATAGTAAGGATAAAATAATTCATTGTCATCATAGAAATCTGCAACTAATATCGCAATTTTTTTCATTAATAATTCCTTCTTATTTATCATAACAATATTTAATGAGAATTTCAGAATAAGAAAAATAGTTTTTAATAAAAAAAATCAGCTAAATGCTGATTTTTAATTCTCGTTGGTGACCCGTATGGGATTCGAACCCATGAATGCTACCGTGAAAGGGTAGTGAGTTAAGCCGCTTCTCCAACGGGCCATGGCGCCTACTGAAGGGATCGAACCTTCGACCAACCGGTTAACAGCCGGTTGCTCTACCGCTGAGCTAAGTAGGCAATGCTTAGCGCGATTAAAATCTTATCATAGCACAATGATAATCGCAACGAAAAACACATAAAAAAAAGAGCGAGTTTCCTCGCTCCCTTAGTTTAGACGTAGAATGTTTCGGAAACTTGGTTGGCGACGTTGCTGGCTGCTGTATTAAAGATTCCTGTAAAGGCGACAGACATCGCCCCAAAAATCGTTAAGACAAGCAGAACACCCAGAATTTGCCCTTTGAGTTCTGCCATAGGACTCCTTTCTAATAGTACACACCAACCACAGCATCCCGCGTGAGTTGCAAGAAAAGTGGCTGATCGCTTAAGACCATGGGGTCATACGCTATCGTTAATTGAAACGTAAGTGTATCCCCAAATTGTGGAAGACAGTTAACCAGACAAACCAAGGTATATCCCCGTTCCGCAGCCCGATCCATCATCGCTTGATCAAGACGCCCTTTTAAAGCAATTTCATGAACGAGTGTGACAGCATGGGCTTGCATCTCGGATTGAATCACTTGGATCGCGGTAATATCTCCCATCATTAATAGGAGTTGAAAGACAAAAATAACCGAAAACATAACCGCAATTTTATGCGCCATACAATAAGCCCACCATGAGATCGATGACACCGATTAAAAATAGAAACGCTAATAAGCCCGTGCCAACCATCACAAGACTCGTTGACTGTTGCAGTTTATCATGAAATTGCCGCATTGCTTCTTCTTGTGTTTGCCGATCGATTTGATCAAACAAATATTGAAAGTGAAATAAACTCATCCCATCGCCCCCTTGTAAATCAAGTTGATACATACTCAGCAAAATTTGTTCAACCATCATGGAATCAAACGTGGATGCAAACTGACGATACGGTGCGATGGACTTATCCTGATCCATATGCACCAAAAATAGTGCGAGTTCATGATGGAGCGGATCTTCAACATAGGCTAATAATGTTTTTAACGCTTGATAGGCCGTTAACGATTGTTGCAGCAAAATTTGAAAGTAGCGGAATATCAAAAGAAATTGTTGTTCATAACGACGTTTTAACTGGGCTTTTTCTTCATCTTTTTTCATCGAAGCATAAAGCAAATAAACACTAACAATCACCATGACCAATAACGCTGCTAAGCGCCAAGGGATGAAAATAAATAAACTACTTGCACCCACAATAATCAAAAGACTTATCCAACGTCGTTTTGCTTCAAAGACCCACGATAATAATGACTTATTCATACGCAAGATGTTGATGAATCCAAAGATACGTTGATCCACCAATGTACATAAAAAAGCACGTTAAAAATCCTTGAAATATTACCCCTTGGGCCATGGTTAAAAATAATGAATTTAAAACCAAATAAGCCAATCCTAAGATGGAGAGATTGAGCAACCATAACACGACAAATTGCACCCCCATTTTTCGAAGGACTTGTTCTTTTTCCCTACGCTGACTTTCTTCGGTTCGTAATTGTTTTAATAAACGATCACTCATCGACATAATGTCACCGCCTTTCTCCTCATAGAAACGTAAGGTTTGTAACGCAATCGGATAAAGGGAAAACGTAAAATATGCTTGTAGTTCATGCAAAGTTTGAAAAATTTCATTGGTTTCATAGGATAAAAATATTTTTTCTGTTTTTGGCGATAATTGGCGTTTTGTATCTTGATACGCTTCATATAAATGACCTTTTAAGCTTGTATTCATCCACAAATTCAACAGAAAAAAATACATCGTATGAAACCGTTCTTCTACCTGTTGATACTGTTTGACTTTTTTCCAACTAAACCATCCAAATAACAAAGAGGATACAAGAACGATGAGAGCATAGGTCAATTGCCCAATTAAACCAAAATGAATGAGCGCTAAACATAAACTTAAGGTCATGACAATAAGCATATTAGTTCCTCTATTTTCGCTTGAAATTGGGCATTTGAATCCGTATCAAAAAAAGAAAAGATTTGGTCTAAGTACCGGATTTGAATCCCTTCAATCCAACGTTCAATTGGTTTTGTATACGACTTCTTTAAATGAATAAGGACGGGAAAATGAGTTTGAATATCGCGGGTTAAAAGTTCAAGAGGTACGGTTTGATCATCCATTAACATCATGCGTATCATACGTTGATCCGTAGAAAGAAGGGATTCACTATGGAGCGTGGTAATAATCGGATGTCCCGTCATCACCGAATTTAAGACATGGATAAAATCTCTTCCCCGTGACTCAGCGATAAGTAACCAATC
This sequence comes from Bacillota bacterium, assembly GCA_030834445.1. GTDB lineage: Bacteria > Bacillota_I > Bacilli_A > RFN20 > CAG-826 > UBA970. The sequence continues at coordinate 11,037 of JAURFC010000005.1, forward strand.
CGGATGAGAACGAAGTGCCGCCTCAATTAATATGTTTAATCCGGTTTTCGGTCGGTGTTGCCACATCGTCACATCAAGATGGGTTAACTCGAAGCCATCTAATTCAAGGATGTTATCGAGGACGATGATACGTGTTGAGGGCGATAAACGTGAAAGTATTTCTTTTTGTAATTGTGTTTTACCGACACCGGTCATGCCAGAAATTACGATAGAAAATCGTTTTTGGATACAAATATCCAAAAGCGCCAACCACGGAGAACCTTCTTTTAGAAATAGCGAAGGAATCGCATGAAGGTGATGATGAATGCGTAAGGCGAACGTGACAGTTCGTTCAAATCCTTTGCGAGCAACGGAAGGACCCACGGCAAAAAGGCGATAGCGATCGATGGATAAATCAAGCAAGGGTTCAGAATAGTTAAAAGGAACATTCATAAGGTTTGCAAGTTGTTTCACCCATTCATAAACCGTTTCGTAGTTCAATTCAATCCCCGTAGCAAAGCGTCCTTGGCGTGTGGATTGAACATAAAGATGCTGACCATTAAAGGTAATATCTGTAATGTCTTCTTGAAATAAATAGGAGGCTAGAAAAGAGCTTTCAATCACCTCTTTGGCACGATCACTATCACGGGCCATAAAGTTGAAAACTCCGTGTTAGCAAAAACGATTGAGTGCCATTTTCATAGGTGAGTGAAATCCTCACATAATCACATTGAACCGAACATAGTTCTTCTTCTTTTTTATACAAGAAAGCAAACGAGTACAAGGTACGAAAGGACGTATAGTTTTTCTCAAAAAATTCAGGGATAAGGTTAGCAACATGTTCTGAATCAAAATAAGCAATCATCGTATTGCTTACCCATTCAAACCGAACCGTTTGCTGCATTAAGGTTGGGGTAATTAAGGCAAAATTCTGGCGGATGGTTTCATGAATCATTGTCCATTGAAACATACTCATGGATAAAAGCCAGACCATGATTGTCATGAGCAAATTAAGCATAGGGAATTCTCACACAATATTGACTTAATAGACAAGGACCAAGCAAAGGATTTAAAGCTTCGTAGAAAAAGGGGTAGCGAATCATCCCTTCTACAATGTGATTGATTTCAATCAAAAGGGTCATCGAAATTGTTTGAAGTTCGTGAAATTGATGGATGGGAAAATAAAGATGACTCGTGGCAACATATCCTTCAAGTGGGAGATCACTCATCCGTAACGTCGCCGGATTCACGTAGAGCGTGGGAAATGAAAAATGAATGGTATTTTGCTGCGCGGAAATCATTAATGGAATGATGACATCCCCTTCATCATGCAACGTAAAATCTTCAAACGCAGGATGAAAGGCTATTAAGAGGTAAGCATGGATACGGGAAAACCATTCTTCTGGCATCGTTAACCATGTTAATGTCAAGGGCTGAACATGAAAGATGCCATAGTATTCATAGATTAATTTCGGAAGCATGCCATGGAATAAAACATGTTCTTTGATGGTGACAACCTCGCCATTTTCATTGATCATCATCTGAGAGGCTTGCGATACCCATTGGATATGTTGGTGAAGCGTCCATGATTCTTCTTGACGTGGTTGTGAGGTTAATACCCATTGCCGCTGCAAGGAGGTGGAACTGACACTTAAACGCCATTCCGTTTGCCGATGAACCAAATACGCAGGCACCGTAATGGAACGTTGAACGGTACGCGGAGAAGCAAAGGTTTGCGTATAAATTAATACATTTTGATACGACGTATTATGAATGCGTATCGTCAAGGTAAAACTGGTGGCAAACGTATGCACATACTGAAATTGAATTTGATAGGCATCCATCCCATCACTGACAACAATTTGCGTATTTTGATATCGACTGATATCACTCCCCGTTCCCGGATCATATTCAAAACCAATCCCCCCAACAGCGAGAGTCATGGCGATAACGAGCCGAATGCTCATTGCCCGAGGAACTTCAAGATTTCACGTAAAGCACGGTTTTTTTGCCGGTAGTACGTACTACGAGCATATAGATCAAACCACCAGTAGTGTTCCTGGGGATTTAAGAAATCCTTAATGATAATTTCTCGATTTTCAGGAATCATGGAATCTAGCACATAATGGAACGCTTCGATAAATTGGACATTCATCGCATGCAAACTTAACAGGTTTGGATCCTTGGTGGGTTGATATAACATCACTTGCACCTTTGCCGTCTTATAACGACGAGTGATTTCGTCCATTTGGCGAGTCAATACTTTTAAATTTTCAGCCATGTTCGATACCTCCTTTCTTCTTAGGCTTTACCTCTTAATAGTGATTGAAATTATAAAAGTGACATCTTTTTTTAAAAAAGTGATATGATTGATAATTTTTTTGGATTCCCCTAAAATTTGAAAGAGGTAAAAAAATGAAAACGATCTTAAATGAATCACTCGATCCACGATTTAATTTAGCGCTTGAAGAATACGTCTTAAAGTATTTACCCACCGATGAAGACTTTATTTTTTTATGGCAAAACGCCAACAGTGTCATTATTGGCCGCAATCAAAATACGATTGAGGAAGTCAATGATCACTATGTCAAAGAACATGCCGTAAAAGTCGTTCGCCGTATCACAGGAGGCGGGGCGGTTTACCATGATCTTGGAAACCTCAATTTTTCTTTTATCACCAATACCACCAAAGATAACGTCAATAACTATCGAAAATTCACTGATCCCGTTATTGCCGCTCTTCAATCCTATGGGATTCCTGCTGAATTTGGTGGCCGTAACGATATTCTTGTTGAAGGCATGAAAATCTCAGGCAACGCCCAAGCATTTCATGGTCATCGTTTTCTCCATCACGGCACGATTCTTTTTGATGCCGATTTAACGATGTTAGGAAAAATTCTCAACCCGAAACCCGATAAAATTGAATCCAAAGGAATTAAAAGTGTCCGTTCCCGCGTCACCAATATCAAACCGTATTTCCAAGGGAATGTTCCTTCGATGAAGGACTTTAAAATGACGTTATTGAAGCAACTATTAAAAACGAATGATGTGACACCTTTTGTGTATGAATTAACCCCCCATGATTTAGCTAAAATAAACGAACTTGTGGAAAAGAAATTTTCTACATGGGATTGGAATTATGGTCAATCTCCTGCCTTTTCCCTTGAAAAATACGGTCGGTATGAAGGCGGTGGCGTTTCCTTCCGTTTCAATGTTGATAATGGCCGCATTACCGCGTGTAAAATTTTTGGTGACTTCTTAGGAACTAAAGACATCGACACCCTTGAAAAAGCGTTCATCAATATTCCTTTTGAACGATCTGCGATTGAAGGGATGTTATCGACGATGCCTTTAGATGATTACTTCTTGAAAATTACGCAAGAAAACATTCTCAGTTGTTTGTTTGAATAAAGAAAAAGCCATCCGATCGGATGGCTTTTTTAGTGAATACATCTTTTTTAGAAATGTATAGGCTTATCGAGAATTCCGAATCCAGCTTCCATCATCATTTCCGACAAAGTTGGATGCGGATGAATCGTATGGGCAAGTTCTTCGGCCGTTGCTTCTAAATTGATGGCTAAGGACGCTTCGGTAATCATTTCCGTCGCGGTCACTGAATAAATATGCACACCAATAATTTCATTATACGGTTGCGAGGCAATGACTTTGATTAACCCTTCTTTTTCATTTTCACCCATGGCTTTTCCATTGGCGATAAGTGGGAAGGTTGAAACCTTATAGTTTAAACCTTGCGCTTTCGCTTCTTGTTCCGTTAAACCCACCATTGCAATTTCTGGGAAGGTGTAAATACCACTAGGAATGACTTTGAAATCCATTTTCATGTGGGAATCCCCTGCGATGTGTTGAATGGCCACTAATCCCGCATGGCTAGCCACGTGGGCAAGCATGTATTTACCAATGACATCGCCAATCGCATACACATTGGGCGTAGACGTTTGCATGAATTCATTGACTTGAACACCACTTTTTTCCATCTCAAGGTTGAGCGAGGCAAAACTATTCACATTTGGACGCATCCCGACCGCCATTAAGACTTTATCGGCAGCAACGGTAACCGTTTGACCCTCTTTTTCATAGGTCACGCCAGTTTCTGTAATTGCAGTCACCGACGCAGACGTTAAAATGGTGACGCCATCTTTTTCCATTTTCTTATGGAAAAGGGTGCGAATTTCATCATCAACCGGGACAAGAATTTTATCCATACGTTCAATGATCGTGACTTTTGTCCCAATCGCATTAAATACCGTAGCAAACTCTTGACCAATGACACCGCCACCGACGATGACGAGTTCTTTAGGTTGTTCTTTTAGATCGAGAATTTCTTTGCTTGTTAACACAAAACCGCGTTCATACCCTTCCTTGACTCCAGGTAAAGGAGGAAGAATAGGTGTAGCGCCTGTGGCAAGAATGATGTTTTTCGCGGAATGTTCTTCTTCACCGACCTTCACGGTCGTAGAGGAAGTAACTTCACCATAACCTTTGAGTAAGGTGACACCGTTTTTCTTGAGTAATCCGGCAACCCCACCCGTCAGACGACGCACCACGCCATCTTTGCGCTTAATCATTTCAGGAAAGTTGACAGCAAAGGAACCGTCTTGAACATCAATACCATAGTCTTTGGCGTGTTTAAACGTTTCATAGACTTTGGCAGATTTTAATAAAGTTTTGGTCGGAATACAGCCCCAGTTAAGGCAAACGCCACCGACATTATCTTTTTCAACAATGGCGACCTTTAAGCCGAGTTGACCGCCTTTAATGGCTGCGACATACCCGCCAGGACCCCCACCGACAATGATGACATCAAAGGTAGCCATATTAACTCAAGAAGAGGAAAATTTGCATTGGATCTGCAAGAAGTTCCTTCACTTTCAAGAGGAAGCGACCCCCGTCAGCACCGTCAATAATACGGTGATCAATCGTTAAGGATAAGGGTAAGACATCGCGAATTACAATTTGATTGTTTTCCACGATGGGTTTTTTATAAATGCTACCAACACCAAGGATGGCAACTTCAGGATGCTTAATCACCGGCGTTCCGAGTTTAATCCCGGTGGTACCGTAATTTGTAATTGAGAACGTTCCATTGGAAAGATCTTCTAATTTGACTGTACGGTTACGGGTTGCAGCGCCTAACGTTTCAATTTCTTTGGCAAGCGTCACAATGGATTTTTTGTCCGCGTTTTTGACGTTGGGCACAATTAATCCATCGGGTGTATCCACGGCAAGACCAATGTTAATGAAATCTTTGTATACAATTTCATCCGTTTCATGGTCAAAGGACGCATTGAAAACTGGGAATTCTTGAATGGCCATCGTCACCGCTTTGACAATGAAAGGTAAGTAGGTCAGTTTAACCCCTTTTTCAAGAAGTTTATCTTTTTGCGAAGCGCGGAATTCGACGAGTTTACTGACATCAAATTCATCCATCAACGTGGTCGAAGGAATGAGCGCATTCGCAGTATTCATTGATTTGGCAATCGCTTGACGTAATTTCGAAATCTTCACGCGACGGACGCCATCTTTTGGAAGGGCAGGCATCGCCATGGAAACCGATGGCGCACTCGCCACAGGCGCCGAAGCATTCGACGAAGCTTGTGGAACAGACTTAGCAGCCGCTAAAATATCGGCCTTCATAATACGTCCATGTTCACCCGTTCCTTTAAGGGAAGCGAGGTTCACTCCAAGATCAGCCGCCATTTTGCGCGCAACGGGTGTAGCAAGAACTTTGCCAGAAGTTGCTGCAGCAGGGGCTTCATTATTTTCAAAACCTTCGTTGCTAGAGGCGATGACTTCGTCACTAACAACGACTTCACCAACGACCGCGGCTCCTTTTTCTTCAGTTTTTTCTTTTTTCACTTCAGGAGCAGCAGGGGCAGCCGTTTTTGGGGCTTCTACTGCGGGCGCGGGTGCAGGTGCACCTTTACCCGATTCATCAATGATGACAAGCGTTTCACCGACGTGAATCGTTTGCCCGACATCGGCCCCTAATTTGGTTAAGACACCCGAGACAGGTGAGGGGATTTCGGCGTTGACTTTATCCGTTTCGACCACACATAATGTGTCGCCTTCTTTCACGGTGTCACCGACTTTGAAAAACCATTTTAAAATTTGGCCTTCGTGAAGTCCTTCACCAATATCCGTAAATTTAAAATCGTACATGGTTGGCCTCCTTAAAGTTTAAACGCCATGAGTTTTTTAATATCGTAGCTAATACGTTTGACATCCGGCATATGGTGATATTCACCACGAGCAAGCGGAACCGTAATATCCCATCCAGTGACACGAGCAGGTGCCGCTTCAAGCGATAAGAAGCAGTTTTCGGTGACACGGGTAATGACTTCAGAAGCAACCCCGAAGGATTTTACCGCTTCTGAAACAACAATAAGACGACCGGTTTTACGAACGGATTCGTAAATGGTTGGATAATCAATTGGAGAAATGGTACGAAGATCAATCACTTCTGCACGAACACCTTCCGCTTCTAACGCACGGACGGCTTTGACGGCATCGTGGACCATGGCACCCCAGCTGACAACCGTTACATTCGGATCTTTCGCTGCGTAGAACACCTTGGCTTTACCGATAGGAACAAGATATTCATTTTCAGGGACATCTTGTTTGAATGCACGGTAAATTTTCTTCGGCTCTAAATAAATGACAGGATCTGGATCTTGGATGGCAGAGGCAAGTAAGCCTTTGGCATCATACGGTGTAGAAGGATACACAACTTTTAATCCAGGAATGTGAGCAAAGAGAGCTTCAATCGCTTCGGAGTGGTGTTCTAACGCGCGAATACCACCACCCATTGGAACACGGAGAACCATAGGGACGGTGAAACGACTACGGGAACGGTTGCGCATACGTGCCGCGTGAACGGCAAGTTGATTGTATCCATTGAACATGAAACCATCGAATTGCATTTCGGCAACCGGTTTCAAACCATTGATGGCCATCCCAATGGCACTCCCGACGATCCCAGCTTCAGAAATAGGCGTATCAAAGCAACGTAATTCGCCAAATTCTTCTTGTAAACCTTTGGTGACGCGGAACACGCCCCCTTCAAAACCGGCGTCCTCACCGAAGACGACCACAGTTTTGTCTTTTCGCATTTGTTCAAACAAACCGGTATTAATGGCTTGTAATAAGGTCATTTCTGCCATGTTTATTTACCTTCCGTTTCTTTCACGTATTGGATGTATTGCGCTTTTTGCGCTTTTAAGTCATCCGTTAATGTCGCAAACGTATGATCAAAGACTTCATCGACGGACACAACGGGTCCTTCTTTTTCAACTTTTTCAAACGTTGCTTTCACATGGGCTTCTAATTCTTCATCAAGCGCAGCTTCTTTTTTGTCATCCCATAAGTTTTTCGCTTCCATGTAGGCTTTGAAACGAATAAGAGGATCACGTTTTTTCCATTCTTCAACTTCTTCGTTTTTACGATAAATGGTTGGGTCATCAGACGTCGTGTGCGGCCCAAGACGATAGGTGAAGGCTTCGATTAAAGTCGGTCCTTCGCCTTTACGAGCACGTTCAGCCGCTTCTTTGACCACGGCGTACATGGCTAAGACGTCATTACCGTCAACTTGAATACCAGGAATCCCAACGGCGTAAGCTTTTTGCGCAAGCGTCGCCGCTTTCGTTGCTTTGCGACGTGGCGTTGAAATCGCCCATTGGTTGTTTTGAATAATACCAATCATCGGAACATTGAAGGTCGAACCAAAGTTGAGCCCTTCATAAAATTCTCCGTGAGAGGTACCACCGTCACCAATATAGGTCACGGCCACTTGTTGATTGTTTTTTAGTAATTTTGAAGCATAAGCTAACCCTGCAGCATGGCCATATTGGGAACCAATCGGAATGTTAACCGGTAAAACATTCACATCATCAGGAACGCGCGAACCACGTTCATTCCCAAACCAATAAAGATAAATATTTTCTAATGGAACATTATGATAAAGCATCGCCGCGTGTTCACGGAATGCCGGTGAAATCCAATCATTTTTATCAAGGGCAGCCATCGTCCCAATTTGAGCAGCTTCTTGACCTTGTACAGGTGCGAAGGTAAGCATGCGACCTTGACGTTGATATTGTAAAGCACGAATGTCAGCAATACGTGCCAACTTCATCGTACGGTACATCTTTAAGAGCGTCGCTTCATCGATTTTCGGTTCGTATGAAGGGTTGACGATTTTGCCTGTTTCATCAAGAACAGTAAAGCGTTGTTGCTTTAACGGATCAAATTTCCCAATTATCATAGGATTCTCCTTTTCTTTTTTTACTGAGTGAAACCTTTTTCAACACAGCAAGTAAAATATACTTAAAATATGTTATAAATGCAACCTTTAGCCCCGAACTTTCATATTGTGAAAACATTTTTTTGGGGGAAAAAATAATCCTCATTTTGACCAAGTAAGGTTTGACTATGATTTCAACGCACTTTTTCATATAATAAAGACCAAGATGATTATTCTTACAGGACCTTCTGCAAGTGGAAAAACCGAACTTGCGAAAATCTTACTTCAAAAATACAACATCCAAAAAGTGGTGACACACACCACCCGACCCATTCGCCATAACGAAATCGATGGGGTCGACTATCATTTTGTCTCGGAAAAAATGTTTGAAACCCTCAAAAAACAAGATGCCTTTGTTGAAACTACGTTTTATAATCAATTTCATTACGGAACATCGTTTAAAGAATTAGGGGATCATAAAGTCGTAACGGTCGATCCTAATGGTCTTAAAGTGTTTGTCAGCCTTAACAATCCGCATTACATCACCTTTTTTATTGAAGCGAACGAAGTCACCCGTATTAATCGTATGCTCATTCGCGGACAAGATTTACAATTTGCCAAACAACGTATCGCCTGGGATCGCGTTAGTTTCCTCCCTGAAAATTTATCGCGCATTGACCATGTCATTGATAATGAAACCGTGACGATTGAGGAAGCGGCTGATCACATCTATGCGCTCTATCAAGAAAGTTTAAAAAAGATTTCCTAAGACACAATAAAAAAAGAACATCCTCTCGGATGTTCTTTTTGTTTGGAATCGGATGGGTTTAGGCTGCTTCTTGGAAGCCTTCTTCTTGTGAGAGGAAGGTTGAAACCGTGTTGAGCATAATCCCGTAGATGATTTTGGAGGTGACGTCAGCAATCGTGTATAACACTTGTTGCGAAACGACAACCACCGAATCGATACCTGCACCGAATAAAGCTGGCATGAGGTAGGCGATTGGATAAATCGTCCAGGTGATGTAGAACCATGGTTTGATAAATTTGAAGATACCAACCATTTTGCTGCCTTTCATGTTCTTCGCACCTTCGTCGATAACTTTCGTCATCGTGATAAGAATGAAGACATAGAAGACGGTTGAAATACCACCCCAGACAAGCCATAAGACTAAGTCGGATCCTGCAGTACGTCCTGGTTCGTAGAATTGACCCACGTAACCGGTAACGATCATGAGCATCCCATAGAGGGTGAAATCACGCCAATACTTACGGAAGGCTGCTCCACTAATTGCCGCAACGAATAAGATTTGCGTTAATAAGTTGGGGACGTCAATGAGCCAGTTAAGATAACGGAAACCGTTGGAGAACGTACCAATCGATTCATAGCCCGTGACGACACCGCCGGTAAGAACGGGTGTGTAGGAGTCAACCCAGCTTTGTTGTTGGAAAAATAGCAACAGTAAAGCAGAGATCGACACAACGACAGAGAGAACATTCGACATGCGATACTTCGGTAAGTTTTGACGAATCGTCAACCAGAAGTAAAGCAACCCAGCAGCCATCACGGCATAACCGAGCGTCAGGACGTGGGAGACGAGTTCGAACTCCCAAACTTGTAAGGTAATATCTGACATAAAATCCTCCTTATATTACTTACTGCAATTAATTTAAACGAAAATGATACCGCTTACAATCAATATGCTCATTGACAAAATTTACTTGATCGTTAAACAGAAATCAGCAAAGTCCAAAGTATCTTTAGCATCATGGGTAATTATAATAGCCGTCATCTTCTTGTCTTTTAAATACGCCTTTAAAGACTGACGTAATTGTATGGTGAGGGTTTCATCCAAATTGGAAAAAGGTTCATCCATCAAAATCAACGAAGGATGAGGAGCTAAGGCACGTGCACATGCCACACGTTGCATTTGTCCACCAGATAGGCGATATGGATACGCCGATAAGATTTCTTCCAGTTGAAACAATTTGGCAAGTTGTAAAATATGCCGATGATGGAGACGCTTCGAGCCTTTCAACCCGAAGGCAATGTTGTCATAAACGGTTAAATGCGGAAATAAGGCAAAGTCTTGAAAGACGGCGCCAATCCCACGCTTTTCAGTTGGCAGGACCATCGTGGGTGTGGAAAGAAGTTTACCTTGATGAGAAATCGTGCCTTCATCGGGTTTTAAAAAACCAAGAATCAATTGAAACAAGGTTGATTTCCCAATGCCAGAAGGGCCAACAATGGCCGTAATGGCTTGATCGTGAAATTGATATGAAAAATCCGATAAAATCGGTTTATCGACAAAATAACGGAAACTAAGGTGATCAATGATTAAGCTCATACGCATCCTCTTTTATCATAAGTTGACTCGCTCCAAAAACAACGAGACCCGTCAAAATCCATAATGTCACAATCATCAATGAACTTTCAACGAGTTGTTCATCACTGGCGAATTGATATAAACGAGTAGCTAAGGTTTGATAGTTAAATGGACGTAAAAATAACGTAATCGGGAGTTCTTTGAATACATCAATAAAAATGATGAGGAGAGCGGCAACCAAACTTTGGGCCATCATCGGCATATCCACACGGAAGAGGGTTGTCCACTTTCCTTTTTGTAAGGAATAACTCGCATAGGTAAACTTCGTCCCAATTTTTTGATAGGAAGATTCTACAAATTGAATACCAATAGCAAGATACCGAATAACTAAGGCAATTATAAGGATGGTGATTCCGGTTGTGAGTCGAAAAGAGAACGGCAAACCCATCGAATTAAAGAATCGTTCAAGAGGTAACACAAAAAGAAAAACCGTTAAGGCAATAAGTACTCCCGGTAAAGAATATCCGATGCTAAAGAGTCGACTCACAAGACGATACCACCTTCGATGTTGATAACGGGTCACATTCGCAACCATTAAGGCGAAAAACATGATGAGTAAAGCAACAATAAACCCCAAAATCAGTGTATTGACAAGGGGAGGAAGCAGTTCTTGAAATAAATCGTTAGGATTCATGCGTAGGAACCATAAGCTTAATTGAATGACGGGTAATCCAATCGAGAAGAGCGTCAATAATGCGACCCACCCCCAAAAGAGGAAGCGACGTTTTCCCGTAAGTGGCATTTGACGAATCGAGCGAAGTTGGGTGGTTGAGTAGGTGTTTTTGGGATGTTTTCGTAACCAGGATTCAAAACCGATGAAGACAATAATGCCGATGACCACAAGCGCAGCAAGGCGAGTTGCCGAGTTTAAATCATTGCCATTAAACCATAATTGAAAAATGGACGTTGAGACAACGGGGATTCCAAAGTAGGAAACTAAACCATAATCATTCAACACTTCCATCATCACTAGCACACTACTGCCAATAATGACAGGTTTTAATAAGGGTAAAAAGATTTTAAAGAATCGTTCTTTTTCTGATAATCCTAACGTTTGCGCATTCGTAATCAGGGATTGAGGTTGTTTAACTAAAAATGCTCGCATCCCTAAATATAGATAGGGGTAGAGCGACAAGGCAAATAAAAAGATCGCTCCACGAAGGTGAAGCACTGAAAAATACGGATAAAGAAAGCCTGTCACACTCGTCATCGAACCATATAAATAACCATACACATAACTCGGTAATGCAAGGGGAATAATCATGCCTAATTCCACCCATTTTTTAAAACGAAAACGGTATAAACTCATAAAATATGCGGGTACTATTGCAAATATAACGGCCAACAGGGCACTTCCTACCATGAGTAAACTCGTATTGACAAGCACATCCAGACCTTGTTGTTCTATAAATAAAAACCACAACGGTTGTGGATGAATCCACAAAGGACCAATGAAGGATATAAAAAGGGCAATCATCACGCCTAATAGTAAAAGCGTAATGAGTTGAAAACTTGATAAAGGCGTTAATTTTCTTAGTTCCATCCTGCCTCAATCATCCAAGGATACACGGTTTCAGTCATGCTACTCATCGCTGAAAAATCAATATTTTGCTCTACAAACGGACCCCAGGATTGAAGTAAAGGGTGAGGTTCCATATCGTTTAATATCGGGTATTCAAAATTTTCATCGGCAAAAATTCGTTGGGAGGACGTTGCTAATAAAAACGTAATAAAATCTTCTGCTTGTTCTTGCTTACGCGTAGTTGCGCTGAGTCCGATTCCTGAAATATTAACATGCGTGCCGGTTGTGGACTGATTCGGAAAAAAGACAGAAAGCGTCTCAGCAACCTCAACCTCTAAGGGATCACTTGAAGTCAACATGCGTCCCATATAATACGTATTCATCATCGCCACATCGGCTTGATTGGCAAAGACGGCTTTGGCTTGATCGCGGTCATTACCCACAGGTTGCCGACTTTGTGTCAACGGATCACGGATGGCAAAGCGTTCAACAACTCCCGATAACCAAGTTTTAGTCGACTCTTCTCCTAAGAGGAGTGCAAGACTTGCCACTAAAGATTGATTATAGACATGACTTGAACTTCGCGTCGCGATGCGTATGTCTTGTGTTGCTAATGCTTCATAGGTTGATAACGAGTCAGCATCCATTCGTTCAGGATGGTAAATCAATACTCGTGCCCGTTTCGTGAGTGCTAACCAGTGCTTGTCCGAATCAGCATATTTTTCCGGATAATTATCAGGAAGAAGATTGGCATCAAATGGTTGAAATAATCCCTTACTTTTTGCGCGTCCTAATCGTCCTGCATCGGTTAAAAAAATAAGATCAGCGGGGGAGGCATCTCCTTCATTTTCTAAACGCGTAATTAACGCATCCGCATCCATTTTTAATACTTGAATCGCGATTCCAGTTGCTTCTTCGTACGCATCAAAAAGTTGCTGATCGACTTCATAATGGCGATCCGTGTATAAATTTAATGTCGATGTCTGAATGGGTTGACATCCTATAAGCATCGGTAGACTAAGCATTAGTCCTCCGAATAATAAGTGTTTCTTCATCTGCGACTCCTTGAAATTAGGATTATGTTTATTATAGCGAATATCCGTCTTATTCGGGTTGATCTTTGAACCAATCAATAAATTCATCGTAGGAACTACGACGGTCAATAAAACGATGTTCGTCAATGTAAAAGATACGATTAGCAACCGTATTTAATAATTCATGATCATGAGAGGAGAAAAGGAGAACTCCTTTATATTGAATGAGTCCTTTATTGAGGGCTGTGATCGATTCTAAATCTAAATGGTTCGTCGGTTCATCCATGAGCAATACATTTCCGGCCGTTAACATGAGTTTAGCCATCATGCAACGCACCTTTTCTCCCCCCGATAAGACCGTTGCCATTTTGAGTGCTTCTTCACCAGAAAATAACATTCTTCCAAGCCAACCTCGTAAATACGATTCTGCTTGATCTTTGGAATAGGGTCGAAGCCAATCAACGAGTGTGACTTTTTCTTTAAAGTACGCTTGGTGATCCACTTCAAAATACGTAGGTTGTGCGGTAATCCCAAATTTGTATGAACCTTGATCAGCTTTTTCAAGGCCCATTAAGATGTTCATGAGGGTCGTGGCCCGTTTTGAGTTATCGGTAATGATGGCCACTTTATCTCCGCGATACAAATCAAAGGAGAGAGGAGAAAATAATCCTTGTTTTGCAAGGCCTTTCACAAACAATACATCTTGACCTAAATCTTTTTCAAATTTGAAATCGATAAAAGGATATCGCCGAGTGGAGGGTCGTAAATCTTCTAGCGTTATTTTTTCTAATTCTTTTTTACGTGATGTCGCTTGTTTGGATTTACTCGCATTGGCAGAGAAACGGGCGATGAATTCTTGTAATTGTTTCATTCGAGTTTCTTTTTTACTATTTTCATCTTTCATCTGTTGTTGAACGAGTTGACTTGATTCGTACCAAAAATCATAATTCCCTACAAATAAGGAAATTTTTCCAAAATCAACATCCAAAATACGTGTACAAACCTTATTAAGGAAGTGGCGATCATGAGACACAATAATGACGGTATTTTCGAAGTTAAATAAGAAATTTTCTAACCAATTTGCAGCAAAGGCATCCAGGTTATTTGTCGGTTCATCTAAAATTAAGATATCTGGATTGGCAAACAAGGCTTGTGCCAACAAAACTTTGACTTTTTGTTTACTATCCATCGCAGACATTAACTCATCTTGATAAATATCTTTAATGCCCAACGCGTTGAGTAAGCTCCGGGCATTTGCTTCTGCTTCATAACCACCTTTATCGGAATATTCTGCTTCCAAGTCAGCGGCTTTTAAACCATCTGCATCAGAAAAATCAGGTTTGGCATACAGGGCATCAAGTTGTTCACGTAGCTGTTTTAAATACGGATAACCTAACATGACTGCGTCAACCACGGTATAGGTGTCATACGCGTTTTGGTCTTGTTTTAAGATGGAAATACGTTCCTTTTTATCACGGAATACGTCACCTGCGGTAGGTTCAATTTCACCAGAAAGAATTTTTAAAAATGTTGATTTACCCGCTCCATTTGCCCCAATAATGCCATAACAGTTTCCTTTTGAAAAACTAACGGAAACATCTTTAAATAAAACGCGACCCCCAAACTGGAGGGAAACTTTACTCACTTCTAACATGCGAAAACTCCTTTTTCAAATATTTTCCTAATGCATAGGTAAACTTGGCACTTCCTTGAGAAAAGTGCGGTCTTAACTTTAATTTTTTCGGATATCCAAAGCGCTCTCCGGGTCCATTTGGTCCGTAGAATGATCCATTAACCGTGAAAGGATGACCCATCGCATACGTTAAAGAAAGCGCACCCGCTTCTGCATCCTGGCTCCAAAACCGAATCCAACTTTTAACAAATTTTGCAAGACCATTCGGGAGCGAATGGGCAATATTAGTGGAAGCAAGCCCGGGATGTACGAGCAAGGCATGGATATGATCAAGTACTGGGAAATCAAATAGATTGAGATTCATTTGAAAAACATGATGAAACATCGCTAATGCTAATTTTGATTTGGCGTATTGTTGCATGCGTGATAAACGTGGGTTGAGTAATTCCTCTACCTCATTAAGACGCGTATTGTAGGAGGAATACGACCCGACAAAAACCAACTTTACTTCCTGATTATGTTGATCTAAAAATCCTAACCACTCTCGTAGTAAATAATAAACATTAATCGCATTCACACCGGTTGTTAAGGGAAAACCTTCCGGTGTCATTTGATCTTTGGGAGGCATGATGATCCCTGCATTCAATAAAACACCATCAACTTTGAGATGATGTTGCTTCATCGTGCTCACAAAATCATCAATATGAGCAAAACTCGATTGATCATAATGAACATAGGTGAGTTTAGCATGAGGAACATCCCGGTAAATGCGTTCCATTGCTTTTTTATTTTTCGCTTCATTGCGAGAAGCCATAATAATATGAGCTCCACGAGACGCTAATTGCAACGCAGAAAATAAACCAATCCCATCACTTGCTCCGGTGATGACATAGGTTTTATTCGTTAAATCGGCGATATTTTTTTCGAGCCAGTTTTGATAACGCATCGCGGTTTATTGTATCATAAACACGCGGTTACCTTAATCTTCTTCGTCTTCAATTGCTGATTCGGGTAAGGTCACTTTAATTTTTTCGACGGTGAATTGGTCGACTTGTAAAACTTCAATGGAAATCCCTTCATACGTGAAGGCATCCCCAATTTTCGCAAAATGTCCAAGTTGATCCAAAACCCAGCCACTCACTGTGGCGTAATCAAGATGTTCGGGGAGGTCAAGTTCGAGTAAATCGAACAAGTCTTCGATATTCACACGACCTTCAATAAGATATTCACGTTCATTTTGCTGAATAATAGGATCGAGAATATCATCAGTTTCGTCCCATATTTCTCCGACAATCTCTTCAACAACATCTTCCACCGTTAAAATGCCTTCTGTTCCACCATGCTCATCCACAACGATGGCCATATGGCGTTTGCTCGTTTTAAATAAATTTAACGCGTCTTGAATCGGTAAGGTTCGCGGGATAAAAAGGGGTTCATTAAGTAAGGAAGCAATAGGAGGCGTTTCTTTACTAATTAAGTAAGGATAAAGTTTTTTGGTAGGCAGTATCCCAATAATTTTATCAATCGTCCCATCATATACAGGAATTCTCGAAAATGAAAACGTATCTTGATGATGCAAAAGTTCTTCGGTGTCATCTTCAATGTTATAGGCTAAGACATCGACACGAGGTGTCATAATTTCATACGCTTTTGTACTTGAAAAAGAAATGGCAGAGCGAATAAGATCGCCTTTCTTTTCATCAATAAGTCCGTCTTCTTCAATCGAATCGACCATCGTTTCGAGTTCATCTTCTGAAAACGATTCCACCCGTGCATTTTTACGCTTTTCCCATGTCCAAGAAACGAGTCGAACAATCCCAGCAACGATAAAAACGACAGGAGAAAAAAGAAACCGAATGAATCTTACGGGTAATACATAGGCTTTTGCAAGAGCGAACGCATAATTTCGTGAAATGGTTTTTGGCATAATTTCCCCAAAGATAACAATCAAGAAAAAGGTTAAAATGGCCATAATTAACGACGCAAGCGCTTCGTTTCCATTCATCATTGGTGCTAATAAATCAACCGAAATAAGAGCAGCCATCGTTGAACTCATGATATTGACGAGTCCATTTCCAAAAAGCAAAGCCGAAGAATATCCATCAAAGGCATTGGCAATCTTTAACGCGCGCAATGCTTTTTTATCTCCTGCCTCGGCAGCTACTTCAAGACGGGAACGATTGACAGCCGTGTAGGTGATTTCTGAACTTGAAAAAAAACTGGATAAAAGTAAGCCAATCACCATTAAAACAATCGGAAGATAATTATTCATGTTTGCTTTCATGACGGGTAGGTAGATCACCCATTTGACCGACAACCTCTTCTAAAATATCTTCCATCGTCACCATGCCAATAACCTTTTGATGGGCATCAAGGACAATCCCAAGATGGGTATGAAATTTTTTAAATCCTTCAAATAAATCATCTAAATTAATTTTCGAAGAAATATAATATGGTTTTTTAATGATTTGACGGCGATCAAATTGAGAATTTTTCTTGTACTGTTGGAAGAAATTTCTCACGGATATAACGCCAACAATATGTTCCAATTGATCCCGGTATATGGGTAAACGTGAATAAGGGGATTGTAAGAGTTTAGTTGCTAAATCTGCATGATAAAAATCATGTTCAGAAATGGCAAACATTTTTTCTAAAGGCGTAAATACATCTTTAACTGCAGTATCCGAAAATTCTAAAGCAGACTGAATCAGTTCAGATTCTTCTTCTTCCAAGGTTCCTTCTTCTACTTGTTTTTCAACAATACTCGAAAATTCATCTTCGGTAAGTAAGGGTTCTGGTGGCGCTTTAAAAATCAATTTGATAAAGCGTGTCACCAAAGAAAAGACCAGGGTAAGAGGTAAAAAGATAAATTCAAAAAATTGTAAGATGAAGGCAGAAAAAATCGCAATTTGATTCGGAAACGTTCGCGCAAAGGATTTGGGAATGGTGTCACAAAAAATATAAAAGAGGAACGTAGAAACCATGGTTGAAATAAAGGAGGCAAAGGAGGCATCCTCAAACATCGCAAAAAATACGAATGCAGCAATCGTGGAAAGTAAAATGGAAACCACATTGGAACCAATGACAGTAATAATCACCGAGCGATCAAAACGTTCAATATAATCCACCGCAAGTTGGGCAAATTTTGAATCTTCTGCTGATACTTTTAAACGAATGAGATTCGCGGCAGCAAAGGCCGTTTCCGTTAATGAGAAGTAGCCTCCAAAGAGGAGGATGAGAACAAGGGTTAACCACTGCAAAGGGTCATCTAACATAGCATTTATTATACACAATTCCTACGATTTTAAAACTTGATGGCAATGCCGACAGCGTGGTTCGTATGCTTCTGAGGCCCCAACTTTAATGATCGGATCTGAATAGCGCGCAGGTTGACCATTGATAATGCGTTGCGTTTTGGTTGCCGGTGCTCCACATACCACACAAATCGCAGTTAACTTTGTGACATCTTCGGCGATGGTCATTAAGGAAGCTGTCATCATAAAAGGTTCTCCACGAAAATCAGTGTCTAAACCCGCAAGAATAACACGGATGCCTTTTAACGCTAATTTTTGGGCAATGGGTAAGAGTTCTTTATCAAGAAATTGGACTTCATCAACGGCAACGGCAAAAGTCGTTGAATCAATATAATCCAACATATCTTTGGACTCACGAATCGCGATTGATTTTGTTTTTAAATTCGAATGAGAGACCACTTCTGTTTCAGAATAGCGGTTATCAATCGCAGGTTTAAAGACGATGGTCTTCTTTTTGGCATATTCTAACCGTTTAATTCGACGAATTAATTCTTCAGATTTTCCGGCAAACATTGGACCACAAATAACTTCAATCCAGCCTGGACGTGTAATAATTTCCATTTTTTAGTCCAAGAATTGTTTCGACCAAGGAAGATCAAGGACTTCTTTTTGGGGAAGGCCTTTTTTGGTCATTAAATCATCAATAAGCACTTTCGCCCGTTTGAGAGAAAGGGAAGATTTCACTTTGAAAACTAAGGGAATATTTTGATACATTTTTTTGTCACTGGCATCGTCAACAGGGATGGTTGAGTCCGCATAATCTTTGGGATCAAGAGCAAGATATAACTTCAGTCCTTTTCCTGCAATCGCAATTTTAACGTATTCCTCTTTATGTAGGCGGAACATATCGCCGACGCTTGAAACGCGAGATTTAACTCGATAACTTAATAAATAATTCTTTAGTTCATCGTAATGTTGACGTTGTTCTAAGGAAGCAGTCTTCATGCGATCTTGGAATGAAATCCGAATAATTTTCTTTTTGCCTGTCCGTGTAACTTTCGAATCAGGTGGTAAAACAGATTTAAACTGATCTTCAGGTGCAATTTCAGTCACAAGCGGTAAAACTTGTGCCACGGATTTTTCTTTTTTACCTTTTTTCGTTTGTGGTTTGATTGGCATTTCTTGAGCAAGCACGGATTCACTTACCAAAGGTTCAGGTTCAGGCGCGACACTTGGTTCTGATTCAACCACCGGTTCCGGCTCAGGCATAGAGTCTGTCACCGTTTCGACGAGAGGTTGAGGAACAGGTTCTTCTAATGGAACTGATTCAACTGGTGCCGTAAGTGCCATCGTTGCTTCAGGTTGCTCGTTTGTTTCAGGCACGTAATCAACTTCTGGTAATGTTGACACAGGCGATGGGACGATGGTGAATTTTGCCAACATGTCTTGCAACTCATCGCGAGTTACAAATTGATTCGATGAAGGAATGAGCGGAACAATCATAGCTTTAATCTTTTCTTCTTGAGGTTCGCCTTGAGAAAGGGAAGCCAAAGCACTCGCGAGTTCTTCTTTAGTAACAAAGGAGGATGTAGCTTCCTGCATAGAAGGGGGTTCACCTGCTTGTACTTTTTGTTCAACGTGTTCAAGTGCTTGTACTGTTTGATTTTCAATCTTTTCGTTAATCATGGTGTCAATGACTTCGCGATTGAGGGCATCGTACTTTATGAGTTCTTCATTAATGAGCATAGTTAATTCTTCTTTTTGTTGTGCCAATAAACGGGATAATTCTTGTTGGAATAAATCATGGATCATCGTTTTAATTTGGTCAGGTTCAATCACACTAGTTCCACTTTTACTAGCAGTGGGGGTTGGTTCAGGTTGAGACGTGGGAGGAGGATTTTGGGCCAATTGTGCACGAATAATGGTACGAATTTTTTCCTTCATCCCAAGAACCGTTTCACGTGCCTTGAGTTCATCAAGTTGACGTTTTGTATCGAGCGGCGGTGTTTGGACTATCGGCTGAGGCTGTAACATCGGAACAGCTTGAGTTTGTGGCAAGGGTTTAACCACAGGAGGCACTTGGACCGATACTTGATTCGGAACCACAAAACGTTTTAATTCATCGGCCAAGCGATCTTCTTCCACCACGGGTACAGAAATCGGTTTGTTAACCGTAGGCTTTACTTTTGCTGGTTGGCGAATAAAAGATAGCATTAAGAATAAAAAGGATAGGATCGATAAGCCCACGAAAGCGAGTAAACTCGCAGAAACTGCCAAGATAACCATGCCACCCGTTGTCAAACCATCAATGACGGAGGACAGCAAAGAAGGATCGATTAACGCGGAAACTAAAACAATGAGTGTTAATGAAAGATGAACGAGAAAGGAAAATGCAGAAAAAAGTCGAAATTGAAAAAATAATTTAAAAAACGCAAGTAAGACAGCAATAAAATAAAGACCAACCGCCCCCAAATAAAGCAAATAGGTTAAATCTGTGGAGAAAGCGAGTAAATATTGAACACTTCCCTCATATGTCGTAATCAACGTATCTAAGGTTGTGTTGACGTTAAAACCGTTTTGATAAGCAATACCACCTACATATACGAGTAATGCAAGCCAACTTAACGACATTAGAAATCCAACGAACTTTTTCATACAATAGCCTCCACGATTTTTATAAGATTATTGTAGCAAAAACCGAGTTTTTATTATAGTAAAGTTTCATTCCTGGAAACGACAATCAAAATCATCATCTTTAAGTTGTCAAAACCCTCCCAATTTGTTTATAATAAATGAGCACTGCAGGTGTAGTTCAATGGTAGAACACAACCTTGCCAAGGTTGATACGCGGGTTCGATTCCCGTCACCTGCTCCAGTCATATCAACATAGCTCTCTTCGGAGAGCTTTTTTGTATCTTGCCTTTGAATCCATGCAACTTAGCACCAAAAAATGACAAAATGATTACTTTACGCTACACTTACGATATGAAAATTCGCTGGTTAACGATTTCAACAAGTGAGGATGATATCGAAATCGAAATTCGGTCTCCAGAAAATCATCCCCAAAAAGCAATCTTAGAAAAAATGCTTTCTCATTTAGAAGGTTTTGCGATTGGTGAGAAAAACAATCAACAATTCCGCATCTTTTATAAAGATATTTATTACGTTGATTATCGCCAAGATCAAGCCATCATTCATACAAAATCGGAGACGTTTTATAGTCATTATCGACTTTATGAGGTGGAATCGTTCTCTCCATTATTTGTAAGAATTCATAAGAGTATCGTGGTGAATATCACAAAAATAAAATCGTTTCGCTCAACGTTTAACGGAAAACTGGAAGTCACGCTTCTTCAAGGGGAACATCTTGAAATCTCGCGAAGTTATGTGAATGCGTTGAAACAAGCGCTCAAGGAGAATCCATTATGAAAAAATTATTCTTACGCTTTGCAATTGTATTTACTTTAACGAATTTTATCTCGTTTTTCATCGGTCTTATCGCACTTCGTTTTGAGCAATTTGAACTTTCTCGTCCCCCGATCATTTTTGTGGGAACCGTGATCATTTCAATTTTAATTACATTGAGTATTAGTATTTATAGGTCCACGTGGGGTAATGGCATTTTTAATGTTATTCTTGCCTACTTCTTAACAGCTCCCGTTCCCTTTATTTTACAGTTTATGTACCGTAATTTACTGTTTCGTTTCATTCGCGGGATTTATATCTTGCTCGGGATTTATGTGCTCTTTTATACCCTCTTCATTCTTTATCATCATGTCAAAAACAAACAATCTCAAACCGATTTAAATGCTTTAATTCATAAGAAAAAACCGAACAAAGACTAACGTTTTTTCGCTTTTTTAGCGGGCTTATTTTCAAGATTCATTGCATGAATATCTAATACAGCTTTGGAGATTTTATCCAATTCAAAAGGAGGAACATCCCTTTTTTCAAACGCTTGAATAAATTTTTCGATGTGACGGATATTTAAAATAAATTCTTGTTTATCACTTTCAGGAATACGATGAATCATCGCATCATTATTCACCAAAATAATCGATACAAAGAGGGATTGATCTAATCCTGTGACAAGGGATAATTTCTCGATCCGTTGTTTTTGGAGTAAAAAGGGGTTTGCAATAAAACGATACGTCGCATCGCGATGTCGAAAATCATAGAATTGCCATTCTTGGTCTTGCGGTTTTCCAAGCAAGCCCCCATGAAAATAAAGATCTTTAATCGCATAAATATACTTGTCACCAAAATAAAGGTGATCAATGACCACATCTTTATTTCCAGGTAATTTCACATGAACATCCGGAATAAGAAAATGATCTTCATACGTAGCGACTTTAAATAAAACACGATTAAAAATGGTATTGAGGCGTGTTTTAACATAACGCCATTTCAACGATGGATACAGTAAAAAAAGCCCACTGATCATAATCAGGGCAATCAAACTAAAGACAATGATCAGTTGAAGTTGCGTCATGTCGTCGATTTATTTGGCAATCGCCAAAGCAACCTCAAGCATTTGTTTTAACCCTTTTTCGCGTTGTTCGGGGGTTAAAATTTCATGATAATGAAAGGAATCAGAAACCGTCATAATTGCGAGTGCTTTTTTGCCTAATCGGGCCGCGTTACTGTAAAGTGCATACGCTTCCATTTCGACACCTAACACGCCCAAATCCGCCCATGCTTTCCATTTATTGGGATCAGCATCATAAAAAACATCACTCGATAACACATTACCGACGCGATACGGTAATTTTTTAGCTTGGCAATCACGCACGGCTTTTTCAATGAGTTCATAACTTCCTAAGGCAGAAAAAGTGGCCCCTTTAATGGGAAATTGACTGGACCAGTTGCTATCGGTAGAGGCACCTTGGGCAATTAAAATATCAAACAATTTTATTTCTTTTTGATACGCGCCCGTCGTACCGACACGAATAATGGTTTCCACACCAAATTCTTTATAAAGTTCCCAAGAATAAATGCCCATACTTGGCATCCCCATCCCGGAGGCCATGACAGAAACCCGCTTTCCTTGATAGGTTCCCGTATACGCAAAAACATTGCGAACGGTGTTAACAAGTTGGGCATCCTTTAAATACGTTTCGGCAATAAATTTAGCGCGTAAGGGGTCGCCTGGCATTAAGACCGTTTTGGCAAAATCACCAACCTTGGCATGAATATGGGGTGTGCTCATAATA
This sequence comes from Bacillota bacterium, assembly GCA_030834445.1. GTDB lineage: Bacteria > Bacillota_I > Bacilli_A > RFN20 > CAG-826 > UBA970. The sequence continues at coordinate 34,313 of JAURFC010000005.1, forward strand.
AAACCTCGTTTCGCTTTATTTTAACACATTCAAAACGCCTGCGAACGTAGGCTTAACGTTGACTTTTTTCAACCCAGTGAGCGATTTTTTCAAGATTGGCTTCAAAGGATTTAAAATCAACAAGTTTCCATTCCCAATTGGGTGATCCAATCGTTCCTGGGGTATTCATACGTGCTTCATCTCCAAGACTTAATAAATCTTGCATAGGAATTACCGCGACATTGGCAGGATGATGGAGGGTAACTTGGACCATTTTTTCGGCCATGGTTCCTTCATAGGGTTTTAATAAGGCATCAAGATGGTCTTTAGATTCCTTGGTTAATCCTTCAAACCATCCCATCACGGTTTGATTATCATGGGTTCCCGTATAGGAAACAAAACGTTCTGGATAGGTATCTTTTTTCACATTCGACCCATCAAAGGGAGGATAAATAGGAAGTTCAAATTGAATAATTTTCATCCCGGGAAGTTTAAAATGATCGCGCAATTCGAGTACTTCAGGCCGTAAGTCCCCTAAATCTTCAGCAATGATCTCAACATGAGGTAGTTTTTCTTGAATGGTATTAAATAAAGCGTAGCCTGGTGCTTCAATCCATGCGCCTTCTTCTGCAGTCGGACACGATGAAGGTATTTTCCAGTACGTATCAAAAGCACGGAAATGATCGATCCGAATAATATCAAACAACGTAGCATTATACGCCAATCGATCGATCCAAAAATGGAATCCTGTTTGTTCTAAAACATCCCAACGGTAAAGTGGATTTCCCCAGCGTTGACCGGTTGGCGAAAAATAATCGGGAGGAACCCCGGCAATAAACGTCGGTTCGCCTTGTTCATCGAGCATAAAAAGGGGTTGCTGCGTCCAGACGTCACTGGAGTCAATGCCTACATAAATCGGAATATCTCCCACAAAGCGGATACCTTGGGAACGAGCGTATTGACGTAACTTTTGAAATTGTTTTAATACCATATACTGTAAAAAACATTCATATTGAATGGAACGTTCATACGGGGAAAGATCTAAATTCTTTTGGTGAATCCACCGTTTAAAATCTTTATCCCATGTCGTCCACATCCGAAGTTCATGTTCACGTTTGAACGTCATAAATACCGCATAATCGTAGACCCAGGGGTTTTGATCGAGGAAAGAAACAAACGCTTGCGTTACGACAAATCGGTCAAATGCTTGACGGAAATAAGGTTCTTTAAACGCACGAACCGCATCATAATCGGCACGGGAGGACGTTGGTTGAAAATCAGGAATGGGGGCGACAAGTAAACCTTCTTCAATGAGTGCATCAAGACTCAAATAAAGAGGCTCAATTGCTTTGGAAGAATACGGTTGATAGGGTGAATTACCATAGCCTAAGGGATTTAACGGTAACATTTGCCAAATGGGCATATGGGCTTTTTTTAATAAATCAACAAATATATAGGCAGAGGTTCCAAAATCACCGATCCCATGACGGGAAGGAAGGGATGAAACCGCAAGTAAAATACCAGAAGTGCGCATAATAGAATCCTTTTATAAAAACACGCGAATGTGTCGATTAGCCTTTAACAGAGCCACCTGTTACACCACTTACATAATATCGTTGTAAGAAAAGGAATAAAAGAGTAATCGGTGTCGCAACAATGACACTTCCTGCAGCAAAGCGCGTAAAGTATTCATTAATATTTGCGCGGTCTAAAATCCATACTAATCCTGTCGCCACGGTGTACTGATCAATATTTTCCCCTAAGAGTAAGCGGGCAAAAATATAATCACCCCAGGGACCAATAAACGAGGTGATCATCGTATAAATCACAATGGGTTTTGAAAGCGGTAAGATAATATGCCAGAAAATTTGTGCTCGAGATGCTCCATCAATCATTGCTGCTTCATCAATGGCTTTTGAAATCGTATCAAAATAGCCTTTAGAAATGTAATATCCAAAACCAGCGCCACCCGAGTAAATAAACATCAAACCAATAATCGAGCCCGTTAATCCCATCAAACGCAGTATGTTATAGACGGCAATCATCGACATAAATCCGGGAAATAACCCTAAGACGAGAATGAGTTTCATCATCGGCATACGCGCAGGAAAACGTAATCGCGAAAACGCATACGAGGTTAACAAGACTAAAATCGTTGATATAACCATCGTCACGGTCGCAACAAGTAATGTGTTCATGAACCACACGGGGAACTTCCCTTGAAGAATCGTGTCATATTCAAATAAACGAGTGTAGTTACTAAGCGTATAATTCAGTGGGAAAAAGCGTGTAGAAATCGCACCGATTTCAAGACGGAACGATTGTAAAATGAGCCAAACAATCGGAATAAGCCAAATGATACTTAAAATCGATAAGACCACATAAATAAGCGTGTTGGATAAAATTTCTCCGAGACGTTTTGATTTGATCATTGGAAAGAATCCTCCGCTTTAATCCCCCCGGTTCGGGAGAAAATGATAAGACTAAAGAAACTTGAAATCATAAAGATAAGAATCCCTAACGTCGAGGCCATCTTATAGTCAGAATCAAACAAGGTAAGACGGAATAACCATGTGACGAGTAAATCCGTATGCCCCGCTTGGAAGAGTTGTTGCGATGACGGTCCACCCCCTGTTAGGAAGTAAATAATATTAAAGTTATTAATATTGCCAATAAATGCGGTGACTAAATACGGTCCGGTCACAAAGAGCATGTACGGTAACGTAATCTTAAAGAATTTTGTAATCGATCCCGCGCCATCAATCGTTGCACTTTCATAAAGGTCAGCGGGGATGTTCATAAGAATTCCGCTCGTAATGAGCATAGTGTAGGGAACACCAACCCATAAGTTAATGACAATGACCCAAAAGCGTGCCGATTCTTTGGTTAAAAACGGACCATAACCCGGACCCACTAAACCTAAATCAATCAAGAAATTAACAAAGGGTCCTTGTTCATTGAAAAAGTTACGCATGATGAGCAAGGAAATAAATTGAGGAACGGCAATCGTAATGACAAACACGGTACGCCATAAGACTTTTAATTTAATGCCTTTTTTGTTGATCATTAACGCTAAAATCATTCCAAAGAAATAATTGAGGAATGTCGCAAAAATCGCCCAAACAAACGACCATTGTAAAATCGCCCACAAGGTGCGGGGTAATCGTGAATAAAAGGCATTTTGACCAGAAAACATATTAATAAAGTTATCAAGTCCAACCCACGTAAATAATGAACCGGGCGGTTGATGGAAACGGTCAAATTCGGTGAAGGCAATTAATATCATAAAGACGAGCGGTAAAACCGTGAAGATAAAAGAAAAAAATACTGGCCAACTTAATACGGTTATGTGGAACCGTTCATTAAGGAGTTGTTTAACTTCTTCTTTAAAGGGAATCGGACGCTTACCGACTTGGAGGGTCATTTCGTTTGCTTCTGCCAGGCGAAGATTTTGCAAATAAAAATAATAAAGGAGGGCCGCTAAAATTATGCCTCCTACGGATAAGAGTAAAATAATCATCGAATTATCGCCTGGTTGGGCAGGAACATAACCAAAGGGATCCGCATTCGGATTACCCGGATCATACGTAACCGGCGTCCCTAGTGTATCCCCTAAGGTATTGAGTTTCGCAATGTACGGACCAAAAAAGAAAATAAGTAGGCCAAGACTAACGACTTGTAAGAGTTGGTAAAGGATACCTTTGACGATTTGACCATTGGTATATGCACCAAAACCCATCAAAAGGAAGGAAAGTTTTGTTTTGTAATTTCCCTTGATAAAGATACGACTGTATTTTATTAAACCTTCGTATCCCTTTTTAGCTAACGAAACAATGACTTTACCAGTCGTTTTTAAAAAATCGTAAAGCGAGGTGAAAATGGAAAGGGTGAATTCAAATGCAACTTTTAATATTTGAATAATAAAATCAAGAATACTTTGCGGAATCCAAATATAAAAAGGTTCACTTCGTAATTCATCTTTCATGCGGTAACTCCTTATAAGGTTTAAAAACATCCCCCTCAATGTGAGGGGGATGTCGTAAGCAATTAAGCTTCGTTGACGGCTAAGACACCTTCAATAAAGATATCAAGGTAATCTTGAATGAGCGGAATTTGAACTTCCGTCATAAAGTCTGCTTCTGTTTTACCACTATTTTCCGGTAATGCTAACCACGCAGCAAGGTTGTCCGCGTGATTACGTGCATCGGTAATAAGGGCATCCGCAAAGGCACCTGCAGGTGACCAGTAGTAACTTGACACCGAACGCGCTTGGAGAATGCCGTGTGGCGCTTGATCGAAGATCGCTTTTAGGGAAGGAACTTCTTGAACTTCAGGGTTTTGTTGAGCGGTTATGTTGGAGGGACCCACACCCATCGTTACTGCTTTGGTGAGTTGGTTATCATAGTTAGTCATGTAGTTTGCAAAAGCATGCGCTAACCCTGGATTGGCTGTGTAGGCATTGACCCCTACTAATTTGGCACCAATCATCGAACCCATTTGTTGTTGTTGACCATTCCCGTTGGTAAAGGTAGGCATTTTGATCGCAGCGTAGTTATCGCCTAAAATGGTTTTAATTGCAACGGCATTCCATGTCCCGGAGACACCGGCAATAATCCCTTCTTGAACATCGGTATCATTTTCCAAGAATTCCGTAACAATAATCCCTTGATCGCGTTGGATAAGGTTAGTTTTGTACGCGTTGTACATCCCAATGGCGGAGGATAAGCCGACTTCATTATTCCAATCAATGGTTTGCGTCATGGTCGTTTTGGACCAAGAAATTTCTCCTGGGACAGCAAACCAACTGGACATCGCCCATCCACCCATGGGATCGATAATGATTTTGGAATTTAATTCTTCTGCTTTGGCAAGAATGCTATCCAAAGTGGTCATTTCACTGGCTTGAATGTAACGAGAATCATAATACATAAAGATTCCGTTATCCGCCGTGTTGGGATAAGCATATAATTTATCATCCACACTGGCGACATCAATCGTCCAGTCTTGGTTACGTTCGATGACATCATCTTTAAACTGCGTTAATTCAGATAACGCACCTGCGGTGACTAAGTCTTCTAATTGATCATCGGGGAAGGCAAAGACGTCTGCACCCCCAGGAACATCAAGGAGTAAGATTCCTTTTAGGTCCGGTTCACCGACAACAGCAAGTTCAAAATTGAGATTAATATTCGGATAAAGTAATTTAAACGATTCGGTGACATCGGTAAGAAATTGTTGTTCTTGCGAAGGTCCCCAAACTTTTAACGTATACGTAGGCAATTGACTTGTGGCACTGCTAGTGGCGGATGTTCCCCCTCCACAAGATACGACTAAAACGGTGACGGCGCCGAAAATCATCGTTTTAAGATAGCGATTTAACATTAATTCGTGCACTCCTTTCTTTCCGTGCCAGAGAAAACTCTGGAAACGAGTTAATGATGACTAATTTAATTATACTTACGTAAACCACTTTGTAAATACAAAATAGTAAGCGGTTACATTTATTTTACAAAAGAAAAACACTTGTGCTAGACAAGTGTTTTTATATCAATCTAATTTAGAGAATCGTGGCTTGTGTTTCGCGATCAAAGACGTGGGCTTTTTCAAGGTTAAGCACAAGTTTAATCTTGTCACCAATGCGGTAAGTCTGAAGCGCATCAATCTTGGAGATTAAATTGTTTCCGGAAAGATTAGTGTGAATAATGTATTCATGCCCGAGTAATTCAGCGACTTTAATCGTGGTGTTCATGACTGCGGAAGGGAATTTCTTTTCGAGTTCTTCATCGTCATGATGAGAATCTTCCGGACGGATCCCAAAGACGATTTCTTTACCTTCATAGCCTTTTAACGCTTTCACGAATTTGGCAGGAAGTTCCATCTTGGTTCCGTCGGTAAAGTGAATATGACCTTCTTTGTATTTCACATCCATTAAGTTCATCGCAGGCGAGCCAATAAATGCGGCCACGAATAAGTTGGCAGGGTTGTTATAAATGTCTATCGGCGAACCAATTTGCATCACATACCCACCCTTCATGACGACAATACGGCTTGCCATCGTCATCGCTTCCGTTTGGTCGTGGGTCACATAAATCGTCGTTGCCCCAATATTTTCGTGAAGTTTAATAATTTCAGCACGCATTTGAACACGAAGTTTCGCATCTAGGTTGGATAACGGTTCATCCATTAAGAACACTTTTGCATTACGAACAATCGCCCGTCCTAAGGCAACACGTTGACGTTGACCCCCGGATAATTGTTTGGGTTTACGGTCTAATAATTTTTCAATTTCTAAAATTTTAGCCGCGCGATGAACACGTTCACGAATTTCTTCTTTATTAATGTGACGAATTTTTAAACCGAATGCGAGGTTATCGTAAACAGTCATGTGAGGATAAAGTGCGTAGGATTGGAACACCATCGCGATATCACGATCTTTCGGAGGGGTGTCATTGCGTAACGATCCATCAATAAAAAGTTCCCCGCTAGAAATGTCTTCTAAGCCGGCAATCATCCGTAAGGTGGTGGATTTACCACACCCTGAAGGACCGACAAGAACAATAAATTCTTTATCTTTGACTTCAAGATTAAAGTCGAAAACCGCTTGCACCTTATTGTCATAGACCTTATTAATATTTTTTAAAACAACTTCTGCCATTGTAAATTCTCCTTTGAGATTATCCTAAAGGAAGTATATCATAAGTGATTTGTGCACAGTGCACAAATCGTTATAATTGATCCGCAAGTTTAAAGAAAAACGCTTGATCAAAATCTTTTAAATCCATCCCTGTCATACTCATGAACTTTTGTAAACGGTATTGAAACGTATTTCGGTGAAGAAAGAGTGCATTTGCCGCGTGCGTCACTTTTAAATTATGGTGTAAATAAGCCCGCGCCGTTAACCGTAAATCACGGTCAAGTTCACGTATCCACGTTTGCACGAGTGGGACAAAAGACGATTGGGTTAAACGTAATTGTTGAAAAAGAAAATCGCCCATCGTCGTCATGGTTAGGACACGATGATCACGCAACCAGGCGATGGCCCATGCCCCTAATGCATCTTCTTTAAAAGTAATAAGCGTGGATAGATTTAAGGTCATCGTCTCATGAATGACGGATAAAAAAGATGGTAAAACATTCAAAAAAGAGGCATCGATAGTTAGTACAATAGTCTTTTTATCATGCCAATGACGATGCCATGTTCCGGGATAAACTTGCGAAAGAATGCCTTCGATCTCTTGCCAAGGTAACAGGGAGTCACTCGCAAAATAAATGACTTTGTTCATGGGGTTTCAATTTCAAACACAATTGTTTCAAAGGCCCGTAAGGTAAGCGTTAATCCCCTTTTAACGAGTTGTGGATAATTGTGCAATAAGGTTCCTAAAACGATATCTTTGATGACAAACGCGGTTTCATAGGCACGGAAGTTACTAATGACAAGAACACTTCGATGGTGAAGATGGCGATAGGCAAAGACATCCGGATTTAACGCATCCACGAGTTCTAAAGAACCTTCGAGGACGGTCGACAACCATGGTTCTTGCTGACGTAACGCAATCGCTTTTTGATAATACAAAAAAATCGAGTCTGGATCATGACGTTGATTTTCTAGATTGACCTCTGGATAATTTCCATTCACCGCCAAATACGGTTCAGTGGTTGAAAAACCTGCATACGGTTGGTTGGACCATTGAAAAGGCGTTCTTGCGTTCACACGTGAGGTGCGGCGTAAGAAACGTAAAATGGTCGCCTCATCCAAACGTTGACTCGCCTCACGGGCATAGTTTAACGCGGAAACATCTTTAAATTGGGTTAATTTTTCATAATCTACATTACTCATCCCAATTTCTTCCCCGTTATAAAGAAAGGGGGTTCCATACAAAAAGAGTAAGGTCGTAATTAGCATTTTTGCAGACGCTTTTCGGTAGAGGATGGAACCATATTGCGAGACAACACGGGGATGATCATGGTTAAGCCAATAAAGAGGCAACCACGCTTGTCCTTGGGTTTGTTCGTACCACTTCATGAAGTTTTGTTTCAAATTGATGACGTTGGTTGCAATCTCTAAATCGGATTTATGTTCACTCCCAAATGCGCCATTTTCCCAGCACGTATCAAAATTAAACACCATATTTAATGGACCGCGGTTGTAGCCGGCATAATCTAAAGATTGTTCCGGCGAGACATTGCCTCCCACTTCACCAATCGTGACGGCATGCGGATAATCTTTTAAGACGTGTTCTTTAAATTCATGTAGAAAATCAAAAAGACGCGGTAATGAAGAAAATTTCGTAGGATCTAACGTGATCCCACGATGATCGACGGGTTGCAAAGAATCAGAAAACGTTAAGTCTTTAGCAAGGTGAGCAATGGCATCCATCCGAAAGCCATCGATACCTAAGGCCAACCAATGCCGAGCGACCTCATACATCGCTTCCCGTAGCGGTTTATATTCCCAATTTAAATCGGGCATTTTCTTAGAGAAAATATGTAAATAAAACTGTTTGGCCGTTTCATCATACGTCCACGCACTTTCTCCGAAATAGCCTTGCCAATTCGTCGGGGCCAAGACTTTCCCTTCCGGGGTGACCTTCGGGTCTTTCCAAATGTAATAATTGTGATATTTCGAATAACGATTTTTTCGGGCTTCAATAAACCAAGGATGTTCATCACTCGTATGATTTAACACGAGGTCCATAATGACTTTGATATCACGCGCATGGGCTTTTTGAATGAGTTCAATCGCATCTTCTTTTTTACCAAAGATGGGATCAACATCCAAGAAATCTTTGACATCATAACCGCCATCATCCATGGGCGATTTGAAAAATGGTCCAATCCAAATAACATTAATTCCTAACGATTTCAGATAATCTAACTTTTGAATAATGCCTTGTAAATCACCAACACCATCGCCATTAGTATCAAAAAAGGAACGCGGATAAATTTGATAACCTACCGCGGTTTTCCACCACGGACGTCCCTCATTCAAAATGGGTCACTCCTTCTTTAGCATGACGAATCATGCGTTTTAAGTCCTCTATATCCACCTTGTGAGAAATAGGTTTTGGAAGTTTATTTAACGGATAAAAACCCACATGGGTTACTTCATGACCGAAGGGTTGCACAAATTGCTTGATGCGGCCCGTAAACACAATCGCATACTGGGAGGTGACTTCACCGTGCGCTCGGAAGTGAAAATCATAAATACCAACTAACCGTGTTAAGGTGACATCCGCTCCGGTTTCTTGTAAACATTCTTTCATCGCTGCTTCTGCCGGCGATTCAAAAATATCTGCCCATCCTCCCGGAATAGTAAAACCGCCATCGACTTTTTCTTTCACCATGAGGAGTTCATCTTTTTCATTAAAGATAAGGACTCGGACAGAGACGTTTGGTGTTGGATAAATTGTTTTCGGAAAAACATTAGGACGATTTAACGTTAAATCATTCTCTTCTTCTAAAAAGGATTTTGAAAGCGTATTAAGCTCTTCATAATTTTCTAAAGCGTAGGGATCTTTACTATAAAGTAAACCGATTTTAGCAATGCTTTGAACTTTCATCAAAAATTCATGCACACTTTTTTTACGATATTTTTTCATCGATTCTATTATATCTTTACAAAGCGTTGATGGGTATCAAATAAAATCGTGTTAAAATAAAAGCAAGAGGTGATAGAGATGATACTAACTGCCGTCGATTTTCAAGTCGTTGTCGTGGTTGTTTGGGTGGTTGCTTTCTTTGTGGCCGTTGTCATTGAGGCCCTAGAACCCCAACTTGTTTCGTTATGGTTTGCTGGAGGCGCTCTTGTCGCGCTTGTTGCGGCCATTTTTAACGTCGGTTTACCGATACAAGTGTTACTTTTTTTAGTAACTACGATTGTCTTACTTATTTTAACCCGACCGTTCGTTAAAAAAGTAACGAATCGCCCGACGATCGCCACCAATGCAGACGCCCTTGTCGGTCAAGAGATTGCCATCGAAAAAGGCTTTGGACTGAAATCCCAAGGCATCGGTCTTCATGCCGATATTCGTTGGAAACTCATTACCGATCAAGATAGGACCTTTGTCGAAGGAGAGTTTGCCATTGTCAAAGCCATCAAAGGTAATAAATTATTAGTGACAAAAAAGGAGGTCCAATAAATGTTATTACGATTTTTCGCAAGTCCAGGTGCTGTCTTAGGTTTATCCTTTTTAGGCATCATTTTATTCGTCATTCTAGTCGTGATTATTCGTTCGATTGTCATTGTTTCTCAAGGAACAACGGTCATTGTTCAACGCTTAGGGAAATACCACAAAACGCTGAATGCGGGTATTCATATCAATGTCCCGATCATTGATTCAAAAGTCGCGACGATTTCCTTAAAGGAAAGAGTCTATGACTTCCCCCCGCAACCTGTCATTACCAAAGATAACGTCACGATGCAAATCGATACCGTGGTTTATTTCCAAGTTACCGATCCTAAATTATTCACCTATGGTGTGGAACGCCCGTTATCCGCAATGGAAAATTTAACGGCCACTACCTTACGTAACTTGATTGGGGATTTAGAACTCGATCAAACCTTAACGTCTCGTGATACGATCAACCACAAAATGTGGGAAACCTTGGAAGAAGCGACGGACTCCTGGGGGATTAAAGTTAATCGTGTCGAATTAAAAAACATCTTACCACCCCGTGATATTCAAGAGGCCATGGAAAAACAAATGCGTGCAGAACGTCAAAAACGTGAATCCGTTCTTGATGCGGAAGGGAAAAAGCAAGCCGCTATTCTTACCGCCGAAGGGGAAAAACAAGCGGCGGTTCTACGTGCTGAAGCCGTAAAAATCCAAAAAGTCAAAGAAGCCGAAGGGGAAGCCGAAGCGCTCTTACGCGTTTATGAAGCCCAAGCCCAAGGGATTGCTTTGATCAATAAGGCGAATCCTAACTCTGCGTTCTTAACGCTTAAAGGTTTTGAATCCCTTGAACGTGTTGCCAATGGTCAAGCGACCAAACTCATTATTCCTTCAGAAATTCAAAATGTAACCGGATTACTGGCCTCCTTAAAAGAAGCCATTTCCGACGACAAAGGTGCTGTCAAGAAAAAAGGCGAATAGTTCTTCCTATTCTAGGGGTTAAAAAAGCGTTCCCAGTGGAACGCTTTTTGTTTATTCGACGGTCACCGATTTCGCAAGATTACGTGGTTTATCAATATCACGGTTAAGATGCAGAGCCGCAAAATACGAGATGTATTGCGCAACAATAACTTTAATTAGCGGGGATAGATATACTTTCACATTGGGTGTAATAAAGGAATCTTCCTCTTTGGCTAACGCAAGATTAGAAATGGTATAAACACTTGCGCCACGGGCTTTAACTTCTTCTAAATTAGAGCGCAAGGCTGCTGCCGTAATTGGATCTGAGACAAAGGCAATCACGGGGACATTTTTCGAAATCAAGGCAATCGGGCCGTGCTTGAGTTCTCCACCGGGTAAGGCTTCGGAATGAATATACGTAATTTCTTTCAGTTTTAAACTGGCTTCCATCGCCACATCATAATCTAACCCGCGACCCAAAAAGAAAGCGGAGGGGGCAACCATGATTTGTTGGGCGATGACTTCGATATCATCGCGAGAATCAATAATATTTTTCATCCCGGAGATTACTTGAATAAAATCGGTAAGAATGTCGTTATTCCCAATCAAGGCGGCGCGTAATAACGCGAGTAAGCCGACTTGAGCAATATAGGCCTTGGTACTTGCGACGGCGATTTCAATCCCCGCATAGAGAAGAAGGGTAAAGTCACTGGCGCGATCAAGGGAAGATCCTTTGGTATTGGTAATCGTTAATAACGGATTGCCACGTTGTTTAATGAGTTGGACACAGCGAATCAGATCGGCCGTCTCACCGCTTTGAGAAATCACAATAAATAACGGATTTTCACCTTTGACTTCCGGATAATAAGCAAATTCTGAGGCAATATACACTCGGCATGTTTTACCGATTTCTTCAAAATAACGTCGACCGACCATCGCCGCGTGATAACTTGTCCCACAGGCGAGGAAGATAAGTTGATCGGCTTTTTTCATCTTTTGGAGTAACACATCATCAAACAAAAAGTGATTGCCATCAAAATAGTTGTCGGCAAGTCGTTTTACAACTTCCGGAGATTCTTCAATTTCTTTGAGCATATAATGCGGATAACCGTTCAAACCTATATCATCGACCGTTAAATCCGTCGCATGAAAGGTAATTGGCTTCTCTTCTTGGGGATCGAGGTGTTTAACCACTACATCGTGTTGTTCGATATAGCCATATTGATAATCGGTGACGATATAAAACGTTTTTGCATAGGCAAGCATCGGTAAATAGTCGGAAGCAAGATAATGCGTGGATTCACCTTTACCAATCACAAGCGGGGAATGAAGTTTAGCAAAATAAATACGTTCGTTTTCTTCGTTGAACAAAATGGCTAAGGCATAGGAACCTTCGAGCTCTTCAATTGCTTTTTGAATCGCTTTTAACGGTTTTAAACCTTTTAAATAATGAAATTCAATTAAATTGACAATGACTTCGGTATCCGTGTCGGAAGTAAACGTAAAACCGTGCGTTTCAAGTTTTCGTTTTAAAATGCGGAAATTATCGATGACGCCGTTATGAACTAATGTAAAAAGTCCGCGATTCGAGGCATGCGGATGCGCATTAGTAAAATTCGGTTCCCCATGCGTCGCCCACCGTGTATGACCAATGCCTGCCGATGCAATGACCTCTTTAGGAACAAGTCCATCTAAGTCGGCAATGCGACCTGGTAAACGATACGTTGTCACTTTTCCTTGATCAATAAAGGATGTACCCGCAGAGTCATAACCGCGATATTCTAACGAACGTAATCCTTCGATAAGATACGTCCGTAATGCTTTTTCACCAATCGTTCCTACAATTCCACACATTGTTTGAGTCCCCCTTAATATGTGAACGTCTCATTAATCCACGATACCACTAAATCCGTGTATGTTTGACATAATGATAAATCTTTGGCCTCGACCATAACGCGAATTAACGGTTCGGTTCCCGACGGTCGAACAAAGATACGGCCTTCCTCACCAAGCTTTTGTTCAATGGAACGAATTAAGGGAGCAAAATCATGATGATCTAACACGGCACGTTTGTTTTGCACGATCACATTTTTTAATACTTGAGGATACGTTTTAAACGTTCCTAATAATTTACTCACTGGTTGGTGTTTTGCGGCGATTAAATCGATAAGCTTGATCGCAGAGAGGAGTCCATCCCCCGTATTAAGTGCGTCCAAGAAGATCACATGCCCCGATTGTTCACCGCCTAAAATAAGCGCTTCTTTGGCCAATGTGGTTTGAACATACTTATCGCCCACATCGGTTTCAAGATAGGGCATTTTCAATTCATGTAAAGCTTTTTTAAGACCGAGGTTACTCATTTTTGTCATGACGACTTTTTGTTTTGAAACTGGATATTGGGGTAACGTATATTTCGCATGAAGATAAAGCAAAGCATCCCCATCGATTAAGTCCCCGTTTTCAGAAACAGCAAGCATGCGGTCAGCATCTCCATCAAAGGCAAGGCCTAGGTCATAATCACCTTGTTTCACGATTTCCGTTAGTGCGTGCATGTGTGTAGCCCCACATCGGTCATTAATGTTAATCCCATCGGGCTGTACAAAATGGTAATCCCCTTGAATGCCAAGCGTTGCAAATAATTCTTGGACAAGATAAGAGGCACTCCCATGACTTGCATCCACGGCAATTTTAAGGTGAGAAACATCCTGATGAATGAAACTCCTAAGGAAATTTAAGTACGCTTTGCGATACACTTCATTTTGATCGATCGCGCGGCCAATATCTGCATTCATTTTATTGTCGAGTAAGTCCTGGTCGAGATCGAGAAAGTGTTCAATCTCTGCTTCAATCACTGCTTCTAGTTTTTCACCTTTTCGGTTAAAGACTTTAATACCATTATCGAAATACGGGTTATGTGATGCGGAAATCATGACACCAAAATCAAAGGAATAATGCGTTAAACAAAAGGAGACCATCGGGGTTGATACGACCCCTAAATAAATAACATCGGATCCCGCGGAGGTGACCCCCGCCACAAACGCCGATGCGAGCATGGAAGAGGAAATACGTGTATCCATTCCCAAGACGATGGTTTGTTTTTTTTGTTGATACGCGCCTAAGTATCGCCCGACGCGATAGGCTATTTTTGCCGTTAATTTATCGCCAACAAGGCCACGAATTCCGTCAGTTCCAAAATAATGTCCCATACCTTTATTGCGGTCGGTTTTCCATGAAATTGGCAAGCATTTGCTTGAAATTATCCAGATAAACCGCCGTTAATTTTCCCCCATAGGTTAATGATATTTTTCCTGTCTGTTCGGAAACCACAATCGTGACTGCATCGGTGACTTCAGAGATACCGATGGCGGCTCGGTGGCGAGATCCAAAATTCCCACTCATCGGTTTGGTCGTGGGTGTAAAGTACACCGAGGCGGCAAGAATAAAGCCATTCCGAACAATAATGGCGCCATCATGCAGCACACTCCCAGGATGAAAAATCGTGGTTATAAGGTCCGCACTCAAGGGGGCATTGAGCATCTTTCCATTTTGGATATATTCATTAAGATTTGCCGTTCGTTCGAGGGTGATAATACCACCTACACGATTTTTCGATAAATAAGAAATACTTTCAAGTAAAATATCGTAGACCAATTCCTTGTCAAAATGAGTTTGCCCTAAATGATCTTTTTTAAAGGACAATAAGGAATCGACTTGGGCTTTTAATTCTGTCTGATTTAAGATGACAAATACCATCAAAAAAATGAGGTAAAGCATCATTAAAACAAGCGTGAGGACGGTAATGCCTACGAAAAACGCATTGACTAAAATCGCTATAGACGTTAGAAAAAAAGGCAGCGCATACCCTTTGCGACGAACAAACCACAAAATATAACTATTGAGTAATAAAAAAAGGATAACTGATAATGAAAAATCCACCCATTGAGGAAGGGTCAAACTAGCAAATACGTAAAAATGTAAATACTCCATGCTTTAATCTTACCAAAGAATGCCCAAAATGTGGGTTATAAAAGAAAAAAACTGCGATTAAGCAGTTTTGTTTTCTGACTGGTGGATGCTGAGGGGATCGAACCCCCGACCTTCTGTACGTCAAACAGATGCTCTCCCAGCTGAGCTAAACATCCATGCGTGCTGGTGCCGACGATAGGAATCGAACCTACAACCTACTGATTACGATTCAGTTGCTCT
>JAURFC010000008.1 GCA_030834445.1 Bacillota bacterium
CGAGTCTTGGTTTTGCATTTTTCTATCTTCCTTTTCTTTCGATTGTTGGATTCCTCGTTTTATCGTTTTTAGATGGGGGGCTTTATGTCCTGATGAATGCGTTGTTAAACCGATTCACGCAAAGTGAAATTCGTGCAACGGTGCTTTCCATCAATAGCATGTTTTTCAGTCTTTTTATGATGGTTTTATTTCCGCTTTTTGGCGCGTTCATTCAGTTTTGGACGTTTGAGATGAGCTTCATCGTGTTTGCATTAGGCTGGAGTCTTATCATGATACTCCTCGTGCCCAAAGCTTCCCTAAAATCCACCAATTAAATATGAAAAAAGATGGTCCTTGGTGGCAACACTATGATTTAGAAAGTCTGCGCTTTTTTGTACTTTTACTTCTGTTGGCCCGCATATGATTGTCGAAGATAAACAGCAGGTTGATAAATACATGCATAACTTTTTTTGGATTTGAGTTTCTAAGGTCAATCAAGAGGCGTTATTAATTTCTGTCGGTGGCGGTATTTATGAAGGATTATTAGAACCGTACTCTGGACTTACAAGTGAGCATCTTCTTTTGATTCGGATTCCGATAGTTCCCCAGACGTTGTCATAGCATTATTCACTTGAGTGCTTGACGTATTGGGAGTACGACGTGATTTAATTTTTAAATACGTACGAATACTTCCATATCCTAAAGTGATAAGGGCGATTATATTGGGCGTAATGACGGCTAAAAAGGTAAACCATCCATGAATAGGCACAGAAAAATACGTGACGATTTGAATAAATCCCCAGAAAATAAATAATAATCCCAGGGTGTAAAGCGTAAAAAATAAGATATTTTTTATTGTCATAACAATGCTCCTATTGTAAGGATCAATTACTGAAATCACAAGCGGTTTTTCGCCGCATTAACGAACCCTAAAAATAACGGACGCGCTTTTAACGGCCGCGATAAAAATTCAGGGTGATATTGAGCGGCGATAAAAAAAGGATGTTGGTTCAACTCGATGACCTCAACTAAGGAACGCGTTTCATCCCATCCAGAAAACATGAATTGACCATGCTTTTGGAACGCTTCGTGATAGTGAGGATTGACTTCATAACGGTGACGATGACGTTCTTGGATTTGGGACGCTTTGTATAACGATGCGAGTAACGTATTTGGTTCAACGTGAATCTTCGAAGAACCTAAACGAAGCGTTCCCCCTAAGTTTTCTTTTTGGTCACGTCCCCGTTGGAGATCTATGACAGGATGGGGTGTCTTTGGATCGAGTTCGGTAGAATGAGCACCCTTAAGGCCTAAGACATGGCGGGCATATTCAACCACCGCGAGTTGCATTCCAAAACATATGCCTAAAAAAGGAATTTGTTTTTCTCGGGCAAAACGAATCGCT
Organism: Bacillota bacterium; assembly: GCA_030834445.1. Taxonomy (GTDB): domain Bacteria; phylum Bacillota_I; class Bacilli_A; order RFN20; family CAG-826; genus UBA970. The sequence continues at coordinate 1,385 of JAURFC010000008.1, forward strand.
TGGATTTTACCTTCGGTGGCGCGTTCCCCAAAGCCCCCGGGGATGAGCACACCATGCACGGCATTTAAATAATCGTTAACCGTATGTTGATTCACTTTTTCTGCATCGATATAGCGAACATCAAGGTGAACTCCTAGCGCAAATCCAGCATGAATGAGGGCTTCTTCAATGGAGAGGTAAGCATCTTTTAAATCAATGTATTTGCCAATTAAACCGATGGTAATTTTAGGTTGATCGGACGTCATAAAGTCGACAAGTTGTTGCCACGGGGATACATCACAATGCGTTAGATTGAGTTGCAGATGCTTGAGAATATGATGGGTAATATGTTGTTCGTGGAAGCGAAGAATAATGCGATAAATCGTATCGACATCTTCGGCAAAGTAAACCCCGTGGGAATCAATATCACCGAGTAAGGCGATTTTTTCTTTGAGTTCGGCGTCTAATGGGGCTTCACTTCGTAACAGGAGCGCATCGGCAGAAATACCCAGACTGCGTAATTCTTTTAAGGAATGTTGGGTTGGTTTCGTTTTAAATTCTCCGGTGGAACGAATAAAGGGAACGAGGGTGGTGTGAATGTAAAAGGTATCATGATAACCACGATCGCGTCGGAATTGTCGAATCGCTTCTAAAAAAGGAAGGGACTCTATATCGCCGACGGTTCCTCCTACTTCGACAATAACAAGATCCGCATGGGTATGTTTTTCAATTTTATCCAGACGGGCTTTAATCGCATCCGTAATGTGAGGGATCACTTGGATGGTTGCACCAAGATAGGTTCCTGCCCGTTCCTTTTTGATGACTTCTTCATAAATTTGTCCGGAACTCACTGAAGATAGACGTGAAATGGGTTCATCAATAAATCGTTCATAATGGCCTAAGTCAAGATCGGTTTCTGCGCCATCTTCGGTGACAAATACTTCGCCGTGTTGATACGGTGACATTGTCCCCGGATCCACATTGAGATATGGATCAAATTTAATCGAAGCTACTTTGTAACCATGGCGCTTCAAAAGTTGACCAATGGCAGCGGCACTAATGCCCTTCCCTAATCCCGAAACAACCCCGCCGGTTACAAAAATAAATTTTGCCATATGGGTTTTATTTTACTATGAATGAGCAGTCATAATCGAGGGGAAAATTGTTAATCTTCAAGAAGATTGATGGTCATCCCAATCGGATCGACCAATACGCGTTGTTTTGATGAAGAAGGGATATTTTTACCGACATAATCAGGTTTAATGGGTAATTCCCGATGACCACGATCTACCATCGCTGCAAGGCGAATGGCTTGGGGTCTACCCAGTGACATCATACCGTCAATGGCTGCGCGCACGCTACGACCTGTAAAGAGAACATCATCTACGAGGATGACAGTTTTATTATGAACGTCAAAAGGTTCATTGGTTTCGTGAGCATTTCTTTTTTCATCATCACGAAAACTTCCAATTGCAAAAGAATAACAAGGAATCATTGAACCAGAGAATTGGAAAATATGATCTTGAAGTTGTTTCGCTAAAGGATATCCTTTTTTTTGTATACCGACGAGAATAACGTCATCTAATTGGGGATTTTGCTCAATAATTTCATGGGCAAGTCGATAGGTCGTTCGTAAATAAGCATCTTTTTCTAATAGGATTTTCATAAGGGTAAAAATTTACAATTCTTAGATTGAGTTTACCATACACTTCGTTAAAATAACTAACAAGTAGGATCTTTAAAGCGTGCCTGTGAGCATACTAAGAACCATAGTATTCCCCTGCTTTAAAGACATCTCTTCTAGAGGTGTTTTTTTGCAAGGAGATCCTGCAATAATAAGGAGGTAGATATGCAATCTACATTAGTTCTTGGCGTTGCCGACAAACCCAAAAATAAATGGCAATGGGGCGTGTTATCGTTACAGCACGTATTTGCCATGTTTGGTGCGACCGTATTGGTTCCCATCTTAACCGGTCTATCCATCAGTGTTGCCTTGTTTAGTAGTGGCGTAGGAACGCTCATTTATATCGCGTTAACGAAAGCCAAAGTTCCTGTTTATTTAGGATCTTCTTTTGCCTACATTGCTGCAATATCGATTGCTTCACAATCCTATGGCGTGGGTTCCGCTTTTGTAGGATTAGCGGTGGTCGGTATCATTTATGTCTTGGTTTCATTACTGATCCGTTTTCTTGGCACAGCATGGTTGAATAAAATACTCCCCCCTGTGGTCATCGGTCCGATGATTGCGATTATTGGGATTTCTTTAGCAAGTGTTGCAACCGGACAAGCAGGATTATCTCCAACCTCCAGTGATGCTTTTTTTGCGAGTTTAGCAACCGATATTCGAAATCCACTCATCGCTCTCGTTGCGTTTTCAACTACAGTTATCCTTGCCATCTTTGCGAAAGGATTTTTTAAAGTTGTTCCAATCATTGGCGGAATTCTTGTTGGTTACGTTTTTGCTATTTTCTTAGGCGTTGTTGATTTCAGTTCGTTAGAAAACGTAACTTGGATTGCCTTACCTGATTTCAAATTGATAGGTACTTATGATCTGGATTTTCGTGCGGTACTCATGTTTGCCCCCATTTCTTTTGTAACCATTGCCGAACATATTGGTGATCATAAAGTGTTGGGTTCCATTACTGGAAAAGATTTTCTCAAAGATCCCGGTTTAGATAAAACGCTAATGGGGGATGGGGTTGCGACCTTGGTTGCAGCACTCGTGGGAGGACCTGCCAATACGACGTATGGAGAAAATACAGGTGTCGTGGGGATGACGAAAGTCGCTTCTGTCTATGTCACTGGACTAGCAGCTATCTTTGCCATCCTTCTTAGTTTTTTCAATGTTCTCACAACAGTGATTGCAACGATTCCAGCTCCGGTGATGGGGGGTGTTTTGATCCTTTTATTCGGTCTCATCGCCGGTAATGGATTAAAAGTCATGATTGATGCGAAGGTCAATCTAAGCGCAATGCGCAACTTAATTATCGTTTCAACCATGCTTGTCATCGGGCTCGGTCAAGCTTCAATTCAATTAAATGATGCCACCGCGTTAACGGGTATGTCCTTTGCTGCGTTAGTTGGAATCACATTAAACTTAATTCTTCCTGAAGAAAAAACAGCACCGTCCGTATCCGATGCTGTTAAAAAATAAAGCGTTATTTTAAAAAAATTACAAAATAAACGTATATTCAATCACAAAATAAACTAGGAAGAATAATCCAAGGACGTACACCATCCAGTGTACGTCTTTTCGTTTGGGGGTAAATATACTAAGTAAGGCATAAGCAATCGTTCCAAAGGCAATCCCGTGAGAAATTTTAAAGGTGAGAATCATCATAATGATGGTTAAAAAACTACTTACTAACACAACAGGATCATCCCATTCGATATCCTTTAAAGGTCGCATCATAAGAACACCGACATAGACAAGGGCTAATGAAGTGACAGGAGAATATGCAACACCATCTATAAAGACCGCATCAACAAATCCAAACATTGGATAAAGAACAATGGCAAGTAAAAAAAGGATTCCTGTTGTGACACTTGCCAAACCGGTTCTCGCACCACTTTGAATACCGGTATTGGATTCAATATAAGAGGTAACGGTTGATGTCCCTAGGACGGCCCCAGCGACCGTTCCAACTGCATCGACAATGAACGGCGCTTTTTGTGTAAAGTTACCTTCTTCATTCGTTAGACCTGCGGTTTGTGAAACGGAGACGAGTGTTCCAGCGGTATCAAAGAAATCGACAAATAATAAGGTGACAATAACGGGTAAGGCTAATGGATTAGAAAAAAGTGTACCTAATCCAGAAAAAGCTTGACCAAACACATCACCAAACGCGGCTAAATCCCCTAAATTCGCCGTCGATAAAACAGGCATTTGGGTTGCTAAATTTGGAAAGATTAATCCAATGAATATCCCAACCAATCCGGTTCCAACCATGGCGATGATAATGGCGAATCGACTAATTTTTTGCGGTAATACATGAAGAATTAAGACGGCAAAGATTCCTAATAAACCAAGCAATACGGGAGCAAGTGTCAAATCTCCTAATTTCACATAAGTCCCAAAAGGATCGGCAACAATAATCCCTGCATTTTTAAAACCGATAAACGCAATGAAAAAACCAATCCCAGCGCCAATCGCTAACTTTAAACTTTTTGGCATCGCATTAATCATCATTTGACGAAGACCTGTCAACGATATGATTAAGAAAAGAATTCCGGAAACAAAGACAGCCGCTAATGCTTCCTGCCATGTAAAACCTAATGTAAGAACAACGGTGAAGGTGAAAAATGCATTGATACCCATGCCCGATGCAAGGGCAACAGGAACTTTACCAAACAATCCCATCAATAAGGTGGCTAAACCGGCCGCAATAGCAGTGGAGACAAACACGGCAGGTTGAGGCATGCCTGTGTTGGCGAGCATGAAACTATTCACTGGCAAGATGTAAATCATGGCCAAGAAGGTCACAAGCCCTCCTAATAATTCACGTTGGATAGTTGATCCTTTCGTGGTGACTCCAAAAAAAGAATCGAGCGAACGACGAATTGAGGATAGAAAGTTCATTATGGTTACCTCCTTGACTTTCTGTCTTCTTATTCACCCTAATTAATCAACCTATCAAAGGAAATGAAAAAATTGTTCTCGTAGTCGTAATATTTACGGTATTACGGTAGAAACTTAACCCCCATATTGGGTTGATTATACGATGAAAAGAATAAAATTATTTTAATAGTTTTTAACGGATGTAGAACAGAAATTAATCATTCTTAACAATTTTGAAAAAATCTTTTTTATAACGTACTTTACAAAAAAGTATTAGAGATATAGTAGCGACTTTCTTATAATGATTTTATGAAATCATTGGCAATTGTAGGCTTGCAGTTTGGCGATGAAGGGAAAGGTAAACTTACCGATACGTTTGCCGCAAACTATGACCTCGTCATTCGCTATCAAGGTGGCAATAATGCGGGTCACACCGTTTATGCCCACGGACAAAAATATGTCCTGCATTTATTACCTTCCGGAATCATCCATGCCCATACAATCAATGTCATGGGCAATGGTATGGTCATTGATTTAGACGCACTTGAAAAAGAACTAGAACCTTTTCACATTCATCAATTACGTATTTCCGATCGTGCCCACATCATTACCCCACTTCACCGTTATTTAGATGCTCAAGCGGAGGGGAACACTTCACGAAAAATTGGAACGACCCTTAAAGGCATCGGTCCTGCCTATCAACTTAAAGCTGGCCGGATAGGATTAAGAATGAGTTCATTATTTAACTTGGAAAGGTTTAAATTAGAATTAAAGCAATTATATGATTTCTATGGTTTTAACGAAGATGTTGAAGCCTATGTTCAGCGTTTAACGCCATTCATTCAACGCTTACGTCCTGCGATTGTCGATGTGGGATCACTCTTAGAAGCGGCTAAAGAAAAAGGGCAATCGATGCTCTTTGAAGGGGCACAAGGAATGATGCTTGATCTTGATCATGGCACGTATCCTTTTGTGACATCCAGTCACCCCAGTCCAACGAGTGCAGCGATTGATGTAGGAATTCCTCAAGGATGGATTTCCCGAACCTTGGGAGTGGTTAAAGCGTACACCACCCGCGTCGGTGAAGGACCATTTCCCACAGAATACGACAATGGAGTTTCTCAATCCATTCGCGAACGAGCTCATGAATATGGTGCGACGACAGGACGACCACGACGCATCGGCCATCTTGACCTCGTCATGTTAAAACATGCAGTTCGTGTCGCAGGAGTTAGTGAACTTGCGGTGACATTATTTGATATTCTTTCCGGCGTGGAACCGTTAAAAATATGTACTCATTATCGTTTTCAAGATAACGAAATTACGACCGTTCCTGCCCATGCAGACGATCTAAAACAAGTGACACCCGTCTATCAAACATTTTCAAGTTGGCACGAAGATTTATCAACAATACGAACTTATGATGCTTTACCCGAAGCGGCGAAAACGTACCTTCGCTTCATTGAAATGACGTTAAAACGACCGATTCGATTTATTTCAGTGGGCCCGCAACGTGAACAACTGATTGAGGTAAAACATGATTGATCGTTATACGTCACCTTTTTGGAAAAACTTATGGTCCGACTCATCTAAGTTTGAAGTTTATTTAAGGGTTGAAAAAGCGAGCCTTGAAGCGCTTTATCAACGCGGAATCATCGATGCGAAAACAAACGAACAACTTCAAAAAGCAGCGTTTAATGTAGCCGATATTGACCGCTTAGAACGCATTCTTAAACATGATGTACTCGCGTTTGTGGATGCATGTCGATTATCTCTTGGGGAAGAAAAACGGTGGTTTCATTTTGGATTAACGTCCTCTGATGTCATTGATACGGCTCATAGTCTTTTGTTTAAGGAAGCTAATCGGCAAATTCACCAAGCTATTCACCAGCTTAAAACCACACTACATCAATTAGCGTTAACGCATCAACATACACCCATCATGGCGCGAACCCATGGTATGTTTGCGGAAAAAACGTCTTTTGGATTACGTTTTGCGCTTTGGTTTGATGATTTGTTGCGGTTAGAAAAGTCCTTTCATACGGCTTCTTTGGGGGTAGAAATTTGTAAGTTTTCTGGCTCCATCGGAACGTATCCGATCTTACCTCCTGACCATGAATCACGCGTCGCCCAAACCCTGGGATTATCGAGCGCTGCCATCCATACACAAGTCATTCAACGGGATCGTCATAGCACCTATATCAATGCCCTCGCTGTGCTCGCAAGTTGGATTGAAAAAGTGGTCCTTGATATTCGCTTACTTTCACGAAGTGATGTGGCTGAGGTCGCAGAAGGATTTTCTAAAGACCAAAAAGGATCATCCGCGATGCCGCATAAACGTAATCCCATTAAAAGTGAAAACTTAACCGGTCTTGCCCGTTTAATGCGCGCTTATGCGCAAGCTGTGATGGAAAATCAAGCGTTATGGCATGAGCGTGATATTTCCCATTCCTCCGTCGAACGTGTCGTGTTCATGGATGCGACGACCCTCATGGATTATATGCTGATCGGTCTAGATTCCATATTATTAAATTTAGAGGTCTTTCCTGAAAGAATGCAACAACACATCGAAGAAAGTTATGATGTATGGATGAGTCAATATATCCTCCACGCTTGTATTTTAAAAGGCTTAGACCGTGAAGAAGCCTATCGCCATTTACAAGCGTTAAGTTTTGACGCGATGAACGAAAAAAAATCCCTTTGGGATTTTGTAAAAGCCCATCCTTTTTTTGAACCCCTTGATTGGCATGCGTTAAAAAAAGAAATCGACCCTTTCAAAGGAGTCGAAATCTTGTATCAACGCGTATTTGAATAAACTTATTTATTTGATTTTGCGAAGACGTCATTGAATTGTTTTTGGACACGGATAAACGTCGTACCTCGCGGTAATTCTTTTAAGGTTCTCGCACCAACGTAGGTACACGTTGAACGTAACCCCCCTAAAATATCTTGTACTGTTTTTTGAACATCACCCCGATAAGGAACTTTTACGGTCCGACCTTCCGAACTTCGATAATTTGCCATTTCTTGTTGGTTTTTTGTCATCGCTGTATCGGAACTCATCCCATAAAATTGAATGTATTTTTGAACATTTAATATCGGTAATTGGGTTTTTGGATCAAAGGTACCAGACGGTTCATATTGTTCTAAGATGCTACCGCCTCCTTGATCATGACCGGCAAGCATGCCTCCAAGCATCACAAAGTCTGCCCCTGCCCCAAAGGCTTTTGCCACATCTCCCGGGGAGGTACATCCGCCATCGCCAATGATGAGTGCTCCCATCCCATGGGCGGCTTCGGCACATTCAATAATGGCCGATAATTGAGGGTAACCGACGCCTGTTTGAATCCGAGTCGTACATACACTGCCTGGTCCGATACCAACTTTGACAATATCTGCACCGCGAAGTAATAATTCTTGGGTCATATCCCCTGTGACCACATTACCGGCGATAATCACATAATCAGGATATAAGGAACGTACTTTAGCAACAAAGTCAGCAAAATGCTCACTATAACCATTCGCCACATCAATGCAGATCATATAAAACTGCGGAAATGCTTTAAGAATGGATTGAAGACGCGCTAAGTCAGATTCACTTGTTCCAGTAGAGAAAACGGTGTAATCCGGAAGGAGCTGATCGGCGACAGGTTTAAGTTCCTCTAAGGTAATCGATTTTACAAGCACAGTTAAAAGGTGTTGGGTTTGGAGTGACAATGCCATGGCCAAGGTACCGACACCGTCCATGTTACTGGCCATGATGGGGATGCCTTGCCACGTTCGTGAAGAGTGACGGAATTTATATTGACGAAGTAATTGTACGTCTTTTCGACTTTTTAAGGTGGATCGTTTCGGACGAATTAAAACATCCGAGAAATCTAATTTTAAATCACTTTCAATCCGCATAATGAGGTTTCCTTTCTGAAGCAAACAAACGTAATTTTAACAAATTAGTATGGCGTTCGCTATAAAGTTTTTAGGCAGTGAAGGTCGACCACGTTCCATTATCCCAGCTCGTTAAGGTGAAAAGATTAAGCGGTGAGACATAAGTTAAATCGACAGTCTGGTTCCAAACTTCACTTTGATTGTTCGGATTCAAGCGGGCAAATAATAAATTAGAGGGAAGATAGTTTAATTCAAGGGCGTATAAACCATCGCCTAAGGAAAGCATGGTCATACCGGGATAGTTCATCGTGGGTCCGTTTCCCCATGTGTACACCTTTATGATCGCTCCCGCTTGCGTCCAATCGACGGTTCCATTTTTCGCTTGAAGGTAAAGGGTAGTAGGTTCAATTTCTTCGGAGGATGTTGATGTGGCAAGGGTTCCATCGCCTTCATAATAGGCATAATAAATGGCGCCACTGGTTTTCGGCATGTGAGTAACACGAACAAGCGATGCCCCTTCCGCATAAACCCAGGAAATAAACGTGGTCCCTGGTTTTTCAGCATTTGGTAAATTGGTATCTGGGAGTGCTTGATAGGTCACCACATTATGATGGTAAATCGTTTCATCATCTTCGGCTTCATAGCCTGGTAAAGTTGCGCCTTCTCCTAATACAAGTTTAATGGTAACTTCGCCTTCAGCTCGTGGGTTTAATGAAGAACTGGGGACAGAAAGCGCGCTTAAGAGGAGTGATAACAAACCGAAGGCCATCCATGTGAATCGTTTCATCCGTTGACCTCCGTAATACGAAGGCTGTATCCAGGTAAGGCATTGGAAGAGGCATTATTCCATGAAAAGACGGTCGTTCCTTGCATGGATATCGATGCCGTATTCGGACTAAAATTCAAATACACGAAGTAGCTTTTAGTACCTAAAGTTCGTTGGAATGACATCACGTTGGTATTGCCCGTAGAAAGGGCAATAAATTGACCATGAATCATGGCCAATTCATTTTTAATAGCAGCGAGTTGGCGGAATAAGGCGTGCATCGATGTCGAAGATACCGCTTGTTGGTTCGCTCCTTGAACAAGCGTATCACTGGCATTAATACCATCCCATCGAACCTCATAGCCTTCAAATGAATAACCTGTTATTGCAGCATAGGAGTCATCATTGTCCCACTTAAAAGGTTGACGATACCAACGATCATAATGGAAGTTAGTGCCATCTTGATTTGCAGTAATATTGCCGGACATGCCGAGTTCGTCACCATAGTAAATCCAGGAAACGCCTGGCATGAGTAACGTTGCTGCATTAAAGACCCATGCTCGTGCCCGGGCGTCAAGATAATCACTCGCTAGAATCGTTTTTTTAGCTTCTATGTTGCCATTGACGGGTGTTCCTTTGACCCAATTGATGACACGGGCTACGTCATGGTTGGAGGTAAAGGCACTATTAATAAATCGTGATCGTTGCAAGGCAAACGTTTGATTGAATTTTTGCTGAAAAACATAGGCTTGTGTTTGCGGATTGACGCTTTCATTGATGCCAAATTGCATATTCATGAGGTGATAGTAGTTTTGAAAGTCAAACTGCGAATCCATGGCTTGATAGTAAGGGGCAATGCGTTGGTCCCATCCATCAAAATTTTCCCCCACAATAAAGGTGTTAGGATACACAGATTTTAGTTTGTAATTAGACTCTTTGAAAAAGTTTAAGTTCTTGGTCAAATTTGCGGCGAATTCGCTACCGGGTTCCGTGATAGCATCACTTGATAGGGCATCAACCTCATCCGCCATATAAACGTGTTTTACGGCATCAATTCGGAAACCGGAAACGCCAAATCCTGCCCAATACTTTGCTACATCAATCATGGCATCGCGTGTGCCTTGATAGTCATAATTCAATTCCGGCATGGAGGTTGCAAATTTTCCATAATAGTAGTAGTTGGTTTCTCCGAAACGATGCCAGGGCGCATTCAGCGGCGATAAGGAGTATTTCCAATGATAGAAACTTCGATAATCAATTTCTTCCCCTGCGGAATTTGTGCCTTTTCGTAAATTGATACTATTTTGGAACCACGCATTTTGAGTGGAAGTATGGTTAACAACTAAATCCATGACAATACGCATGTCGCGTTGTTTTGCTTTGTAAATTAACTCTGCAAAATCAAGGGCAGTGCCAAGACTAGGATTAATTTTATAAAAGTCAGTGACATCATAACCATGATACGTTTCTGACGCATGAATAGGTGTTAACCAAAGCGCTTTCACATTTAAATTTTCTAAGTAGTCAAGGGCATTAATAATGCCACGAAGATCACCTTCTCCGTCGCCATCACTATCGGCGAAAGAACGAACAAAAATTTGATAGCCGACACCAACATGATCATAAAAATCAGGGGATGTATTGACCATCGGATAAGCATCGGATTGCGAGGATAAGACATTGGATTCTGAGATAAAGTCTCCATCATCGGTGGCATACGGATCAATGCCAAGACTCCCGGTAAAATGGAAGGTATAATCGGACACTTGACCACGAAGGGCGTATAAATGCATCGTGCCATTATCGCGAATGTGCGTGTAAAAATCGTTAATGTACATGTCCGTCCCACCATCTGAGGTCCACATACCTATGGTTTGATTCATGGTCGGCTTAAAAACAATTAAGAAACCGACGCGTGTAATTTCTGACCAATCTTGTCCAGGTTGTCGTAAATGGCCGAGATGTTGATCGCTTTTAAAATCAATTTCTGCAATCGCACCTGATTGATCAAAATAGGACCAATCAATTTGCACACCGGGTAAATCATAAGGCGCTTTTTGCCAGACCCATATCGTCCAATTTTCATAGGAGGAAAACGGTTCAAATTTATCTTCTCGACTACGATTGTAGTGAATGTATAAATGCCCATCTTTTTGCCACGTCATGGAATCTTCATATTGGTCATCGGGAAGAAAACTTGACGCAATGGAAGCAGAGGAAGGGGTTGATTCACTTGAGGTTTGTGACGAAGAGGAAATTGATGGATTGCTTTCTGATGTAGAGGATAGCGATGAAGAGGAACTGCCACAAGCAGATAAGCTTATGAGGATGAGTAAAAGGATAGGTGAGAATGATTTTTGTAGTGACATACTCGTATTTTAGCAAACTTCAATTTTTCTTTTCCCCTAAAGTCCTATGATTTCATTTTGATGCTGAATTTTGTATGCTATTAACAATGAAAAAATTAGAATTTGGTATCACAACGTTTGTCGAAACGGTCCCCAATCCAAAAACCGGAGAAACCATTTCTCAGGATGTGCGTATTCAGCAAATTATCGATGAAATAGTCTTGGCAGAAAAAGTGGGATTATCGTTTTACGGAGTCGGGGAGCATCACCGCAAAGAATTTGCAGCGAGTGCGCCGGCCGTCATTCTTGCCGCAGCAGCAGGGCTTACGAACACCATCAAACTTGGAAGTTCAGTCACCGTGTTAAGTAGCGATGATCCTGTTCGTGTTTATCAACAATTCGCTACATTAAATGCCTTGAGCCATGGTCGTGCTGAAATTACCGCTGGCCGAGGTAGTTTTATTGAATCGTTTCCGTTATTTGGTTATGACTTGAATGATTATGATGCGTTGTTTGAAGAAAAACTCGATTTATTGCTTCACATTCGTGATCATGAAATAGTTTCTCATCCCGGGGGGTTACGCTCTGCAATCGATCACTTAGGGGTGTATCCACGAACCCAATATCCCTTATGGATTTCTCGGGGTGTGGGCGGGAGTCCGGAAAGCGTATTACGGGCAGCAGAACTCGGTATCCCTCTATTTCTTGCCATTATTGGTGGGGATCCCTATCGTTTTAAAGCCTACACGGATTTATACCGAAAACATTATCTTCCTTCTAAATTTCATCCTGAACCGTATATTTCGGTTCATTTTCATGGGTATCTCACCCATGACAAGAAAGAACTTCAATCCATTTTTTATCCCTCGATTGTGACGTTAATGAATACGATCGGTCGGGAACGAGGCTGGGGACCGTATACGTTTGAATCGTTTGTCCATAATATGAGTGAACATGGCGCGTTATTTGCTGGAACACCTACGGAAGTTGCCGGAAAAATTAATCGGGTGATGACCGCCTTAGGTGGACACCGCTTTACGATGCACATTCCTGTGGGCTTTATGGAACAAACGTATGTCTTACAAACGATTTCTTTACTAGGAACCGAAGTAAGAACATTTTTTAACGATTAAAAATTTCTTGAACTTGATAGACTAAGAGTGGAGAAGCATCATGCAAAAATCACTCACACTCATTCCTGTTGTTTTCTTTGTCGTCGCGTGTGGAGGTAGTCCAAGTTCAAGTATTGTGACATCCTCACAAGCTCCCACGCCTGTGACGTTATTTGTCTGGGCACCGAACCAAGAACAAGATTTTATTGAATCACGCGCCGAAGAATTTCAATTTCAAAATCCCCAATGGGATATCCAGTTTAATTTTTTAGTCGTTTCTGAGGTCGATGCAAAAGGTCTTTTACTCTTGGATATTGTCAATGGTGGGGACATTTTTGCGTTTCCCGATGATCAACTTGAGTCGATCGTTGAGGCAGGGGGACTTTCCGAGGTGAATCAATATAAAGACGATGTGACCGCAAGAAATATTCCATGGACCGTGGATGTTGCAACCGTAGGAGATAAACTGTATGCCTACCCCAATACGGCCGATAATGGCACGTATATGTATTATGACAAACGTTATATTAACGAAGAAGAAATGGCATCATTTGATACCATCCTTGCCCGCGCCGAAGAACTCGACTCCTTTGTCAATATTGATCCGATGGGGGGATGGTCGATGGCGATGTGGTTTACGGCGACCAATCATCTCTCATGGAGTCGTATTGATTGGGAACAAACCATTGACTGGAACAATGAAGCAGGCATTCGCGCCGCGCAAACGATGATGAATTATTACGCGACCAATCGGCTCATTGATGATGGATTATTGCTTCCTACCCAATTTGTAGAAAACAATGTGGGTAATCTTCAAGATGGTGCAATTGCAGGGATGTCAGGCTATTGGCATACGAACGCCATCTTAGACATTCTTGGCGAGAACATGGGAACGATTAAAATGCCAAGCTATACCAGTGTGGATGGCAATACCTATCAATTTGGATCGATGGTAGGAGCCCGAATGCTCGGTGTGAATGCGTATACGAAATATCCTGCTGCTGCGCATGGGTTTGCCAACTACTTAACCAGTGCAGAAGTTCAACTCAAACGGGCCAAAGAACTGTTCGTGGCCCCGAGTAATCTTGAAGTGGCTGCCAGGGAAGAAGTCCAAGCACTACCCACCTTTAAAGCCCTTGCCGATCAATCGCCCTTTGGCATTCCGCAAGCACGGTCCGTCTCTCAATACTATTGGACACCTGCGGATGCCTTTGCGAATGCGATTATTCGTGATGCCCGTGACGTCCATCAACAAGTGGTAGCAGCCCGGGAAGCGAATCCTTTATTGGATGAACAACAACTTTACGCTCAGTATTTAGCGATCAAATACGAAAATATACCCGGGTATTTAAACACCTTAGTGGAACAAGTCACCTCGTTACCCGCAAAACCTTAATCTTCGAAATAATATTTCGTCGGTGAATAGCCATCCACAGTGTTCTGTTGCGGTTGTAAAATATAGACGGTTTGGGGTGGCACGGTTAACGGAAGATAGGTTCCCCATGAATCAAGGATTTTTTTACCTGTGATGAGATCAACAAAGGGTAGATGACTTCGTAATTTACTATCCGGAATCATGAGCCATTCGGTGACTGGTTTTTTTGAGGGATTGGCAATGACAATTAAGGTTTCTTGATGCAGGTTGGTGGTGCGTAAAAACGCTAGCAGTTGAGAGCTTGGCATGGCGGTGTAATCCCCAATACGTAAGGCACGATGGTTTTTACGTAAGCTAATCATGTGCTGGTGAAGCGAATAATAAGGATCCTTTTGACCAACGCGATGCCAGGGGAACGGTTCTCGGTTCAAGGGATCTTGTCCCCCATTGAGTCCCCATTCTTCCCCTTGATAAAGATGAAGGTTACCTGGAAGTGTTAAGGAAAGATATTTTGCGAAGTGGTAGGAAGGTAAATTGTTTAAATCAAAACGAACTCGAGGATGGTCGTGGTTTTCGAGCAAGATCCATGATTTAAGCATGGCTTCGATACCGGTATCGGAAATGTAACGATTAAGTTGTGCTTGCGCAAGTGAAGCAGGAATGTTTCCTTTTGCAGTTTGAATGAGCCAATCGCGTAAGGGAAGTTGAATGGTCCCGTCAATAACAGAAGTCCATGAGGCAGGATAATTATTAATCTCACCGATAATCACGGTATCCTTTTTGACTGCATGGGCGGATTCAGTTAATTCTTGTAGATAACGAAATCCGAGTTCAATCGCTGTATCAAGACGCCAACCAGCGATGCCCAGATTTAAGTAATACTGAACGACATCTGTCCATAAATAATGACGAACTTCTGGGTTTTCTAAATGAAGTTCAGGTAGCGAAGGAGCGTTATGCCAGGCGCGATAGGGAAAGCGAAAGTTTTCACGAAAGACAAACCATGAGCGATAGGGAGAGTTAGGGTTTTTAAGGGCATCTTGAAACCAAGGACTATGAAAAGACATATGGTTAAAGACCCCATCTAAAATCATGGCGATATTTTTCTCTTTTGTCGCTTGAATGAGCGCTTTAAGATCATCCATGGTGCCGAATTCGGGGGATATCGTACGATAATCCATCGTGTCGTACTTATGATTGGAGTAGGCTGAAAAAATGGGGGTTAAATATAACGTGTCGATGCCTAAATCCGTGAGATACGATAGTTTTTCCTTAATGCCATGTAAATCACCACCCCAAAAATCTAATTCATGGGCGTAATGAGGAACTTCGGTTAGTTTTTTTCCACGTTCCGGAGAGGATGACCAGGGTAGTAAATGTTTCGGAGCGGGGTAAAGAGATTGTTTAGAAAGAGGATCCACGCTGAAAAAGCGATCCACAAAAATTTGATACACTATACGTCCCATTCGCCAATCGGCGTCACGTTGGGTAAAGATTTTACTCACAACTTTTATTGTATAGCGATTATTTAAAAATTGTTATGGCATCTGTAGGAAAGCGTAAGGAAGGACGAAGTGCCCCTTTGGCTTTACCAATCGAGATTAATACGACAGGTTTATAACGATTTGTGTCAAGCTCAAGAATTTTCATAAAGTTATCACGGTCAAAGCCACCCATGGGGCATGAATCATACCCGTGACCTTTGGCAACGAGCATAAGGTTCTGAGCAACTATCCCGCAATCCAGTAACCCTTCACGGTCTAAGGATTCCAGCGTTCGGGTAGTTTTCGCTTGATCGGCTTTCGCTTGTCGGGCTTGAGCTTGTTCAGCGTTCACATAACCGGCTTTGAGTTCTAAGTCATTGAGAATCGGAAATAAGTCATAACGTTTTAAATCATTGAGAATGAGCACTAAAAAAGAACTCGTTTCTAATTGTGGAACATTAAAGTACACATACGGTTTGAGTTGCGCTTTAATGGCAGGATCTTGAATGACAACAAAACGCCAAGGTTGTAAATTCCAACTACTCGGTGCTCGACCTGCTTCTTGAAGCATGGTCATGATTTCTTCTTTGGATATGGTAACATTTGCATCATATTCGCGAATGGATTGACGAGATTGAATGGCATCAAGGACGTTCATAGTTAATACCTCACTAAAGCAAAATTATAAGATTGATGCGATAGAAACCATAGTAAAATACTCATCAACCCATAAATTACGGCTATAATATGAGTATGAAAAAAAGTGCGATTTTAGTGGGTGTTAAATTACCAAGTATTCCTGATTTTGATCAATCCTTTGAAGAACTCGATAATTTAGCGCTTGCGTGTGATTATTATGTCGTTAAAAAAGTAACGCAAGCCTTATCCGCATCCACGAATGATTTTTATATTGGCTCGGGAAAAGTCGAAGAAATTCAAGCCATGGTGGAAGAAACGGGTGCGCAAACGGTTATTTTCGATACCGAACTATCCCCTGTTCACATTCGTAATCTTGAATCAGCCTTGGATGCAGACATTGTCGATCGAACGATGCTGATCTTACAAATTTTTGAAACACGGGCTAAAACCAAAGAAGCCAAGCTTCAAGTGGCCCTCGCCAAAGCGCAATACATGCTGCCTCGTTTAATTGATAATACGATTCGTCTTGGTCGTATTAAATCTGGAAAAGGTTCCAAAGGAAAAGGGGAACAACAACTTGAACTCGATAAACGTCGTTATCGAGCGAGTATCAGTCGTTACCGTCGTGAATTGAAAACCATTGTTGAAGCCCGACGTGTCCAACGTGGTCAACGTCAAGGCGATAACGCCTTTAAAGTCGCGTTGGTCGGCTACACCAATGCGGGAAAGTCCGCACTAATGAATCAGTTTTTAACGTTATCGCATCGCCATCAAAAGAAACAAGTGTTTGAAAAAGATATGTTGTTTGCAACCTTACAAACATCCACGCGTCGGATTCAACTTCACCCGATGATTACGTTTTTGGCGACCGATACGGTGGGCTTTATTCGTCGTCTACCTCATCATCTCATTGAAGCCTTCAAATCCACGTTAGAAGAAGTTGGAGAAGCGGATCTGATTCTTCACGTCGTCGATATTTCAGATCCGCATTATTCCGAACAAATCGAGATTGTCGATGATATTTTAAAACAACTCCATACCGAAGAGATACCCAAACTTTATGTTCTCAATAAAATTGATATTATTCGAAAACCACAAGGGATGATTCCCTTTCATCATGTGAAGATTTCTGCGTTAAAAGGCATTGGGTTACCCAATCTTATTTTAAAAATTACCGAATATTTAATGGCGGACTACCATCCGGTTCAATTAGCAATTCCTTATGATCAATCGCATCTCCTTGATGCGGTGAAAAAGGATGGGATTATTTTAGAAACAGAATATGGCGAAGAGACAATCCGGGTAACGGTCGCGTTTTTAGATCACAAAATGCAACCGTATGAAGCGTTTATTGATGGTTCGAGTCTTCATTAGCAATTAACACAAGATCGACGTTTTCATCATGGTCATCGAAGGGTAAGGTATCGACCCATTGAAAGGGGTAGATTACCCCAATAATCAAGCGAGGACGATTCAATTTTATGTATTGATCAAAATAACCCTTCCCAAAACCTAAGCGATGGCCCGCTTGATCGAGGGCAAGGGCCGGGGTGATTAAGACATCGATGGGACCCTGAAAGAGGGGGGCCTTTTTCGGTTCTAAAATTTGGAGTTCGCTTTTAATTAACGGAAACGTTTGCTTGTGATAAGCATAAGTATGAAAGGCCATGGTGGTACCGTGAACCACCGGCAATAAAAAATGTTTCTTGGGTAATAAAGACACGATTTCTAAAAGATCAGGTTCGTTTTTAATCGGATGAAATAATCCAATCGTAAAAGCATCTTGAACTTGAGGCAACGCGATAAGTTGTTGAAGGAGTGAACGCGCATAGTTTTCTCGTTGAAGCGGTGATAAAGCCAAGCGCTTTTGAAGCATAGTTTCTCGTAAGGATTGTTTCATGAACAAAAGTGTAGCATGATTTCGGTTTTGTAAGGACATATCCGTTAAAATAGAGAGTATGAAACTCATGCAAGCTGTCTTATCAAGTGCGTACTTCGCACGAATCAATGAATTTAAGATTTATAATCGCTTTGCGAAACCTGGAGGCATTGTTTTTTTAGGCGATAGTCTCACCCAACGGTATCCTTTAGCGGATTTTTATCCCAACATGCCCATTTACAATCGTGGTATTGACGGGGATACCACGGTAGGCGTTTTAAAACGATTGGATGTGTCCGTTTTTGCCTTACAACCTTCGATTGTCGTGCTACAAATTGGCACCAATGACCTCCAAGTTGCCGAATTATCCCCGGAAGCCACCATTGAAAATATACAAATCATCCTTGCAAAAATAATAGAAGGTTTACCGAACGTAAAAATTGTACTCGTCTCGCTGTATCCTGTGAATGAAACCCCCGATAAACTCATTGAAAAAATTGTGGTAGGACCGCGTAACAATAAAGACTTAATGTGGATGAATGCCCATTTAAAAACACTTGATGATGTGGAATTTATTGACGTCTATCCTTCTCTATGCGATGCGACCGGAAATCTTGAAATGCGTTACACCAAAGAAGGCTTACATTTATCCCTCAATGGTTATGCTCAAGTGACGAAAAAAATCAAACCAATCCTTATCACGATGTATGAATCCCAACTTAAAACCTTTTTATAAATTACTTCAGGCTTGGAAACACGATGAGCGAATCCTTGCGGTTTTGGGCTTAGGAAGTTTAGCCCGCCCCAAACGGATGGATGAATTCAGTGATTATGATTTTTTCCTTATCGTAAAAGACGATGCAAAATCGACCTTTTTAAAACAAACCACCTGGTTGAAACTTAATCAATCCCAGTATCGATTTCGTAATACGGTCGATGGTTTTAAGGCGATTGTCGAAGGTGATGTCTTTATTGAATGTGCGATTTTTACGATATCTGAACTTGAGTCTATTCCGTATGATCGTCCTAAATTGTACTGGATTCGGTCCGGAGTGGATTCAAAAAATATCCCTTTGAAAAAGCGTAAGATTTCCTCCTATGACACCTCCTACTATTTTGAGGAATGCTGGAGTCAATTGTATGTTGGTCTAGGTCGTTATTTGCGGGGTGAAAAGTATGCGGCATTACAAATGATCCAAGGTTATGCAGTTGAATCGTATTTAAAGGCAACGCTTCCATTATGGCCAAAAGCCATTGAACAAGATCCGTTTGTTTATGTCCGAAGATTCGAGCAAGCTTACCCATACTTGCGTGAGGATTTAACCATGTTATTAGGTGGTTATACGGCCATTCCGGAAAGTGCAAAAACGCTATATGAAATGCTTGTGCATCATCATGGTGAGCATCCGCTTCAATCGCTCATCTTAGAACGTCTTAAAAAGTGCCAATAATTTGGTTTAAAGAGTATGTAAATGGATTTATTTCTGTTTTTTTGATGGCTTGATATAGGCGGCTTAATCGTTCGCCTATTTTAGAAACCTCTACAGTGAGTCGTTTAGGATCGAGGTCATTATTGAATTCATGAAAGACATTGATAAGGCCACCTGCGTTAATGATGTAATCCGGAGCGACAAGAATGCCTGCTTCATGGAAGCGTTGTGGATCTTTTTCCAAATCAAGAAAAATATTATTCGCGCTTCCAGCAATGGCTTTTGCTTGAATCGTGGGTAAGGTATGCGCGTTTAAGATGCCACCGAAGGCACAGGGGCAAAGGACATCCACCGGTAAACTGAGTAAAGTATGGTCATCCGCGACGTTTATAAAAGGATAACGGGATTGAATACGGGCTACTTTTTCAGGATTAATATCGGAAATAGTGATGTTCTTCGCGCCATGTTCCACGAGTTGTTGAAGCAGATGAAATCCTGTCTCCCCCACACCTTGAATTGCAAAAGATAAAGAGGATAGGTCACGATGAGGAAAAGCGAATGCTAGGGTGGCTAGTACGCCATAAAAGACCCCTAAAGCCGTCCAAGGAGACGGATTCCCTGATTTATCAGACCGTCCCACAACGTGCGTGGTTTTTTCCGCAATGAGGCGAATGTCTTCGGTATTGATATTCATATCTTCTGCCGTAATATAAGACCCTTTAAATTGATTAATCACTTGGGCATAAGCGTGAAAATATTCGGGAGATTTTAATAAGTTAGGATTGCCGATTAAAACAGCTTTTCCTCCACCCAAAGGTAATTCTGCCCCTGCGGCTTTATAACTCATCCCTTGGGCTAAACGTAAGACATCGGTTAAAGCATCGTCTTGCGAACTGTATGGCCAAAAACGAGTACCGCCTAAGGCGGGACCCCGTTGTGTGGAATGAATGGCAATATAGCCTTCCAGTTGGACACTGGGTTGTTTAAAATAAAGTACTTTCTCGTAACCAGGAACCGATAACCAATGTAAGGTAAGGTCCTTTTCCATGACCTTATTATATAGAAAAAAATAAAGTTTAAATCAGGAAAATGAATGAAAAAAAAGAGCGAAAGTTCGCTCTTTTTAAAGGATTGTTTGAAGGCTTATTTTTGATTGAAGGAATCGCCGTTTTTGTGGTTGAGGGTGACTTGTGGGAAAGGGATATCAATCTTGTTACGATCACAGAAAAGTTTGAATTCACGGTTAAGTAAACGCGACACTTTTGGACGATTCGATTCTTGAACCTTCGCAGCAAGTTTAAGGTTGACCGAAGAATCAGCTAAGGCGGAGACACCAAGGTATAACACATCCCCTTCGAGTAGATCTTTGTATTTGGTTTTAAAGTTAGGAATGTATTCTTCCGCGATGAGTTTTTCAACACGTTCTAAATCTTCTTCATAACCAATGCCGACTTCCGTCACCGCAGTGGACGTATTTAAGGAGGCGTTAATGACATTTTTGACTTGCGAGTTATTCACAATTTTTAAATCGGAGTTGGCAATATCAAGGAATTTGGTAGTGCGTAAACCAATTTCAGTGACGCGGCCCACAAAGCCATCAATGATGATAATGTCACCGACCGAGAATTGTTTTTCAACGATGAGGAAGATACCGGAAATGACATCCTCGACAATGGATTGAGCCCCAAAGGAGACAACTAACCCGATTAAACCGAAGGAGGCTAATAAGGTGACCGAGTCGACGCCCCACGCGGTAAGGATGAAGATAAGACCAATGAAACCAATGACGTATTTCACAAAACTTTTTAACAGGAGCATCGTGGTGCCATTTTGCAATTTCTTGGGGACAAGGATGGCTACCACCGCGTTATAAATACGTTGGATAATCCACATAAAGAGTAAGACGGTTAAGGTTTCTAAGATACGGAGATAGTTATTGGAAATAAGCGATCCGATATCAAAGAATTTCCCTAAAGTTCGTTTAATGATTTCTCCAAATTCGGAGTCACCAAAGAGTAAATCGGAGAAGACTGCCACAAAGACCGAACCCCCGACCACAAGGCTTTGAAAGAAAATGGAAAATCCATGTTGAATCGCTTTCTTGCGAGCCCGTAATTGTTCTTTGGTTAACGGTTCTTTCACCTTTTTAGGTGGTTTGATCGGTTTTGGTTTATCCCCAGGATTGGATGGTAAAACGTCTGGCTTTACTTTTTCTGCTGGTTTCATCGTGATTGTCCTCCTTGAAACACGAGTGTTTGTAGCGTAATAGGATAGTCATACGGCGCGGCTTGTGTGATCACTAATTTAACGGTGGCTTGTAAGGGAATCCGTTCCGTTAATGTCAACGTGTAGTATGAGGCATCCTGTGTGAAGCTGATGCGTTCCATCGTCAAGATGGTTGCTTCCGTAGTTTCAATAATTAATTCCACTTTATCAAGGTCAAGGTCATTGTCAATGGTAAGTTCAACCGATTGGGTTGTTTCATCATCAAAGATACTGAGAACATAAAGGGGCGTCACAATGGGTAAGATGGTTTGTTCATGAAGAAGAACATCCTTAGATGCTCCTTGGAACGAATAACGTAATAGCCATTCAAAATGGTACGTTCCCCCTTGGGTTAAATCGCTAATATCAAGAGTTGTATTCGTCATCGGATATTCCACTGGGGGTGTTGCGTCTTCATTTAATCGGACAATGTATTCACCTTGGAAGAATCCATTATCTTGAACGGTATCCACGCGCAAGGTCGATAAGGAGGGGAAGGATAGATCGAGCGACGCATTCACATATTCGGTAGGACGAACCACCCGCGAAGTGATACTGCGTTCTTCTTCACCAAAAACGGCAATGACATCGACGCTAAGATCATCATTGACATGCGGTAAATCCGGAAAGCTAAGGGCATTTTCGCCGACACTTAAAAGCGTGCGTTCATTGACTTGACCGTAGATGATATCTGCATACCAGGCATCGGCAGGAACGCCGCCATCTTGGGTAAAGATATCCATATCGAAGGAAATAAGAGGATTTAAGGGTGAGGTCGTTTCTTCAATCGTGGAAATCACGGCAGCGGTTTCGGGATCGGTATCAAAGATAATCGTGTCTAAACTTGTCCAACCGACCGTTTGTTGAAGTTCAATGGTCAAGGTGTATTGTTGGTCAGCACGTAAGGGTTCAATAAAACCTTCATTGTAGCCATAAATAAGGGGGAGCGAAAAATCATCCCATTGATTTTGGACGCGTAAGCGTACCGGTGTATTCACGGGTTCAGGGGTATCTTCGGGAATCTCGCCCGATCCTTCAATTTCGACAATTTCACGCACTTCAAGTTGATAAAAAGCTTTGTTCTGGAAGACAGTGACATCAATAAAATTAGCTTCTACGGAAATCGAAAAACTTGCAACCGTGGCAATGACGGCGACGGATGCAGAGGCACCGACGAAGTTGCCCATCAATTTTTTGACTTTATCTGCTTTATTCGCCATATGCGACTCGCTTTCTGTAGGCAATCATTAAACCTAATCCTAAGAGCATCGTCATTGAGAAGACGATAATTTCATACGTATACGATTGAATCGATTGGTGGGTGAGTTGAACAAATTGTCCAAATAAGATACTCGCATCATTGGTTTTTTCCCAAATGGGGTACAAACGTAAGGTTTGACCGTTGGGAACAACATAGGAGGCATCAATGATTTGGGTCGCATCATGCGGGGCTAACGACCACCCTAAGAAAATATAACCCGCTTTGATGGCGAGTGTCGGTAACGTACCAATCGCTTCTCCACTCGTGACGGTCATGAGTGTTGTTTGATCGTTGGAAACAAAAAGTACCGTGCTTTGCAATGGCGTCCAAGCAGCAGTCCAAACCATATCCGATGCAGGCATGACAAATGTTTCGGGATTGACAAGGACCCCATTCATAAGCCATCCGGCGAAGACATACCCATTGCGAACAGGGGCAACGGGCAGGAGAGGTTGTTGACCATACGTGACCGTAAGCGTTGCAAACGGGGATTCAAGGTGCGGTGACACCAAATGGAGTTGATACGTATTAATTTGCCATTGCGCATAAAGGGTGACATCATAAGCGGGCATCGCACTCAGATTTAAGGGTTCTAATCCCGCTTCATCCATGGTCCATCCTAAAAAGGTATGGCCTTCACGGACAGGGGTAGGAAGTTCCTCGATCGTGGCATTGTAGTTATAAATAATAGCGTCAACAAAGGACCCTTCTTGACTATTAAAAGACACAGTATATTGGTTAATTTCCCATTGGGCGTAAAGGGTAAGGTCAAAAGCAGGCATCGTAGAAAAGGTAAAAGGCATGGTGAGGGCTTCATCTTGGAACCAACCCATAAAGGTGTAACCAAGACGTTGAGGGGTACTTGGGGCAGCCACATCACTCAAGTAGTCTTGGGTGATAGAAGCAACCGATGATCCGCCATTGGTTTCAAAACTTAAAGTGTATTGGTTGATTTGCCAGACTGCTTTTAAAAGCATGTGATGCGCTGGCATTGAAAAAGGAACTCCAATATCCACAGGAATACCATCCTCAATTTGCATCCAATAAATGAAGGTATAACCCGTTTTCATTGGTTGTGACAGTAAAGGAATTTCTTCGGCATAATTGAGTTCCAGCGAAGGAAGCGTATTACCGCCATCTGTATCGAAGCTAATAGTGTACGTATTAATCGACCATTGTGCATAAAGGGTGGTGTTGTTTGCAGGAATAACCAAAGAGGTTACGGGTGTGGTCCCTTCTTTGTCGGCAAACCAACCGATAAAGGTGTGCCCTTCTTTCACAGGGTCGAGCGGGAAAACAAGTGTTTCGTTATAGTGAAGGTTTATCGTGGCAATGGAGGAACCCCCTTGCGTATCAAATATCACGTCATACGCATTGATGGTCCATTTTGCAAACAAGGTGGTTGTAGCTTGTAAGGTATCGTCTAAACCGAGCGGTTCAAGGAACGTGTCATCGTAGAACCAACCCGCGAAGGTATGGCCAGTTTTTTCGATGGACTGAGGAACGTAATCTGAAATAGGCGTTTCAAAGGGGATATTTTCAAAGGTTGACGTATTCCCGTTATGGTGCTGGAACGATAAGGTATAGTTATTGCGTTGAAAACGGGCTTGTAAAATGAAATGTTGTGCAGGCATCAAGGTGCCATCAACGACGAGTTCTTGGTTCCATTCCCATCCTTGGAAAGTAAACCCATATTGAGTAGGAGCTTCAGGGAAAGAAATAGGCGTTTGATATTCATAAGATTGTTCCGTATAAAGGACTTCAGCTTCAAGTTGATAAGTCACGGTATACGTGTTGATAGTCCATTGGCCATAAAGCGCAAGGTCATCGGTTACAGTAGCCCCTAATCCAAGCGGGATTAAACCTGCTTCATCCATGGACCAACCGGTAAAGGTATAACCTAATTTAGAAATCGTTCCATTTTCGATAAGAACGGTTTGACTTTCGAGTAACGCGGCAATCGATGTACCATACGCAAACGCGTTCGTCTCAAAATCATCAGTGTCATCTTGATAATAAACGGTGACTTGATAAGAGTTGATTGAAAATAAGGCATATAACGTAAAGTTTTCTTCTGGAATTTGTTCGGGATTATACGGATTGGTAAACGCACTATCTAAGAACCAACCGACAAACGTGTGACCATCTTTGGTAGGATCACTAAGCATTAATCCTTCACCAAGATAATAAAATTCAGGATTGGGTGTTTGGACACTTCCACCATCGAGGACATAATCAATACGGAAGACATTTTGTACCGGTTTTCCGTATAAAACTAAGGACGATGTTCGGGGTGCAACAGCCGTTAAAGGCGATCCTGTAAATGAGTTGTTATCATACCAATCAAAATATAAATTTGTACCATCATCGTAGGTGTATGTTATCGCATATTCTGGATCAAGACTTGAACGTTTGACGCTCGTGCGAATCGTTCCGCCTGCTGAAAAGCTAATTGTGTATAGATAGGCAGTAGCAACCGAGGTCGAATAATTCCCAGCAACGTCAACCGTACGGGCCTGATAGGTTCCGATAAAGTTCATAGGGATTGGGTTGGTATACGTTGCCCATCCACCCAGTGGATTTTGATATTGATAACCGGCCACGCCCGTATCATCACTTCCCCCTGAAATCGACATCGTGTAATTACCCCCAGATTCGGTTGTGGTAATGGTGGGAGCAGTAGGAGGGGTGGAATCAATCGTAATGGTATCTTGATCCGGATTAATACCTCCGGCAATATAAGCGTTGGACATATACCACGATTTTAAGGTCATTTGTTGCATTTGACCCCCAGTGGCTGCTGTAAATCCGGCATAGAAGAAATTACTAATCTGATTGTAAGTCGCGGTGCGTGTTAGTAGTGGATTCGTTGGTCGAGCTGGTCGACTCGATGAAGCGGATTCGTTATTACTAACGGCAACACGAAGTTCAAGTTTGCCTGCGGTATGGTCGTATTCAACCCACGTGTGAAATGCGCGTACTAATGCATTGGTGCCAACCGCATTCCAACGCGTTATATACCCAGAATCAAAAACGGTTCCTGCAGTTGTGTAGGGTTGCCCATTGGTAAAAACATCACTTGAAGCGATGTTTTCTCCGCCATTATTATAAAAGTCAAATTCAATCCCAATAGAGTTTGTGATTCCTGAATAGCCTAAGCCACCTCCGGATTCACCTAGGGAGTTCGAGTTTGCTGCAATAATAAAGACATAACCATCGGCAGGTCCAGGATTTAATTTATACACATTCATAACAAAATATGTTGAAAATCCAGGCTTAGTAGCATCTGCGGCAAGTTGCTCCTTTAAGAATATGGAGGATGCTTGCCCTGCGCCAGTCGTCATGACTAAACCTTTTGATGTGTTTTTGGTGACCGTGACGCCATTACCTTGAAGGTTAAAGTCTGCAGTGTTAACGTCGCTTGCCCCAAGATCATCTTGGGCATAGCGTAAAACGACCGGTCCTGCCGCTTCGGTATTATTAAAAGTAGAGGGAATAGTGTGATATACCCCCAACAACATCATAAAAAGGATGAATCCTTTCATTCTTTTCATATCTAAATAAAAATAGCACTTTTTATAGTTTTGTCAAAAATTATTAATATATACTAACTAATTTTGATTTTTTTAAAGCATTCGCTATAATTATCGCCAATGGAGGTCTAAATTATGGATTTAGGCATTTTTTTAGGAGAGTTTCTTGGTCTTGCCGCATTTGTTTTAATTCATGGTGGTATTCTCGCCAGCATGGCTTTAACTGGAAAAGTTAAAGAAGGCATTGCTGCTCTAGCAGTGTTCTTAGGGATTTCGTTTGGTGTTTTTGTGGCGATCGCCGGTGGTAGTGGCGCTCACATTAAC
>JAURFC010000028.1 GCA_030834445.1 Bacillota bacterium
ACCCAAGCGATCATGATCGGCAAGCGTGTTGACTTTAATGACAATCCCATCAATGTCATAGGCCAATGAAGGACGTTGGGTCGCTAGGGATTGAATCCGTTCCCAGACTGCTTCAATACCGTGACAAACGTTGTATTCGGGATTCACCTTAAAGCCTAATGTTTTTAACGTTTTTAAACTTTCTTCGTGGGTGGTCACCTTCATAACCCCTTCCGGAAGAAGGCTATACACAAACATATCGAGTTGACGTTGGGCCGTCATGGCCGAATCAAGTTGACGAATACTTCCGCTTGCTGCATTGCGAGGATTGGCGAGTAACGGTTCGCCCGCTTTCTCCCGTTGTGCGTTAAGCGAAGCAAACACGCTGCGACTCATAAACACTTCGCCACGCACCTCAAAAGGCCCTTGATACGTCACATTTAAAGGAATCGATTTGATTGTTTTAATATTATGCGTGACGTTCTCACCAATCGTGCCATCGCCCCGCGTTGCCCCATAATGAAGGCGACCTTGATCATAAACAAGGGACATCGCTAATCCATCAATTTTTAATTCCACCACGTACGTGATACGGTCACTGGGTGATAATTTTAACCAGTCTTTGACGCGTTCATCAAACGCGACAAGATCGTCATAATTGTAGGCGTTGGCTAGCGAAAGCATCATGCGTTGATGCGTGACTTTTTCAAAACTATCGACGACTGTTCCACCCACGCGTTGCGAGGGAGAAAGGGGATCACGCCATTCCGGGTGCGCTTTTTCTAATGCAATCAATTCTTGCATGAGACTATCGTATTCAGCGTCCGACACTGACGACGCATTGAGGACATAATATTCATGGTTATAGCGTTCAAGTAACGCGCGTAATTCTAGAACGCGATCATAGGTTTCGTTCATGCGGTCACCTTTTTTAACTTCGGATGGTTGCCCATTAATTTCTTGAGTCCCATCGTTTCAAAATAAACTTCAATAATCATCGCATCAATGACTTTTCTGACTTCCCCATACCCAAACACGTCATGATGGATGCGATCGCCAATCGCCCACGAGGTAGCACTCGGTTGTTTGGGTGAATACGAACTTGCCACCGTGGACCGAGGACCCAAACGTTGGGAAGAACTTTCCAAGATTGGAGAAGTTCGGGGAAACTCTAATCCAGCTTCTTTAAAGAAACGCGAAGGAATCAGTCGGGCATCCATTTGAAAGGAATAGTCACCGGAGCACGTTAAGGATAACGTTTTCTTTGCACGGGTAAACGCCACATAACAAAGACGGCGTTCTTCTTCCACCCCCATATACGCATCATCATCCATGGTCCGTAAGGAGGGGAAAACACCTTCATTTAAGCCAATGACATACACGTGATCAAACTCAAGGCCTTTAGCCGTATGAACCGTCATTAAGGAGACATAGTCGGCATCCACAATTTCATCTTGTGCGGATGTTAACGCCACATTTTCAATATAGGCATTAAAATCGGATTCAGGATTGTCTTGTAAATAATGTTCTAAATCTTGAAATAGTGTTTGCACGTTATCAAAGCGGTCTTCTTCATCTAAGTCTTTTAAGTAGGCCCAATAGCCTACATCATCCAAATATTGCCGTAAAATCTCCGAAAAGATTTCAAGATTTTCGTGGAGTTTGCTTTGGGTTCGTTCAATGCTTTCCACTAATCGATTGATTTCTTCTTCCACTTTCCCCTTTAAGCCTAAGGTTCGTCCTTGTTGAAGTAACGCAGGTAATATGGCTTCGTTTTGGGAGGCAGCATACGCTTTGATCGCATCCCACGCTTTATCCCCAATCCCGCGACGTGGGACATTCACAATACGTTCAAACGCAACATCATCCCGTGGGTTCACAAGTAATCGGAAATACGCTAACACATCTTTAATTTCTTGACGTTGATAAAACCGCATCCCACCAAAAATACGATAGGGAATCGAAAAACGGTTCAGCATTTTTTCAAAAGGTAACGTTAAGTAGTTAGCCCGATACAAAATAGCAATCTTGGCATAAGCAATGCCTTGATGATGACGACTCAAGATGTCCTGAATGACATCCAACGCTTCTTCATCCTGCGTTAATAGTTTTTTAATGCGAATGGGGTCCCCATCGCCCAAGGTGGAATACAAGTCTTTTTTTACCCGATGTTTATTGCAATCAATCAGTTTATTGGCAACATCCAAAATCGTTTTGGTGGAACGATAATTTTGATCCAAAATAACCGTTTCGATTTGATAGGTTTTATCAAGACTCAAAATAATGTCTTGGTTAGCTCCACGCCATGTGTAAATGGTTTGATCCGGATCCCCAACCACATAAAGGCACGAAGAGGGTCGTAATAAGTATTGGACAAGCTCATATTGAACATCGTTGGTATCTTGAAATTCGTCGATAAGAATATGGTCAAACTTTGCTTGCCATTTTTCACGAATGACCGGATAATTTCGTAAAATTTCTAACGTTTTCATCAATAAATCATCAAAGTCTAAATTGCCATTTCGCTTAAGCTTTTCTTGATACTTTTGATAGTACGTTAAACACATTTTTTCTTGGGGAAACCGTTCATGAACAATGGAAATATCCTCCGGATAAAGCCCTTTTGCCTTCATATTTCGAATATAGGAAAGGGCTAGTTTATTGAGGGGATCGCCTTTGCGTATATCCATTTCTAAACCAATATTTTTGACAAGTTTTTCTTGGTCATCTTCATCAATGATGGTAAAAGACGTGGGATAATTCAAAACGCCGATTTCAAAACGTAAAAATCGGGCAGCAAAACTATGATACGTCATAATCTTTAAGCGCCCTTTGGCTTCCGGAACGAGTTGTTCCGCACGATCGAGCATTTCCTTGGCCACTTTATTGGTAAAGGTAATCGCTAAGATTCGATAAGGCGCAACCGATAAGGTTTCCATGAGATAGGCAATACGAAAGGTTAAAACCCGGGTTTTACCACTGCCTGCCCCTGCAATAATTCGCACATGTTGATAAGGGGTTGTGACCGCTTCTCTTTGCCGTTGATTAAGTTGGCTTAATGAAATTTCCACCCTTCTATTTTAGCAATTTTAAGGTTGAATTACTAACCAAATGTTGAAAAATAAAATGCGTTCGAAACGTATTTTTTATTTTATTCACTCCCGAATAAATCTCAACATTTTCTCCAAAATCAATGACCAATGTTGGAGAAGGGAAATACTGGGAAGGATAATCTTCCCAATGGTAAATCTTATCCCCCTTTCGATAAGTGTCCCAATAGGGTTGAACTTCATCAGCATAGCGACAAACATCATGACGATACCACTCCAAGCGAATCATCTGGGGCGACCTTGAAAGCGGATAGACGTGATATGACATCGATTGGCAAGAAACCAAACTAAGCAACACAACAATCAAGGTATAATAAGAAGCATGAAAACGAAGCAGTTGACGTTTCTGAGTCTTTGGATTGGATTGCATGTTGTTTTTTCGAGTTGGATTCAAACGTTGCCTCAGTTTTCGTTTCTTAGCACCCTCATCCTTCCTTATTTTGCCTATAAAGTGGTTGAAGTTACACGCTATCGGGGGTGGCTTATCTATGGTGTTGCTACCTTTTCCATCCAAGTGGGTGTCTTTGGAATGCCGATTGATTGGTACGTGTTATTGATTGTTCCCGCCATTCTATTAGGTGGTTTTTTGCGGGTACTACAATCTTCTGAATCCATCCTCACATTTTCTCGTATCACCGTGGTCCAATTTTTGATGGTGGTTCTTTTCAATGAAGCATCCTTATGGCTTTATGGTCTGAATTATCAAACCCTTTTGCTCGGACTTTTTGGCCTTGATTTTTCTTTATATCCATCACTTCTTTATGTCTTACTTTATGCGCTAAGCTTATTTCAAATGATGCTTTTATGGACGTTTATCCACGCGATGCCACAAGCATTTACATTAAAAATTACAGAAGCTAAAACCTTCGAAACTTCACGGGAACTTCTTATCCTCACCGTTGTTTATGCAGGAACGCTTGGGTTACCCCAAACACCTTTCTTATGGTTAGTAGGTCCTTTGCTTTTACTTTCAACCCATCAGATTTTAATTTATTCATTCAGTACAAAGAAAACAACGTTATGGATCTTGATCGGTTCCTTGCTTCTTTATCCCATGCTTCACGCGCTGATCGCAACCTATCTTGTCTCGTGGGCGTTACCTTGGAGTCTATTAACCATTCCATTGGTTGCTACCATTTTACCCTTGATAAGTCGTTCACCATCTCACCCAAAAATCGGCTAAACTAATAGCATGAAAGAATTAGCAGGCTTTATCAAACGAACTTTTATCGGAGTTGCTTATGTCCTTGGCTCT
>JAURFC010000026.1 GCA_030834445.1 Bacillota bacterium
ATAGTTTCAGAATCTTTTCACTCCCCACCCGGGGTTCTTTTCACCTTTCCCTCACGGTACTGGTTCACTATCGGTCACAAACGAGTATTTAGCCTTTTGCAGTGGTCTGCATAAATTCCGACAGGATTTCACGTGCCCCGCCGTACTCTGGATACCACTAGAGTCATACATTCGTTTATCTACAGGACTATCACCTTCTATGGTTGACTTTCCCAAGTCATTCAACTGGAATGTACATATCTCATAACGTGGTCCTAAACCCCAGTCCTAAGACTGGTTTGGGCTGTTCCGCTTTCGCTCGCCACTACTGACGGAATCGATATAAATCTTTCTTTTCCTCTAGCTACTGAGATGTTTCACTTCACTAGGTTTAGCACTCTCTGGTGTATGAATTAACCAGGGAGTAACACGACATGA
The DNA here is from genome assembly GCA_030834445.1 of Bacillota bacterium. GTDB lineage: Bacteria > Bacillota_I > Bacilli_A > RFN20 > CAG-826 > UBA970. The sequence goes on from JAURFC010000026.1 coordinate 418, forward strand.
CTCGTGTTGGGTTGCCCCATTCAGATATCGACGGATCAAAGCTTACTTCCAGCTCCCCATCGCTTTTCGCAGGTAGTCGCGTCTTTCATCGCCTGTTTGTGCCAAGGCATTCACTATGCGCCCTTATTAACTTAACTTCGTAAAAGTTTTTAAAGGCTTGTTTCAAAAATAATTTGTCTCGCCGCAATCTCATAAAGAAATCGCGACATCACAGAAAGAACATGTTATTTACATAAATATCTAGTTTTCAAAGAACCGAGTTGAGGATCATCTCTGATCTCTCAAAACTAAGCAATCCAAGTCAAACCGTCACGTCAATCAACCAGAAAAAACGTGTCTAGTTGAGTTTAAAAATAATATTGTTGTACGATCGGTTGTTTTTAACCGATTCTGTTTCTCCTTAGAAAGGAGGTGATCCACCCCCTCGTTCCCGAAGGGGTACCTTGTTACGACTTAACCCCAATCACCAGTCCTACCTTAGGCGCCTCCCCCCTTGCGGTTAGGATAACGACTTCAAGTATTACCAGCTCTCATGGTTTGACGGGCAGTGTGTACAAAGCCCGAGAACGTATTCACCGCGACGTAGCTGATTCGCGATTACTAGCAATTCCAGCTTCATGAGGTCGAGTTGCAGACCTCAATCTGAACTGAGACCGATTTTTTGAGATTTGCTGATCCTTACGGGTTAGCGACTCTTTGTATCGGCCATTGTAGCACGTGTGTGGCCCAGGACATAAAGGGCATGATGATTTGACGTCATCCCCACCTTCCTCCGATTTACATCGGCAGTCTCCTTATAGTTCCCAACTTAATGATGGCAAATAAGGACAAGGGTTGCGCTCGTTGCGGGACTTAACCCAACATCTCACGACACGAGCTGACGACAACCATGCACCACCTGTCTTGGTTATGACTATCCCCCTATCTCTAGGGTATTTAACCAGATGTCAAGCCCTGGTGAGGTTCTTCGCGTAGCGTCGAATTAAACCACATGCTCCACTGCTTGTGCGGGCTCCCGTCAATTCCTTTAAGTTTTATTCTTGCGAACGTACTACCCAGGCGGGATGCTTATCGCGTTAGCTTCGACACTGAGTTGCCCCAATATCTAGCATCCATCGTTGACAGCGTGGACTACTAGGGTATCTAATCCTATTTGCTCCCCACGCTTTCGTGACTGAGTGTCAGTTACGAGCCAGTAAGCCGCCTTCGCCACTGGTGTTCCTCCATATATCTACGCATTTCACCGCTACACATGGAATTCCACTTACCCCTCTCGCACTCTAGCCTTTCAGTATCACAAGCGAACAGTAGTTGAGCTACTGCATTTGACTTGTGACTTAAATGGCCACCTACTCACTCTTTACGCCCAATAATTCCGGATAACGCTTGCCACCTATGTATTACCGCGGCTGCTGGCACATAGTTAGCCATGGCTTTCTAATGAAGTACTGTCAAATAGAGATCATTACCTATCCCTACCATTCGTCCTCCACAACAGAGTTTTACAATCCGAAGACCTTCATCACTCACGCGGCGTTGCTCGGTCAGGGTTGCCCCCATTGCCGAAAACTCCCTACTGCTGCCTCCCGTAGGAGTATGGACCGTGTCTCAGTTCCATTGTGGCCGATCACCCTCTCAGGTCGGCTACGCATCGAAGCCTTGGTGAGCCGTTACCTCACCAACTAGCTAATGCGCCGCAGGCCCATCTTGAAGTGACGCATTGCTGCGTCTTTCAATCATCAGAGATGCCTCTAATGATCGTATCCGGTATTAGCCGAAGTTTCCCTCGGGTATCCCAAGCTTCAAGGCAGGTTACCTACGTGTTACTCACCCGTTCGCCACTAGTGTATTGCTACACTCGTACGACTTGCATGTATTAGGCACGCCGCCAGCGTTCATCCTGAGCCAGGATCAAACTCTCTATAAAAAAGTTGATTCTAGTTCATGTTTTAAATTATCTGGTTTGTTCTTGTATAAAGAAAAATTGACGTTATTGTTTGTCTTGTTTTGCTTAGTTTTCAAAGATCAGTGCCCCACGCTTGCTCTCGCAAAAAAAAGGTGTCCCTTTTAGACGTGTGCCTTATAAGGATATCAACATCATTTGTTTAAGTCAAGAAATAGTTAAGAAAATCATTCTTATCGTTTTCATTACTTTTTCAAAGATATTGACGGCCTTCACGACCTAGTTTTACGTAGGCGCAAGTAAGATTAAAACATATTCAAATTTTATTTGCAAGTATTATTGATCAAGTTTTTATAAAGGTCGATATCAACGAAGATAATTATCTTTAATTCGTTAGGTTTTTTATATAAAATCTCGGTTTATACAATGTTGTATTTTTTAGCTTCTTCAAGCAAGCCTTGACGAAACTTTGGATGGGCGATGGCAATTAATCGATGTGCCCGGTGTCGTGTATCCATTCCCCGAAGATAAGCTACCCCATATTCAGTTACCACATAATCAACATCATTTCTAGATAAACTCACGACTGCTCCTGGTTTTAAAAAAGGAACAATTTTACTAATTTCTTGCATTTGACCAGAGATCGCATCTTTAATCAACGTCGTTGAATGCAGGGTAATAAACGATTTTCCACCCTCAGATTTCACAGCACCCGTCGCAGTATCCGATTGTCCACCTGTTCCAGAAAACGGTTTAGCCCCAATACTTTCTGAACAACATTGACCTGTTAAGTCGACTTCAATTGTGGAATTAATGGAAATTTGATTGGGATTTTGTTTGATGATATCGGGATTATTAACATAATGTGCATCCATCATCATGATGTTAGGATTTTGATGAACAAAATCATAAAGAGCTTTGTTTCCAGCAATAAATGTACAAACAATTTTGCCTTTGTGCAGATGTTTTTGAAGATTGGTAATCGCTCCAGCTTGATACAGTTCAAGCATGCCGTTGGTTAACATTTCCGTATGAACCCCTAAATCTTTTTTATTTTTCAATGCGTGAGCAACAGCATTTGGTATGCCGCCAATACCAAGTTGTAAACATGCACCATTGGGTACTAGAGGTGCTATAAAGGCCCCAATTTCTCGGTCTTTTTCGTTGATGGGTTCATCTTTTAATTCCACAACGGGATATTGCGTTTTCACTAAATAATCAACTTCATTCATGTCAACGATGCAATCACCGTTGGTAAATGGATAATTTGGATTGACTTCTAAAACAACAATTTTCGCTGCTTTCAACATTCTTTTTTCATACACATTCGAAAGTGATAAAGAAATTTTTCCTTCAGTGTTTGGCATACTTGCAGCCCCAATAAAGATATCGGGTTGATGCGTCGATAACCATTTAACACCTGCTTGATGCAAATGATTTGGAATGTAGCGAATATTTCCATGAACATACGCTTCTCTTAAAGGTTTCGATAAAAATAAACTATGAATGGTGAATGTGGAAGCGTATTGCGCATCAGAGAGAAAAGGATGGGATTGTAAAGGCAAACAATTTAAAATTGTCACAGCTTTTAGTCGTGTTGCAATCGTGTGTAATTGACTTAAAAATAATTGTGGTTCACACGCAACCATGCCAACGACGATCTTCATATGCGATTGAACCAATGCTAAAACTTCATGGGGTTGAATCCATTTTGTTTGTTTCATGACTTCCACACTTTCATTAAATTAATTATAAATGAATTCAAAGAAAAACATCACCATGATTGGTGATGTTGATGCTTTTAAGTTGAGATGATTACCGACGACCGCCACTACGTGATGCAGCAAGGAATCGAAGAATTCTCAAGAAAATATTGATGAATGAAATATAAAGACTAAATGCAAGATACATCGCTTCACCCGTGGTGATATCACCCGATGCAGCGATTTGTTTAACGAACCAAACTTGATAGGCAACAATCAATAACACCACACCAAAGATTCCAAATGAAATAAACCAATCCATCGAGGCGCTACCCATAAATATATTCACAATGCTGAGGACAATTAATCCTAACATCGCCACGAATGCGAATTGTCCTAATCCTAATAAACTGGTTTTTGTGGTCGCTCCGTAAGCGGCAAACGCCCCAAAGACAAAGGCGGAAATACCAAAAGCGGTACCAATCATCTCAACCGAATATAGGAATGGAAGTGTCGATAAAACCACACCCATACTTCCTGCGTATAAAAAGAAAGGAATCGTTGGATTACCCACCCCACGCCGAATGCCACCAAATAAAAACCAAATATAACTGATGATTAAGGTGATGATACTACCTACCATCAATCCACCGTACACTGATTCTGAGATGAGACCAACATTGATACCAAAAAAGACTGCTAGTGCCATGGCTGCCGTGACTGCTAGCGCCACTGCCATCCATGTAAAAACTTTCACCAATGGTGAGGTTGTACTCGTTGTAGCATATGCTTGATATGGACGTTCCATTGAAAAATCCTCCTTCAATTAGATTAATTTAACAATAGCAAATTCAATTGAAAAATAAAGCGATATGAATTAAATGTATTTCTAACCAAGAATGTTAGTAAGCAGTTCTTCAAAGGACGTGACATTTAATGATGCCCCACCGACCAGTGCGCCATCAACATCAGGTTGAGATAAATAGTCTTTAATATTATTAGGTTTGACACTGCCACCATAGAGAATCAAAGTCTTTTGTGAGGATTCTGGATTAAACATTTCTTCTAAACGTTCACGGATATAGTTTGCGATATCTTGCGCGTGTTCTTTACTCGCGTTTTTTCCAGTGCCAATA
>JAURFC010000019.1 GCA_030834445.1 Bacillota bacterium
TGGAGGTTCCTATCGGAATCGAACCGATGCTCATTGAGTTGCAGTCAATTGCCTTACCACTTGGCTAAGGAACCTACAAGGGATGAGCCGTTATTTACTTTAGCATCATCCCTTGGTGGTTTCAATCTTTTTATATTGTCAAACGACTAAAGTTTGACACGGGCCCAGAGGGCGGCAATGTCATCATTTAATTCGCCGAAATCGGAGAATAATGCCGTACGAATGATCGTTTCTGGATCAGGGTATTGCGTTTGGATTTGGCGGTAAGGTTGTACGGATAATTGGGCATCCGCAAGCTCAAGGCTGTCTAAGGTGCCTTCAAAGAAGTAGGCTAAATCCGTCGCGACGAGTTCGCTTTCGGCAACGCCATCATTGTAGGCATCATTTAAATCAATGACACTTTGCAGGACATCATCGCCCGCGACAAATGAGGTGTAACCAATATAGCCCATATTTTGAATCGCGATTTCCGGGGTTGAAAGATAATCAATAAAGCGTTGTGCCACCACATTGACTTGTTTATCTTCTTCGACACCTTCATCATCTTCGGCAATATCTTTGTGCATGATGAAACCATCAAACCAAATGTTGCTGCCTTCGTCAGGGATAATGTATTTTAGCGCGACACCATCTTCTTCATCAGCAGTATCCATCGCATAGGTGGCATCCCCACTCCACGCCATAAACATATCGATTTTTCCCGAGACGATATCATTTTTCGCGTTATCCGTTTCTAATCCATACGCGTTATTGACAAGCGCTTCTAAACTGGGTTCGAGTTCGGATAACACTTGGGTATCAAGCGTGTTGATTTTGGTCGTAATGTAATCGTTATACGCTTGCGCAGTCGATAAACCAAGGTCATAAGCCGCACGGGCGGTATCAAAGTCATCTTTATACACATCCATCATCGCGGTCATAAGTACTTCACGAACGGAATCTTTGATCATGCCACGGTCTTTGTACTCAGGGTCATAAAGTGCTTGCCATGAAGCCATATCGTCTTCCACGACTTCATCAGGGTTATAGACTAAACCCACGGTTCCCCACATATAGCCTGCTGCATATTCGGCAACGGTGCCGACATTGGGTACTATTAAGCTTTCATAAATGTTTTGTAAATAAGGGGACACATAAGTTTCATAATTGGTTAAGTATTTTTTACTGCCATCTTCATTCGTATCAAACGGACGGAGCCAACCTTCCCGCATGAGACGTTGAATCATGAAATCTGACGGGGCAAAGATGTCATAGTCGCGACCGAGTTCTACGACGTTGGTATACATTTCTTCGTTCGTACCATAAGTGGTGTATTGGACATTGACGGAAACCCCATAGGTTTCTTCATACCAGTCTTCGAATTGGTCGACTAAATCTTGGTCACCGGCGATTTCCGGATCACGTTCGTAAATGTACCCACCCCAGTTGTACACTTTTAAAGTGACATCGGCTTGGGGGCCACATCCGGCTAAAAGGGCGGCAGAGACGACGGCGCTCGTTAAGAAATAGAATTGTTTCATATATCATTCCTCCTTTTCTATTTAACGATGAGCAATGCTCGCGATTTTCTTCTTATCACCTTTTCCTGTTAGCACAAAATTAACAATCAAAATGCCAACGGCAAATAAGAAAATAAGGGTGGTGAGGGCGCGGATTTCTCGAGGAATTCCTACGCGTAACTGCGCTTCAACATACGTCGATAACGTTTCAAACCCGGAAGCAGGGCGAAGAAACGAGGTAATAATAAAGTCATCCAGGGATAAGGTAAAGGCGAGAACAAAGCCGGCAATCACACCCGGAAAGATTTCTGGGAAAATAACACGGGTTAATGCCTTCATCGGGGTTGCCCCTAAATCAAGCGCGGCTTCATACATGGACGGATCCATTTGTTGGAGTTTGGGTTTTACGGATAAATACACAAAGGCGACGGTTAGGACCACGTGGCCTAAGACAAGCGTCGCAAATCCCACATTAATGCCAAAGAAGACAAGTAAAACAGCGAGGGATAAGGCCATGACGATTTCCGCGTTAATCACCGGAATTTGGGTAAACGTTTCAAAAAGCCCCTTGGCTTTTTGTTTCATATAGAAAATGCCAATCGCCCCTAGCGTTCCTAACACGGTCGCTAAGGTACTTGAGACAATCGCAACTAAAAACGTATTCAAGACAGCGGTCATCGCCCGTTCATTAATAAATAACCGGCGATATAAATCAAACGTCAACGTATCATTCGCGCCAATGACACCGACCACACGCGTATCAATGAAGGAAAAGACAATGAGTAAAAAGATCGGGAGATACATTAAAAATAAAATGAGCCACACGTAGGTTAACGCGGCAATTTTCTTTACCATAATGAACTCCTGGATGCTTGTTCTTTTTTGGAAAAGAGCTTGGTTAGATATAAAGAAATGACAATAAAGACGAGCATGACGAGTGACATAAAGGACCCAATATTAATCGCATCCGGGGTTCCTGAACGGAAGTAAGCATCATAAATCGCTTCCCCAAATAAAATGATTTTCCGTTCCGAAAGAATCGTGGGAATAACTTGTGAGGAGATTGTAGGCATAAACACCATCGTTGCCGCCGAAATGATGCCCGGCATCGTCATGGGGATAATGACTTTAAAGAAGGTTTGATACGGACGGGCCCCTAAATCTTGGGACGCTTCAATTTGCGACTTATCCATTTTGAGCATCGTCGTATATAACGGTAAAATCACGAATGGTAAAAAATTATAAATAAGACCAATGGTCACCGCAAGGCCAAAATTGGGATTGGGAGGTGCGGTAATGCCAAGCCAGAAAAGCAGATCTTTGGTTGCCCACGTGCGAATGACAAAGTTAATCCACATGGGCATGACAAATAAAAGGACAATCACCGTATTCTTATTGTATTTCTTATTCGCTAAAATCATCGCAATCGGATACCCTATGAGTAACGTAATCACGGTATTGAGTAAGGCATACCCAATCGAATTGAATAAAATCGCGACGCGTTGCGGATTATTAAAAAAGAGTGACGCGGCATCGAGGGATAACTCCCCATCACGATTCGTAAAGGAGTAGTAAAAAATAATTAGTAACGGTAAAACAATGAAGCCCAAAAGAAAGACGACGTAGGGAAACGCCAAATACTTCCGTTGGAAGTTAAACTTCATAGTCAACTAAATCCCCTTTAGCCTTAATCTTAATCTTGTTTGTTTCAAACTTCATCCCGAGTTTGGTGCCCACATCATAGGCATATTCACTATCGATGATAAAGTCTTCTTCGGATTCGGTGCGCATGACGATTTGATAATGATCACCTTTATAGAAGCATTGCACCACATTTCCCACAAGTTGACCCATATCGGGATCGCCAAACAGTTCAATCGCATTGAAAGGAATTTCGACGAACACTTTTAAGTTTTTTAGGTCATATTGGACGTTTTTATTCGACACTAAAAAGCCGGTTTCCGAGACTTTACTGCCATCGAGTAATTGCGCAATAATGACATCAATCAAACCATCATCAAAAACGAGTTGATTTTTGTCATTGAGGGGAATGTCTTTATACACATTGCTCACAAGATCTTTTTTCATGATGTGAATAAGGGTCGGATCAATGTAGAGCGAAACGTCTAAATTCAAATCAAAAAGCTTGGTGTCTTGAACGATGAGTTCATTTTTACCTACCACCACGTTGTATTCGTAATGAACTCCTTTAAAGATACGGTCGGTAATCACCGCTTGTAAGGGTGTTTCTCCAAGCGGCTTAATTTCGATGTCTTCGGGACGTAAGACCACGTCGACTTTTTCATTGTCGGGGAACTGATGAGACACCTCAAACGTTTGGTTTAAAAATTTGATTTGGTTGGCACCCACACTGATGGCATTAAAAAGGTTGGATTCCCCAATGAAGTTGGCGACAAACGCGTTGATGGGATTGTTATAAATATCCGTTGGTGTACCCACTTGTTGAATGAGTCCATCTTTCATAACCACAATCGTATCCGACATCGTAAGCGCTTCTTCTTGATCGTGGGTGACATAAATAAACGTAATGCCGAGTTTACGATGCATCGCTTTTAGTTCAAGTTGCATTTCTTTTCGCATTTTTAAATCCAATGCGCCGAGCGGTTCATCGAGTAAAAGAATTTTGGGTTCATTAACAATGGCACGTGCAATCGCCACACGTTGTTGTTGACCCCCGGAAAGGGTGGTCACATTCCGTTTTTCAAATTCATCAAGATCGACAATTTTTAAGGCTTTACTAACTTTGGTAAACACTTCCTCGGCGGTGTATTTACGAAATTCTTCCACTTCGGTTCCGTCGGGAAGTTTTTTCTTGATGTGAACTTTGTTAAGGCGTAAGCCAAACGCCACGTTATCAAACACATTTAAATGCGGAAATAAGGCATACCGTTGAAAGACCGTATTGACAGGACGTTTGTACGGAGGAAGTTGACCAATGTCTTGGCCGGCCAACATAATTTTCCCAGCATCGGGCATTTCAAAACCTGCAATCATCCGAAGGGTCGTGGTTTTTCCACATCCGGAAGGTCCTAAGAAGGTCACAAATTCACCTTTTTTAATGGCAAGATTAAAATTTTCGACTGCATATTTACCGTCAAATTGTTTTGCGACTTGCATTAATTCGATGACGTGTTCCTGTCCCATGACGTTCTCCTTTAAAAGAAAAGAAGGCATACTACGACCCGACCTAACCGTTATCCAGAAAAGTGAGACAAGAATGCCTGAAAAAAATATAAGGTTAACACCCCCAATAGTCAATAAAAAAAATTGAAAATAGTAAAGTTTTTTTTACATGCGAATTTTCAAATTCTTATATAATAGTCTCAAGAGGTTATCAAATGAAAAAATCCCTGCTCTTTTCAAGTTTATTCACACTTTTATTGATGGCATGTCAACCGGCATCCCTTGAAAAAATAAATTTTCCATATGCTGATGAAGTGCAAACACAAACCAATGAACTCATTGAACTCCCAAGTTATAACGAATTCGTGGTCAAAATGACCAACCTTGATACCTTTATTCTCGTGGTCGGTAACAAGACCTGTGGATGTACCCTAGATCTTTTACCCATCATGGAAGATTGGATCGAAGAAACCAAGGTGCCGGTTTACTACCTGGAATATACCTTACTCCTTTACCAAGATGAAAAATTTGACATTCCGCTTGTCTCTGGAAATAGTCCCATTCTCACAATCATCGTCGAAGGTGATCTCAAACACTATCGCGCTTATAATACCCGTACAAGTTCAGAAAACGCCTTGTTTTACGATCTTGATTTACTCAAAGAATGGTTGGAAGAGCGCATCAACCTACCCCGATTACGCTTTTTAACCAAAGCCAATTTTGATGCCTTATTTGAAACCGAAGGGGAAACACTCCTTCTTTACATTGGCCGTGAAGACTGCCCGGATTGTTCGTATGCGTTTCAAACGTTTATGATTCCGTACTTATTACAAACAGAAAACGTCCCTGTCTTTTACGGGTTAGATGTGATGCGTAATGGGATTCGTGTCCCGACCGTGCCCGGTCAAGAAGCAACTACGGGGAATAATACCCCAGGATGGGAAGATTTTAAAACAAACTATGGTTTAAACAATGTTCTCAATACGACGTTTGGCTATAGTACTGGATTTGTTCCTACCTTCATGATTTTGGAAACAAACGGTAACACAATCGCCGAAGACCCTTCCATCATTGTGGATATGCTTGTGGTCTACAATGACTCCACCCGTGATGGTGAAGGTAATTACACCACGAACGTGACACGAACCTTCTTTGATGGAACACGTCCCTTACAATATACGGATTTAGATTTAACCGAAATCACCTTGGAACCCCATACGAACTCCGCCGGCTTACGCGATGCGTTAAAACCGTATCATAATGAGGCGTTACTTGATTTCTTTACGTATTATTCGCCTTTACTTACTTTAAACGCTTTAGGCCTTTAACAAAGTCGATCGGTAAGGTAAATAAAATACCGGAGTCGGGTTGATCCAGCGAGCCAACGACGGTTTCAATATCTTGGGTAATTTTTTCAATCTCGGCATCATCCACGACAAGCAGTAAGGTTTTCGTATGTTGATTGTTATGGGAAATAAGATTCCGCATTGAACCAAAAATGGAGAATTCATCATGATCGACCAGTTCACGTCCCATGCCGGTGGAATCAAAAATCGTCGCCCCGGGAATATCATCATCTTTAAACTTCTTCAATAAGGGTTGAAGCTTTTCAACATCGGAGAGTACAAACACTAATAATTTCATACAAGTTCCTCTTCTTTAGTGTAATCTATTTCGTCACGGTTGCTTCTTTGGATTTTAATAAAGCAATCTTCAATAAAATCGGTCCAAAAAATTCTGAGACAAATACTGCAGCAATAATGACCACACGCAGTAATTGTCCGTTATACGTTAAGCCGATATCCGCGGGAAGAATATCAAGCATGAGAATCGATAATCCTAAGGCAATCCCCCCTTGTGGTAATAAGCCAAACCCTAAGTATTTTTTAACTTTAGGATCAACCTTGACGGTTTGTGAACCAAAATAAGTCCCTGCAAGTTTCCCTGCCACACGGAAGACAAGATAAATGATCAAGATGAGTACCGCAGTGGCACTAAACGCTTCGAGTTGAATATCTGCTCCGGATAACACAAAAAATAAAATGATTAAAGGAGGCGTAATCCGTTCCACAAGCGGCATAATTGTTTCAACGTGCTTCGAACGATTCGTAAAGTAGGCACCCGCAAACATCGCCATGAGAAGACTACTGAGTTCAAACGCATAGGTCCCAGTGATAAAACGGGATAAGGCAATCATTAAAAAGAGCACGGCAATCACGATAGAAATACGGTTACCCCGTCCGGTAAACCAATTCGTTAAGGTCACAAGCATCGCACCAAATAAAAGTCCTGAAACAAGTGCGCCTAAAATTTCCAAAATAGGGAGTAAAATGACAAGCCATAACGGTTGGACATCTTGACCAATGAGAACATGAATAATCGCCGTGGCTAAACCAAAGAAAATAAGACCACTGGCATCATCCAATGCCACGACCGAATAAATCATTTCTGTTAAGGGACCCTTGGCTTTGTATTGACGAATGACCATCACCGTCGCAGCCGGGGCAGTTGCACCTCCCACGGCACCAAACGCTAAAGCGATATAAAGCGGGAAGCCAAAGAGAAGTAACCCTAACGTAATAAAAATAACGGCGAACAACGATTCAAAAATCGCAATCACAACGGGTGCAGGACCTAAACGTTTTAAATACTCAAAACGAAATTCCGTTCCAACGGTAAAGGCAATAAAGGCGAGTTCAATGTCGGCAATGATTTTGAGTGATTCAACATATTCCGTGGAAACCACCCCCGTGTAGTTGGGGAAGAAAAGACTAAAAAAACCAGGACCAATAAGAAAGCCACCTAAGAGATACCCTGTCACATTGGGAATATGTAGTTTTTTCGAAAGTTTACCAAACGCTAAACCGGTTAATAAGAGGACAGCGAGTCCTAACACGAGATTATAGTCGTTGTGAGGAAGAATATTTGAAATCATAGGGTGTTACCGAGATAGCATTGTACGCTTATTTTTTACAGTTGCAAGGGGTTAAGCAAGAAAGATAAAACCGTAATTGGCAATGAAATGGAGGATGACGCCTCCTAAGACAAACAAATGCCAAATAAAGTGGGCATAAGGAAACTTTCGACTACTCGCATAGAAGATGACACCCAAAGAATACGTCACTCCTCCAGCCACTGTGAGAATCATTGCCGTCGGATCAAGCCGTGCAAATTCCCCCATGATCAATAAAGCAGACCACCCTAACAGTAAAAACATGACCACATGGAGAACTTGTAATCGGTCAATAAAGATGGCTTTAAACACAATCCCGATGATAATAATGACCCATTGGACGATAAAGAAGATGAGGCCAAACGGTTGGGACGCAACAATGAGTAATAAGGGTGCAAAACTTGCACCAATGAGTGTATAGATAGCGATATGATCAAACCGTTTAAATAGTCGTTTCACCCCTAAACTTGCGGGAAAGGAATGATACAGTGTTGAGGCGATAAATAAAAAGAAAATCGCAAAACCAAAAATCGACCCCGCAAGATATTCTTGCCACGTCTCGGCGGCCACTAAAAATAAAATCAACGCGACAATACCAAAAATAGCCCCAAGACCATGCGAAACCGCGTTTGCAATTTCTTCGCCTAACGATTGTGGACGTTTGCTTTTTTTCATACGTATACTATAACAAAAAACGTGATAGAACCGAAGATATTTTAGTCTATGTTGATTGCACGAATCGCCATAAACATCGGGAATTCTTTTTTTGCCTTCAGTAAGGCATCGGATTTATCACTGGCTTGTTCTCCGACATGACTTACCCATTCTTCAAGATGATCCACATAAAGACCCGCATTGCCTAAGGTATTGATATACGCTTGTAAAGGACGATGAAAATGAGGCGTCATTGTTTGACTTTTTGGATTTCCAGGATTAGCAAGAATCGGAATTTCTTGAGACGATAAATACGACCAAAGAACCCGTTCTTGACGATGGTCTTTTTCATTCCACTGCCAATCGGAGGCTTTCGGGATACGGAAACTCGGATGCATAATCACAACAACAAGTTTCCCTTTCGGTTTTAATAAGGTTTTTGCCGCTTTCCAAACTGGTGTTAAATGCGACATGTTTTGAATCGCCAAAACAATAGTCATGACGTCAAAAGAATGAGTCTGGAGAGGAAAAACACATTGACCATTTTCCTGAAGTAATTGGGTGGCATCGCCAACAAAATAACGCACATTCGGTGAAGCGTTTCGTTGTTGTGCGGTTTGAATGAGTTCTTGAGAAAGATCGATCCCTACGTGATGCATCATCGGATCGGTAAAGGTTCGTTGTAAAACGCCTTGACCACAGGCAAGATCGAGCCAATGCATTGGAGACGTTAAAGGCTTTTGGACATTCACTAACCGGGCGATACCCGGGAAGATAACGTGTTGGTGAAAAGGACTTCCTTCCTCGCCAACATACTGGTCATACCACGTATTAATCGGACTCCACGACGTGGATTTTTTATCGGTTTTTTGTGTTTTTTTCATCGTTACTATTATACACCGATTATGGGATGAAATACTGGGTATTCACGAAGGCTTAAGAAAGAAAAAAGTTTGACGGTGAAGTCAAACTTTGATGGTTTACTGGGGCGACCGATGGGGATCGAACCCACGAATGTCTGGTTCACAGCCAGATGTGTTAACCACTTCACCACGATCGCCATCGCAGGTGCTAATCTATCTTATCTTACTTGGGGGCATAAAGTAAAGAATGAAACACGTTTTTTTATTTGCGAAGATGGCCTTGGTCACGTAGGTAATAAAGCACTTGAAGTTCGCGTTGTTTAATAAGCCATGCAATTCCATCTGTCGGTAAAGCTTCATAACGAATTATGGCCTCTTCTAACGTTAACCATGGCATATTTTTAATGAGTCGTTGTTCGCCTTCGGTCCACTTCGTTGCCACGTTTCCCGTGGCTTTTGCATAGAAATAATGGTTAATGTTATGACGTTGAATAAGATTATACGCATCTTCAACAATCCCTAAGGGGACAATGGAGCTAATGGTCAACCCACATTCTTCTTGAATTTCTCGTTTTAACGCGTCTTCTAAGGATTCCCCGGTTTCAACGCCTCCCCCTGGGGTTTCTAAGTAATCGCGTAAACCAAAACGGTCTTCATGATAGATATACGTAAAAATAAACCGCCCATCGTCGCGTTGAATGAGTCCTCGCACAATGTTTCGGGTATGGGTAAAACCACGAAAGGGAAATTGATTGTCTTTAAAAATACCAAAATAATGCATACGTTAAGCATACGTGAATTTACGCATAAAAAAAAGACTAGGATGGGCTAGTCTTTTCATTTCAAGAATGGCAGGGGCGGAGGGAATCGAACCCCCATCGACGGTTTTGGAGACCGTAGTTGTGCCATTCAACTACACCCCTATGGAGTCGCTTAAGTATTATAAAGACTTTGCGACTTTGTTGACAAGTCCCATGTCCACTTTTCCAGAAAAATTCGCTTTAAAGTGTTTCATGATGGACGGTAAGGATTGATCGGAAAGTTTACTAATTTCTGCACGAACTTCTTCTTCGGAAAGAAGTTTGGGTAAAAAGGTTTGGACGACTGCAAGTTGTGCATCAATATTGGCGACGCGGTCAAGAGCACCGTTGGATGCATACACCGCTTTTTCATCTTCGAGTTCTTTGCCCACTTTCATGAGAATGGCAATCATTTCCACATCGCCTAAGGTTTTGCCTTGAACTTTCGCTTCAATGGATTGGTTTAAATAACGGTCCGAGAGTAAAGAAAGAATGCCTTTGGCCGCTTCATCACGACGCTTCATCGCGTCGACTTTTGCTTTTTTAATATCATCAATAATCATCTCATTACCTCTTTCATAGTGTAGCAAAACCCCGAATGACCTTCAATGAATATAAAAGACCTAGTTGCCTAGGTCTTTTCGTTGTTAAAAAAGGAGTTCGTCTTATTCCGTTACTTCGACACGATTCGCGTAAGCCCGTAAGGCCACGGCGATGTAATCGGCAAAGTCGGACAAAGTAGCTCCGGTGACGACATCACCCGATGCCCAGAATCCATCTTCATTTTGTTCAAAGTCTACTGGATCAAGATTTAAGGTTGTCCCAAGCAGTAATTCTTCAATGGCATCCATATTGCCCGCCCAACCGAGAGGATAGTTTGAACCCGACCAGTAACCTGAGGCAGATTTTGTCATCGCCACATTGCTTGTCGCATCCGAACGAACTAAGTTAGGATGTTCAATGCCCGCGGCCGTTGCGAGATGAAAGGCTTCCCCTTCGACTTGTTCGACATACCATTGGGCGTTTGCCTCAATGGCAACCCATGCTTCTAATGCTTCAATGCCGGTTGCAGCATATTCAACTTTTTGACTACCGGATTCACCGACAACCGTCCCAGTCAGGAGTTTGTCCCCAATTTGAATGTATTTTGCATAGTAACTTGTTCCGCGGCTTCCTACA
>JAURFC010000001.1 GCA_030834445.1 Bacillota bacterium
AAGTACGGTGTCAGCACCCGCGAACCCCAGTAAGAGTGGGTCCACGTTTGGGGGCTGGTATGAGGACATCGGGTTAACGAGTGCGTTTAGTTTCCCGACGACGATGCCGGCGAATGATCTGACCTTGTATGCAAGTTGGTTAACTGATCAAGAGGTTACAACGGTGGTTTTGAATCAAATTCAAGAGGATGTAACTGCTGGGGAATTTGATGAACTTCCAGTTTCAAATTTAAGTGCAGGACAAATGGAAGCGGCGATTTTGACAAAAGTACAGTATTTAGAAGTTTTTTATGATGTATCAATTGTTATTTCCGATGGTGTCCGAAGTGGTAGCACTTATACTTTCACCATTACAGTGACAAAAAATGCCGAAATTCAACAAGTTTCAAATATAGTTGCAACTTTTATTGTCGTCTAATAAAAATATAATTTTATACCCATATTTTAGTTATTTCCTTTCAATTAGTGATTTGTTTTTAATCCCTTAACGAATCTTGAAGCATTTACAAATGCGAGTGCATTTTATTTCGCTGGTGTTTGGAACTTTGATGAAGCATGGACGTTTGACTATACCCAAGTAGGATTACCAACCTTAATCCACTCTTATCGTCAACCGGATTATTATACTCGTTTAATTGACAACGAAAAGTCTCCTTTGGGAGACTTTTTCTTTTTCCTGTTATTCTATTCATTCCTATCGAATGACTTTATAATAAAGACCATGAACGATTTAATCATTATCGGTGCAGGTCCTGCTGGTTTGTACGCCGCCTATTTAGCAGGGTTACGCCAACTCAAGACAATCGTATTAGAGGCACTCCCCCTAGTAGGGGGTCAACTTAGTGTGTTTTATCCTGATAAACCCATTTATGATATTCCAGGATTTGCTTCGATTGAGGCCCAATCCTTTGTTGATCAATTACTCCACCAATGTGCACGCTTTCAATCGCAAATCCCGATGCTAACCCATACACGTGTCGTTTCGATACAGGAAATCGAAGGTGGATATGAAGTAGTCACTTCTACGCAGAGGTTTCCAACTCGTTATGTTTTGTTCACGACGGGAGCAGGTTCCCTTTCGCCTCGTCCACTGCCTCAATTACCAACCCATCCCCGTGTTCACTATACGGTTCAATCGATTGATGATTATGCTAATCAACGGTTACTCGTCCTCGGTGGAGGAGATACCGCTCTGGATTGGGCGACTCAACTTCAATCCAAAACACATCATCTAACGTTAAGTCATCGACGTGATGAGTTTCGCGGTCTTGATAGTACGTTGAATGCACTCGCTTCTGATGTTACTGTTCGTATTCCTTATATCATTCAACAAGTATCTCCACAAGAAGATAAGCTCCTTGTTACCTTTGAGCATACTCAAACCAAAGAGGTCATTTGCGACACATATGACCACCTTTTTGTTGCCTATGGTTTTGAAGCGGATACCGCTCAGTGGAAAGACCTTCATGTTGACCGTATCCAACAAAAACTTGCGGTCTCCACGACGATGGAAACGTCGTTAAACGGTGTATATGGTGCTGGACACGCAGTGATGTATCCAGGAAAAACCAACACGATCGCTACCGCGTTTGGTGAAGTCAATACGGCCGTGGATGCCATTACGCATCGGTTACGACCTGGTAAAGCCATTCCCTTTAGTAGTTTTCTTCCCATCAAATAAAAAAATCCAGGGATAATCCTGGTTTTCTTTTTTTTCTAAGCGTCTATTGTAAAATAAGTTGCATGTCTCTCTCATGAACAACCCTTATTTGTAAGTTGTGAAAATGATTGGATTTTTGTTGTCACCAATTTTGGTCGTTGGTTTGGTAATGGAGATAAGTTACTAAGAAAATTTCCTATCAAGATATTCTTAACTCTTATGAATTAACGCTCATTCAAATTTTAGATTAGTCGATTGCACCTTTTTCTACCGTTGCCTAAACCGTAATGGTTATCATCAAGGTTTTTTTATAGGTCTTATGCATAAAACAAGAAAAAGAGTGTCTTATTAGTTAATACCTACTAACTAAATTTGTAATTGAATTTAAATGTGGTTAAGATAACAAGGTACAAAAAAGGAGGGACTCCTTAAATGAATCAAGAGCCCAAAAATCAAAAAGAAAAGAAAGATAACGATCGTAAACTTCTTGCATTGTTTTTATTGTTTTTAAAAAATCCAAAAAATCTCCCACTCATCGCCTCACTCGTTGGGGGTGCTGCTGTGGTCACTACAGGAGCCATCTTACTCGCTCCACCACTGGAAAGTAGTTCTCAACCTTCTTCGCTTGTTTCTTCCAGTGAAGACAGCTCGTCTATAACTTCGAGTGTAACCAGTAGTGCATCTAGCACATCCTCTACCAGTAGTGACTCCAGTGAACCATTACCGATGTATACGGTTACCTTTGATGCACGAGGGGGAACAGACGTAGATGCTCAATCCATTGAACAAGGAAACCTTGTACTCGAACCTTCCTCATCGTATGCCTTAATGACCTTAGAAGGGTGGTATACCTCTAGTGATGAAGGGCAAACGTTGGATCTAAAATGGAACTTTGCAGAAGATACCGTTGAAGGAAATATAACGTTATACGCTGCTTGGGATCTTCCCATGCTCGTGGAGTACGATATCCTTTCCGCAGTTGATTCTAGTGTCCATTACGTGGACGAAGAAGGCGTAGTTTGGGCGTGGGGAGAAGACAATAATGGTTCCTTGGGGATTGGGAATCGTGAAAAAAGACCGTATCCAACACGCGTCAATTTATCGAACCTTGCTCCCGATGAAGTGGTGATTCACCTTTCCGCTTCGTATTCGCATACGCTGTATTACACCAACTTAGGTAATGTCTATGCCACGGGTAATAATTCAAGTTCCCAATTTGGCATCTCTTCACAAACCTTACCTTCTTACGCGATTCCTACGTTATTAACAATTGAACTCAATGACGATGAAACCTTCCTCGCCGCATGGGCGGGGTATGGTACGTCTTGGTTACTGACATCGATGGGACGTTTACTCGTCGCAGGAGAAAACTATGATGGAGAAGCAGGGATTCCTGTTGACGGTAATGAAGAAATTGCCCCGTTCCAAGAAGTTAGCTTTCCTACCTTTAGTGATGATGAAAAAGTCGTGAATTTCGGATTAGGGGATTATGGTTATTTTGCCGTGTCAAATTTAGGCAACGCGTATGGATGGGGATATGATGATTCCCGTCTTGGATTAGGATTACAAAACGGGGATACGGTCCGTTCGCCTGCCCTCCTTAGTTTTCCAGGATTAGCGCTGGGAGAGTATCCTACGTTAATTCAATCGTTTAGAAATACTGCCATTGCGATGACTAACCAAGGCTCCTTATATGGTTGGGGCGATACAAGCAATGGTCAACTTCTTCCTCCTGAATTTGATTTAGATTATTACTATGCGCCGGTCAAACTCGATGTGTCCTTTTTTGACAATAATCCGATAGTCTCGTTACGCTTTGGTAGTGGTCATTTAGCCTTATGGACTGAAGATGGTTCTCTCTATCAAGTGGGGGATAATGATGGCGGTCAATTTGGGGTTAATGCCGAAGGAACTGGCCGGTTTAATACGCCTGTGTTATTAGATACGACCCCACTGGAGGCGGGTGAATCCATTCTTGCCTATGATCCGGGTAACGATGCGACATTCTTGGTCACGACGCAAGGTCGTGTGTTTGGCGTGGGGGATAATGGTTCCAATGTTATTTCTGTCAAGAATACATCGGATTTTATCGAAATTACCGAAATTATTAGTTATAGTTTACAACCCGATGATTATTTTATTCAAATCGCGATGGGAAGTAGCTTTATGATGGGCTTAACCTTTGATGGACTCCTCTACGGTTGGGGAAGTAACACCGTCGGTCAATTAGCACGATCCATCGAGGAGGTCGAAATTTCCTTTGCTCCGTTACAAATTGGGCTTGATTTACTGCCTGGTGAACATATTACGCGCATTGAAGCACTCACGGATACAGCTTATGTTTTAACCTCTGAAGGACGATTACTGGGATGGGGATACAACGAATACGCTGCCTTGGGTGTTATCACCGATGATATCCATGTTCGAACTCCACTCGTGCTTAGTTATCCTCAACTTCAGGTCAATGAAACGATTGTTGCGCTTTTTCCTGAAACCTCGAATATGTATATTCTCACCGATCAAGGCAATATGTACGCATGGGGCTTGGATTATCAAACCTTAGGTTTAGGGTTATTAAATGACTTTGTGTATGTTCCAACCCTCCTTGAATTTGAATTTTTACCAGGAGAGTCCATAGAAGAAGTGTTTCCTGCCTCTGGAAAAATGTTTGTTAAGACCTCTAATGATCATTTCTTTGTATGGGGGAATAATAACCAATATGCTTTATCCTTACCGGTGGCTCAATACCAATTATTTCCCGAACTCGTTAGTTTTAATGACTTAAATAGTGGTGAGTCAATTGTCTCCATCATTTCCGATAACAATGTGACGATGGCGTTAACCTCCCAGTCCCGCATTATCGGTTGGGGGTATAATATTAATGATCAACTAGCGACTGGAGAAGATGCCTTAAAATTAGCGATTGATACACCATTGATTTATACACCGTTGGGATTAGACTCCCTTGAAGAAGGGGAAACCATTGAACGCATGGAAAGCAATGGAAATGGAACCATTTATCTTATTACTTCCTTCCAACGTGTTTATGTTTCCGGAAATAATGGGAATGGTCAATTAGGGATTGGGGATGCGACCATGTCCTATTATGGTAGTTTCATCCTTAATACGTTCTTAACCTTGAATCAAGGGGAAGCGATTCACATGATGTCATTTTCAAGTTCATCCTCTTCCTTACTGACTTCCGAAGGACGTTTATTTACCTGGGGATTAAATTCCTTTACAGGAAAACTTGGGACGTTCTCTACGACGTTCCAATATCGTCAACCTCAACTCATTCAATTCTAAGATAACGAAAACGATAAGAAGAAAGCGCGAGGATAACCTCGCGTTTTTCTTGTTTTGTAAATTAAATTATTCAAATAAATTTCCTTAGGGTTAAGTATATAAAATCGTAATAAATAATACTTTATAACCCTTTCTTTGGATATTATAATAAGTATCACGGACCCTTAGCTCAATGGTTAGAGCTCCCGGCTCATAACCGGTTGGTTGCAGGTTCGAGTCCTGCAGGGTCCACCATCTAGCATTGATGTGGTTTTCTTCTTTAAGAGATACCGTCTATATGCTAAAATTCTTTATTGGTTGGAAGCTTACCCAAGTGGCTGAAGGGACCAGTCTTGAAAACTGGTAGGGGTCGCAAGGCCTGCGAGAGTTCGAATCTCTCAGCTTCCGCCATTTTTATTGAAATTTCATGGGGGTAAAAAATAAAATCAATGTATAAGTATTTAAAAAGATTCTACGATATTTTGTTTTCATTGTTATTTTTAATACTTATTACGCCATTTTTTTTAGTGATTGTTTTTCTTCAATTAGTATTTAATGGATTTCCAATCTTTTACTTTGGTATAAGAACTGGAAAAGATGAAAAAGAATTTAAAATTTACAAGTTTAGAACTATGGTGAAAAATGCAGAACAAAAAGGCGGTTTTACAACGGGTAAAAACGATCATAGAATAACTAAGTTCGGTAAGATTTTAAGATTAACAAAAATTGATGAAATTCCACAGTTAATTAATATTTTAAAGGGGGAAATGAGTTTTATCGGTCCTCGTCCAGAATTACCTTTTTACACTAAACAATACAATGAAGAGGAAAAAGTAATTCTAACGGTTAGACCCGGAATTACGGATTATAGTTCTATTAAGTTTATTAATTTGGACCAAGAAGTGGGAAGTGTAGAAGCTGACAAAGTTTACCTAGAAAAAATATTTAAACAAAAGAATCAATTAAGATTAAAGTATGTTAATGAAATTTCTTTACATACTGACTTGAAAATATTTTTCATAACCATCAAAAAAGTTTTAATTAAGATATTTTCTTTTGGTAAAATAAGGTAATAAATGATTATAAAAGATAGTATTGTTCTGAAAAATTCAAATTTAGAAGTATCACGTTTATGCTTTGGTGGTTGCCCTATGGGAAGACATGGATGGGGTAATACTGTTAAACAATCATTTGTGGATGCGATAAATTTAGCTGTTAATAAAGGTATTAATTTTTTTGATTCTGCGGATATTTATGGTTTTGGTGAAGCCGAAAAAACTTTAGGTGAAACAGTGAAAACTTATCGTGAAAAAGTTGTAATTGCAACAAAATTTGGGGTAAGAAATAAAAATGGAAAAAGCTTCTATGATAATTCTCCTGAATGGATTGAGGAAGCATTAAATAATTCTCTATCACGTCTACAAACATCATATATCGATTTATACCAGATTCATTATCGGGATAATACACCTTTTAATGTTGTAATGGAAAAGCTTATTTCATTAAAAAAATCCGGAAAAATTAGATATATTGGTCTTTCAAATGTTTTTAAAAATGACATTAAAGTAATTCAAGCATATAAATCCGAAATAGTTTCTTTCCAAAACGAATTTAGTCTTGCAAAAAGAAACCATCAAGATGATATTGCTTTTCTGTCTTCAAAAATGGAAATAACACCAATGACTTGGGGAAGTTTAGGACAAGGTGTTTTAACAGGTAAGTACAGCTTAGAAAATACTAAGTTTGATAGCAACGATCGTCGATCTAGAGATGTTTATTATAATTTTCATGGTGATAAACTAATTCATAACTTGAATATTGTTGAAACTATGAGGAGAATTTCAATTAATACTTCAAGATCTATCTCTGCTATTGCTATAAGATGGATTTTAGATACACTACCTGAATCTATTGTCTTAGCTGGAATTAAGAACACAGATCAATTGTTAAGTAATATTGAAGGTTTGGAGTGGTCGTTAGAAAAGAGTGACATTAAACTTCTCAATGAGGTATCACTTTATGTTAAATAGTATTGAATTGGCTTGGTTAATAAGACGTGATGCAATAGAGATGACTCACTTATCAGGTGGTTCGCATATAGCCTCGGTCTTATCGATGGCTGACTTATTGGCAGTTCTTTACACTGATATAGCCAATGTTGATCCTAAAAATCCTCAAATGATTGGACGAGACAAAATTATACTAAGTAAGGGCCATGCTGGAGCCGGAATTTATTCTGCACTAGCAAATATGGGTTTCTTTGATCGCAAAATTCTCAAGACCCACTATCAAAATGGAAGTATTTTATCCGGGCATGTTTCCCATAAAGGTGTACCTGGAGTAGAATTTTCAACTGGTTCACTAGGACATGGATTATCCGTTGGTTCAGGATTAGCCTATGGGGCAAAGATTAATCAGTCTAACGAAAAAATCTTTGTTATTTTGGGTGATGGAGAATGTGATGAAGGAGCAATATGGGAAGCCGCTTTGATTTCTAATCACTTTAAACTTAATAATTTAATTGCAATTGTTGATTACAATAAAATGCAAAGTTTAGATTATGTAGAAAAGACAATATCACTACATCCACTTGATAAAAAATGGGAAGCATTTGGATGGAATGTAATATCAGTTGATGGTCATAGTCATGAAGAATTAAAAAAAGCTTTTAATAAAGCATTTAAATCAAGAGAAAAACCCACAATAATTTTGGCAAATACTATAAAGGGTAAGGGTATTTCTTTTATGGAAAATGATATTTTGTGGCATTATCGGTTTCCTCATGAGGGAGATGAATACCAAAACGCTGTAAAAGAATTGGATTTAATTCGTCCTATAAATATTAAGGATCCTTACATTTTATGAGAGGTATATTTGTTTCAACACTTTTAGATTTAGCAAAAAAAGATCCTAATTTAATTTTAGTCACTGGAGATTTGGGTTTTGGTGTTTTAAAACCTTTTTGGGATGAATTACCTAGTCAAATAATCAATATAGGAATTGCAGAACAAAACATGATAGGCTTTGCGGCTGGCTTAGCAATGCAAGGTAAGTTAGTCTATGTTTACTCGATTGCCAATTTTCCTAGTCTAAGGCCATTAGAACAAATTAGAAATGATGTTGCTTATCATAATTTAAATGTAAAGATAGTGTCTGTTGGTGCCGGTTTTTCCTATGGTTCATTAGGCGTTACTCATCATGCTACTGAAGATATTGGTGTAATTAGGTCAATGCCTAATATAAGGATTTATTCCCCATCTGATAATTATGAAACAGAATTTATTACAAGAAACTCATATTTAATTAATGGGCCGGCATACTTAAGATTAGGTAGATTGAGTAAGGATTTGGTTATTAATGGTTTAAACGAAATTACAGTTGATAAACCTAGGTTTAAAAACACCAATTCATTAAATGCAATTATTACAAATGGAGAAATTTCACATCAAGTTTTTGAGTTAATAAATAAATTTGAATCTCAAAATATATATTTTGATTTTTATATTTTCCATACTATAAAGCCTTTAAATACTAGTTTTATCAATCAAATTGCAAAAAAATATGAAAGATTATTTGTCATTGAAGAACATTCAAAATATGGTGGGCTTTCATCTGCAATAAAGGATGAATTATATTCATTTGAAAAAGTTGAAATCCATTCATTCTCAATTAATGACAAATTCACTTTAGAAGTAGGTGATCAAGATTTCCTTAAAAAAATAAATAAACTTGATAACAATTCTTTGTATAACCAAATTATCTCTATAATTAACAGTTAAATTAATGAAACAAATTTTAATAGTTGCTAACTCGTATAAGACTTTATTTAACTTTCGCAAAGAATTTATTATTAGTCTAATTAAATTAGGTTATCGGGTAACCTTACTTTTACCTTTTGATTCAAACAATTCAATATTTGATGATTTTAAATGTGATGTAATACAATTTTCTTTTTCTAGATTTGGCAAAAATCCATTTGTTGAATTTCTAATTATTCTTAAAATTAGTAAAATCATCAAGAAACTAAAACCACATTCTGTATTCACTTATACTATTAAACCAAACCTTTACGTTGGCTTAATTAAACTATTCACCTCAATAAATTTTAATTTTTTTCCAACAATAACTGGAATCGGTCAGGTTTTGAATAAACAAACTTTATTTAGCAGCCTCCTCATAACTATTTACAAAATTGCATTTATTAAAGCAAATAATGTTTTTTTTCAAAATAAAGGCAATTTAGATTTTATGATAAAAAGTAAAATTTTAAAAAACCACAAATACACATTATTAAATGGTTCAGGTGTAAACCTTAATGAGTATCATTATGTTCAACCCAAAGAAAAAGATATATTGACTTGTCTTATTATTTCCAGAGTTAGAAAAGATAAAGGTTTTGATGAATTTTTTTCAGTTATACCCATTATTCACAAGATATATCCCAAAGTATTTTTCGAAGTTATAGGGTGGATAGAAGATAAAGTTTATATATTTAAAATTAAAGAGTTTAGTAAGCTAGATTACTTTTTTTTCCACGGAGAATTAACGCAAAAAAAAGTAAAAGAAAAAATCGCACTATCAGACTTCATTTTTCACCCTAGTCATCATGAAGGTATGTCTAATGTTATTTTAGAAGCATCCGCTATAGGAAGACCAAGTGTAGCAAGTAACATTAGTGGTATTAATGAAATAATCATTGACAAAGTATCAGGCTTATTATTCGAGCCAAAAAACGTAAAAGATATTTTCAATAAATTAACAGAATTTATTAAGATGACTTTCGAAGAAAAGATAAAGATGGGCAAAAACGCAAGAAATAAAGTAGTTAAGGATTTTGATAGGATAGATATAGTAAAAAGCTACATAGATGTACTATAATCATAATAATTAGAAGGGGGATGTATGCTTTATAAAAAGTTAATAAATAGGGAGTCAACACTGGCTGTGGTTGGTTTAGGTTATGTTGGTTTGCCTCTCGCTCATGCTTTTTCAAAAAAAGTAAATACTATTGGATTTGACATTAGCAAATTTAAAATTGAACGATATAAAAAAGGAATAGATGTTACTGGTGAAATTGGCGATAAAGAACTAAATTTATCAAAAATACAATTTTCTTTTAATGATAAAGATCTTAAATCCGCATCATTCATTATTGTTGCAGTTCCTACCCCAATCAACAATGATAAAACCCCAGATTTATACCCAGTTATTGGCGCATCAAAATCTGTTGGCAGAAATTTATCTAAAGGTTCTATTGTAGTTTATGAATCCACAGTCTACCCAGGTGTAACTGAAGAAATTTGCGTTCCGATATTAGAAAAAGAATCAGGATTAAAATGTGGTATTGATTTTAAAGTTGGGTATTCACCCGAGCGTATTAATCCAGGTGATTTAACACATCGATTACATAATATTACCAAGATAGTTTCTGCAATAGATGAGGAAGCCTTAGAAAATATTGCCAATGTTTACAAACTTGTTGTAACTGATGCTGATGTTTATCGTGCTGAAACAATTAAAGTAGCCGAAGCTGCAAAGGTTATAGAAAATTCGCAAAGAGACATCAATATTGCCTTCATGAATGAACTTTCAATAATCTTTCATAAAATGGGTATTGATACACAAGCCGTATTAAAAGCTGCTGGAACGAAATGGAATTTTTTAAAATTTTACCCGGGATTGGTTGGGGGTCATTGTATAGGTGTAGATCCGTATTACTTAACTTATAAATCATCATTACTTGGTTATGAATCCCAAGTAATCCTTTCTGGAAGAAAAATTAATGATTTTATTGGAAAGTTCATCGCTGAAAATATTGTTAAAGAAATTATAAAAGCGAATAAAATTGTGAATAATGCTAAAGTTGGAATTCTAGGTTTCACATTTAAAGAGGATTGCCAAGACACCAGAAATACAAAAGTTATGGATATTATTGATGAGCTAAGGCAATACAATATTGAACCTATTATTGTAGATCCAATTGCCGATGCAGAAGAGGCAAAAAATGAATATAATATTTCTTTAAAAAGCATACAACAATTTAAAAGTATAGATGCATTGATTGTTGCTGTAAGTCACAAAGAATTCAAGGAATATAATCCAGAATATTTCAACATGTTTTTTTCTGAAAAACCAATTCTTTTTGATGTAAAAGGTATTTATGATAAAAATAAGTTTCAAGAAGCGGGGTATGCATATTGGAGACTTTAATATTAAATTCGATTAAAGAATCAACCTTTTTAGTTACAGGAGGAGCTGGTTTTATTGGCTCAAATTTGTGTGAATTTTTAGTTTCAAATAAGGCTAAAAAGGTTATTTGTTTTGATAATTTATTTAGTGGTAAATTGGAAAATATTAAAGAATTAATGAATGAAAATAATTTTTCATTCATTAAAGGAGACATTCGGGATTTTGAATTATTGCTAAATGTTACCAAAGGAATTGATTACATATTACATCAAGCCGCATGGGGAAGCGTTCCGAGGAGTATGGTTCAGCCACTAAATTATACTTCTAATAATGTACAGGGAACACATAATGTTTTTGAAGCTGCAAGAATTAATAAAATTAAAAAAGTAATTTATGCAAGCAGTTCCTCTGTATATGGTGATTATCCCTCTTTACCCAAGGTAGAGGGAAAGGAAGGAAATCTAATAAGCCCCTATGCACTTTCTAAAAAAATAAATGAAGAATATGGAAAATTATATTGGGAAGTTTATAAATTGCCAACTATTGGACTAAGGTATTTTAATGTATTTGGAAAAAGACAAAATGCTGATGGGGATTATGCAGCTGTTATTCCAAAATTTATCCAACTTATGATCAATAATCAACCTTTAACTGTGTTTGGAGATGGTAAACAATCACGTGATTTTACGTTTATAGATAATGTTATCCAAGCCAATATTCATTCTGTATTTCTTACTAATGCAGAAGCTTTTGGAAAAGCATTTAATATTGCATTACAAGAAAGTGCTAGCATTTTAGACTTATTTCAGCTACTAAAATCTAATCTAAATTCTAGTTCGGAATTGGTATATAAAGAAGCACGTGACGGTGATATAAAACATAGCCTTGCAGATATTAATCTAGCGAAAAATATTTTAAGTTATTCACCATCTCATACATTTAAAGAAGGTATATCTCTTTACATAAACTGGTTCTTAAATAACAAAAAAATATGAAAAATGTTGTATTTGTTCATGATCATAAGTTAAAAATGATTGATAATTTTTATTACTCGAACGGGGCTTTTAATGATTCCGTTTTTATGAATTACTATAGTATATCTAATAATTTAACTTTATATTTAAGAGTGTACAATTATGAAAACATTAGTTCATTGGGTTTAACTAAAATCACTAAGTTCACTAACTTAATTAACTCTAATAACTTAAAACTTAAACCATTTATCAAGATGATTATGAATCATGATTTATTTATTATTAGATTGCCAAGTATAAATGGTTTAATTGTTTATTTTATAGCAAAATTTTTAAAGAAGAAAATGTTAATCGAGGTAGTCGGCTGTACTTGGGATTCGTTATGGAATCATTCGTTGGTAGCAAAGTTTGCAGCACCTTTTTTATGGTTGCTTAGTAGGATTGTTATTTTTAATTCAACAAATGTTCTTTATGTTACAAAATACTTCTTACAAAAACGTTATCCTACTAAAGGATTAGCTGTATCTTGTTCCGATGTCTTAATTTTTAATGTAACTTCAACAGACATAGACAATAGAATTCAGAAAATTGAATATTTAAAATTTAATGAAATTAAGATTGGTACTCTCGCATCAGTTAATTTAAAGTATAAAGGTCACCATACTGTATTTAATGCAATAAAAAAACTTAATACTTTTGGATACTATCCAAAGTATTATTTGGCCGGATCAGGAAGCCAAAACAGATTAAAACGTCTAGCCGTTAGGTTAGGAATAATTAATAATGTGGTTTTCTTAGGTTCGCTAAATCGTAATAATATTGTTGAATTCTTTAATTCTATTGATTTGTATATTCAACCTAGTTTAGTTGAGGCACTTCCAAGAGCATTAATCGAAGCAATGAGTTTGGGGTTACCTTGTATTGGCTCAAATGCCGGTGGAATAAAAGAATTATTAAGTAAAGAGTATATTTTTAAAAAAAACAGATATAAGGAATTAGTTGAAATTATTCGCTCTTTAAATAAAAAATCTTTAATCAAAGCCTCCCGCGATAATATAGTTAAATCAAACGATTTCAATGAAAGCAATCTGAGTTCAATAAGAAAGAAATTTTATAATTCGTAGGTTTTAATTATGGTTAGAGTACTTCATATATTTGGTCAAATGTACAAAGCTGGTGCAGAAAGCAGAATTATGGATATTTATGAATCAATATCCCGAAAAAATATTCAGTTTGATTTTATCGTTATGAAGCCTGGTAATCATTACTTCTTTGAAAAAATCAAAAATCTTGGTGGTAATATCTTTTACATAATGCCACCTTCAAAAGTTGGATATTTCAATTATGCTATTTCTTTATTTAAAATATTAAAAGAGAAAAAATACAAAATTGTGCACTCACATGTAGCATTTAATTCGGGGATAATTATGTTTATTTCCTTTCTTGCGGGTGTCAAATTAAGAATAACTCATTCAAGATCTTCAAATGATTTAAAAGAAGGAATTTCATGGACAATTTATAAGGTTTTTAGTAGAGTCCTGATATTTTTGTTTTCTAATATGAAATTAACTTGTTCAGTCAAGTCAGGAAAATACCTTTTTGGTCGATTATTTTTTTTATTTTCTAATGTAAGAATTTTTCCAAACGCTATTAATCTAAAATATTTTAAAGAAATCAATAATAAATCAAACTACAGAACTAAATTGAATATTAATAATGATGCTTTAATATTGGGAAATGTTGCAAATTTAAGACCTGTTAAGAATCACCTTTTTTTATTCAAAATTTTTAATGAAGTAATAAAAATTAATCCTAACTCTTATCTTCTTATTGCTGGGGAAGGACCAGAAAGAATCATTTTAAATGAATTTATAATAAATAATAATTTATCCGGCAAAATTATTATGCTTGGGCAACTAGATGATGTAAAAAGCTTTTTGGGCGAAATTGACTTATTTATTTTAACATCTATTTTTGAAGGTGTTCCTGGCGCCTTAATTGAAGCTTTGGCACTTAATAAAAAGTCAATTGTTTCGGATTCGATAGAATTAGATTTAAAATTTCCCAAAACATCGCTCAAACATATTTCCTTGAAAAAATCAAGTCTTTTCTGGGCGGAAGAAATTATAAAATTTGATAAAGAAAAATGTACTATATCATCCTTTGACATTTTAAAATCAAATTACTATGATTCATTTGATCTTTCAAAAAAATATGAAAGGCTTTATTTGGAAAATAAATGAAAAGATTAAGTATATTTGCTTTATTATTATTCTTGATTATAAGTAGTTTATATCTATTAACATTAAAATCAGATTTTGATTATAATTTAAGAGTCATCGCCCTTTTTTCTTTTATATTAATAATTTTGGCTTTGTTTTTGAATAGTATTTTATTTAGAAATCTATTTAATTTTTTTAATATATATATATTGATGTTTTATCTTTTTACAATGGGACAAAGCTTTCTATTTTTGTTCAATTTTCCGATATCCAATTTTGATTTATATAAACTCACTGATAATAATTCATTATATATTTCACAAATATATACTTATTTTTGTATTTATTTTATAGAAATTGGAGGGGTTATAGGTGTCCCAAAAAGAAAAATTAATTTTAACCCAGAATCACCAATTTTTGATAATACCTTAAAATTTTTCTCCTTAATAATGTTCGCTGTTTCGATTTTTCCAATTATGTATTTGTTTTATCTATTAATCTCTAATTTTATAACTGGTGGTTATGTTTCGGCATTTTTAGCTATTTCCGGAAGTAATGGCTTAGTCCGACTTGCTTTTTTCTTAAGTGATTATTTCATTGTATCTTTGTTTATAATGATTATTTACTCAAAGAAAATATTTTATAAATTTATTTATTCTGGTTTCATTTTTCTTGTTGTGTTGTTATATTTTTCTGTAGGGGATCGTACTTTTCCGATTTCTATTTCATTAAGTTTAATAGGTTATTTTTTTATAAATAAACAGAGAAAAATTAATTTAACTTCGTATATTTCATATATTTTCTTGGGTTATTTATTTCTTACTCTAATACCTTTAATTGGAAATTTTAGAAACACAGGAAATCTCACATTATCAATTTTAATCAATGGAATAACAAATTTTGAGAATGTATTAAGTCCCTTATTCGAAACTGTATCGATATTAGGATACTCAAATTATCCCTTTGTTGAAACAATGGAAATTGTTCCTTCCTTACAAGATTTTGCTTATGGTGAATCTTATTTCTTTTCATTATTATCTATTTTCCCTAACATATTTGGGGGAATTCACATCTCTGCAATTAGGGCAGGGTTGTCATTGTGGTTAAAAAATCAATTAAATTTAACTTATGGACCTGGTTTTTCATTTCCTGCAGAAGCCTGGTATAATTTCGGATGGTTTGGCCTTTTTTTAATGTTACCATTTGGAATAATTCTATCCAAAATTTTTAATTATAATCAAAATAATTTAGGGAAATTTATAAATGTAATATTTTTTCTAATAATCGTTACAAGTCCAAGAAGAGAAATGTTGGCGGTAATTAGAGATTCGTTTTATTGGATTTTACTTCCTTACATCGTTTCAAAATATCTAAATATTAAGGTTATAATAAATTATTAGGTGAGTATGAAATTCCGAAAGCTTATAATCTTAATTAAAAGTGACCTTTATCGTTATAATTCTGATGGTAGTTTTTTAACTTTTATAAAAACCTATTTTAAAATTCCTGGTTTTAATTACAGTTGCAAAATGAGGATTACAAGTTTTTTAAGTGATAAAAAAATTTTTTTTCCCCTTTTTCTAATTTTTTATTTTATATATAAAAATGCTCAATATAAATTTGGAATTTCAATCCCCTATAAAACAAAAATAGGTTTTGGTTTTTATATTGGTCATTTTGGTGGAATTGTAATAAATTCTAATGTAAGAATCGGAAACAATGTAAATTTATCACACAACGTAACTATTGGAAAAGGTGGTAGACGTCCTTATTTGAATAACGGAAATCCGATCATTTGTGATGAAGTTTATATTGGTCCTGGATGTGTTATAGTTGGTGATATTAAAATTGGAAAAAAAGTTGCGATAGGGGCTAATTCTTTTGTTAATAAATCATTTCAAGAAAATAATACTATTGCGGGCAATCCTGCTATAATTATAAATCAAAAAGGTTCTCTTAATCTTATAAATAACATTTGGGGGGGTATTTATGAAAAATAAAATTATACTATTATCAAAAGAGGTCCTCTTGCCAGAATATATTGAGGTTTATGGGGGAAAATTTTGGAAAACACCTAATATAAATGACATTGCAGCTAAAGGAACAATATTTAAAAACCACTACACTGCTGCTCCTTCAACTGCAATGTCATTTACTTCAATGCATTCTGGAATTTACCCTCATGAAACGAATCGAAAGGATTATGTTAAAGTAAATGAATTTCGTGAAAGTAAAACCACTTTTCATTTGCTTGATGAATTAGGGTACAGTACACACGTACTTTGGAGCACTAATTATTCGGATATAAAAGAAAAATATACAAGGATTTATTCTCCTAATACTGTTTTTCATGATAAAGTTTCCTTTAATCAAAGTGTTGGAGTTCACTTGCCATTCAAAAATATTGTTTTATCAAGAAATGATGATAAGGCTAATGAAGCTTTGAAATATATCTCTTCAGTAATTAATGAAGTTGAAAAATTGGATAAAATTTTTCTTTGGATTCATCTTCCTCATGTAATTAGTGGAAGAACTTCATATGGAGATGATATAGATTTAGTAGACATAATCGTTGGTTTCTTAAGAAAATCCTTTGGAGATGAAAGTATTTTTATTACTGCAGATCATGGTCATATGAATTTAGATAAAGGAAGAACAACATATGGATTCGATGTTTATCAAAATTCCATTAGAGTTCCACTTATAACTCCAAAAGTAAATAATCTTAGTTCAATTGAATACCCAACTTCACATATACAACTTAAAGATTTATTAATTAAGGAATTTATTGAAAGGAAAGACTATATTATTAGCGATTCAGCTTATTATGCCCAACCATTTCGAAAAACAGCATTAATAAAGGATAATTATAAATTAATTTATAATAAATTAAATAATAGTTATGAGTTTTATGATATAACATGGGATCCTTTTGAAAATCATAATATATTAAAAAAAAGAATTGTTGATCATGATAGACAACGTAAAGTATTGACTAATCAAATTTATTTTTATCCTTATTATGAGGAGTCTCTAAGAATTTTGAATTATCTTAAAAATGAATTAAAAAAAATTTGGAGAAAAGCTGGTTTCATTGAAGAAAAAACCAACTTTATTGTTAGAAAGTTAAAAAACTTTAAGGCTTATTTAAAAAGAATTTTCAAATAATATGAATAAAACTAAAGGAAAACTTTTCCTCTCAAGCTTTTTGTGGAAATTTTTCGAAAGATCTGGAGTACAATTTTTTCAAATTATTATTCAAATAATATTAGCAAGAATACTATTTCCTGATGATTATGGTAATGTTGCAATTATTACGAGTTTAATTGCTATAGTAAATGTTTTTTTACAGTATGGTTTTCCCCAAGCATTAATTCAATCAAATAATGCTACAGATAAGGATTTTAATAATGTTTTTTATTTTAACTTACTATTATCAATTATTATTTACTTTGGAATTTTTCTTATATCGGATAATTTAGCTCATTATTTTAATAATTATATACTGTCTCCGTTAATTAAGGTCTACGGTCTTGTGATTATCTTTGGGTCTATTACGACTGTTCAAACTGCCTATTTACAAAAAAAATTACTTTTCAAAAAAACCTTTTTTAGAAGTATTATTTGGATTATTGTTCAAGGGTTCTCTGGGATTTTACTTGCTGTTTTAAATTTTGGTGTTTGGTCTCTTGTTATTTCTCAGTTGTTGGCTACTATTTCTGGCTCTGTCCTTTTATGGTTTGCTTCCCCTTGGAAGCCCGGTTTTTACTTTTCTTTTAAAGAATTAAAAAAACTCTTTGGTTTTGGTTTTGGGATTCTAATTTTTGGTCTAATAGATTCATTAACAAAAAATTTTCAAACTTTTTTTATTGGTAGATCTTTTGATCAAGCAACATTAGGATATTACAGCAAGGGGCAAAATATACCATCCATAACTCTTAATTTGATTAATGTTCCTGTAATTACAGTTCTTTTCCCTTTTCTATCACTTGATAATTTGGATTTGAATAAATTGCTTAACACATTGAGAAAAGTACTTCAAATTAGTTCCTTTTTGATTTTCCCCTTATTACTATCCATTACTGTTTTTTCGGAGAATATAATTTTATTATTATTTGGATCAAAATGGATACCAATGTCTGGGATTATGCAATTAACCAGTATTTTCTTTGTTTTTTTATCTTTGCAAAATATTTTTTTGCAAGCTTTCAAAGCATTAGGTAAAATTAAGTTGCTTTATAAAATTGAAATTTTAAAACTTTTTAGCACGATTATATTCTTTTTTTTTGGAATCTCCTATGGAATTAATGGAATATTATTTTTTTCAATAATTAATAATTTTTTAATCACTATGTTGTTTTCTTTTTTTTCAGCAGAAATAATCAAATATAAATTTGTTGATCAATTATATGATACCTTTTTACCATTATTATTAAGTTGTATTACAGGTGTTATCATTTATTTTTTTGTTACAAGTAATTACTTGGATTTTATTTTTCGATTTATTCTTTTTTTCTTGATTTATTTTACATTATCTATTCTATTAAATAATAATGTAATAAAGTATCTTTTAAGTTTTAAAAAGTTTATTAACACAAATTGATAATTACGAATATTGAAAGGAATTTAAAAAATGAAAAAGGTAATTACTTATGGTACATTCGATTTATTACATTTTGGACATGTAAATTTACTTAATAAAGCAAAAGCATTAGGAGATTATTTGATAGTTGGTGTTACATCCGATTTTTATGATCAGAGTAGAGGTAAACTAAACGTAAAGCAAACAGTAATGGAAAGAATCGAAAATATCAAAAAGCTTCAAATTGCAGATGAAATTATAATTGAAGAATTTGAAGGTCAGAAACTTGATGATATTATTAAATACAATATAGATATCTTTGCAATTGGTTCGGATTGGTTAGGAAAATTTGATTATTTAAAGTCTTATTGCAATGTCGTATATATAGAAAGAACTAGAGGTATTTCAAGTTCACAAATTAGAGAATCTGATTATGGAATATTAAAGCTTGGAATAATTGGTTACGGAAGGATAGCTAATCGATTTATAAGGGAATCTAAATTTGTAAGTGGTATTAATATTGAAGGTGCTTTTGGAATTAATTTAGATAAAGTTTCTTTTTTTGCAAATAAACATGAATTAAACTTTTTTGAATCAAATATTGATAATTTTTTAGATAAAGTTGATGCTGTTTATATAGCTTCTCCTCATAACACACATTATGAATATATAAAAAAATCATTATTAAAAGGAAAACATGTTTTATGTGAGAAACCACTTGTTCTAAATTATAGTGAGTTAATGGATGTAATTAAAATTTCAAAAAAAAATTCATTGGTTTTGATGGAAGCTGTAAAAACTGCTTATTCACCTGGTTTTTTAAAACTTTTAAGTATTGCAAAATCTGGGATTATTGGCCAAATAAAACATGTTAGTGCTTCATTTTCCAAGTTGATAGAAGGTGATTTCAGAGAACTGAGAAAAAGCGAAAATGGTGGTAGTTTTACTGAACTTGGAACCTATCCTTTGTTAATTATCAGTAAGTTATTTGGGACAAATTATAAATCAATACGATTTACATCCTATTTTGATGAATCTAAAAATGTTGATTTATTTACCAATCTTACAATAGTTTATGAACATGGAATAGGTATTGCAAACACCGGACTTGGAGTAAAGACTGATGGTCAATTGATAATATCGGGTACTAAGGGTTTTATTTACGTACCATCTCCTTGGTGGAAAACCGAATACTTCGAATTAAAGTTTGAAGACAGTAATTTTGATAAAAAGTATTTTTATAAATTTGAAGGAGATGGATTGAGATATGAAATATCTGAATTTTTAAACCTTATTCAAACAAAAAAAATAAACCATCAAAAAGTTTCTATAAAAGAACTTAAATTTTTTGCTAAGGTTATGCAAATATTTCTTGATGAAAAAATGACAAAAAAAATTAAATAACTTTAAACTTGATAAATATTTCTTAATGATTGATAATTATCAATTGTGGACCAGTGGTGTAGCGGTTAACATGTCTCCCTGTCACGGAGAAGATCGCGGGTTCGATCCCCGTCTGGTCCGCCATGATAAATAGAAGAACCCCTTAAGCTTGTCTTAAGGGGTTTTCCTTCTTAAAAACTACGTGAGTTAGTCTTGTATTATGAAGTTAGTTAAGGTAAAGTTATACAAGACTTGGCCCGATAGCTCAGTCGGTAGAGCAACGGACTGAAAATCCGTGTGTCGCCGGTTCGATCCCGGCTTGGGCCACCACTTTGTTAAACCCGCTATGGCGGGTTTTTTTATTCTTGTTGCTCACTTGAAGAAGAATAGATTTAACTCCCTTATGAAAATTAATGGATGAATAAAAGTTAACGTATTATAAAATAAATTTATGAAATTACTCCTTCTTTTTGATACTCCTGAAAAAAACTTATTTTTCGCTTATTTTATGACGTGGATTTATACCATTCTTGTCTTCTTTGGTATGCAACCGTTTTTAACGTTTAGTGAAATCGAAACGCAATCCCCGATGGTCTCGGTTATTTATATCGGTCTCCTCGCAATTGGTTTTACTTATTTTATTTATATTTTTATGATCACGATTTCTAAAGTTCAACGATTTAGATCGTTGATATTTCCTTTCCTTGTGATTTCGATTCCTGTTTGGACCATAATGATCTTGTTGGGCATTAGCGCTATGTTTTTATGGTTCGTATTACCACTTATACCTTTGATGTTAATCGCCATACCTACTGCTTTTTTCATCGGTTTGTTCTTGGATTTAAAGGCGGCAAAGAAAGCAAAAATCATCCATGATCCTTCGTCCTACAAAGAGTATTAATGGGTGCAGGTCACGAGGCATACGGCAACCTATGGTAAAATGAATCAATGACAAATAAAAAACTTCGCAATGAATACACTATACCCATGCTTGGTACCGGCACCAATACCTTTGGCAAAGAAAATCAAACCTTTCAAGGGGCGATTAATTTTGATACGACTGAACTCCAATCGGCGATTGCCTTGGGTTATCGTTTATTGGACACTGCAATTTATTACCGTAATGAAGCGGTGATTGGCAAAGCGGTAAAGGAATCGGGCATTCCTCGTGGTGAATTCTTTATTACCTCCAAAATACCAGAAAAGTCAGAGTACAACGCCACGGATAATGTAGTCCGTTCCAGTGTCCAATCTTCCTTAGATGCACTTAATTTAGGCTACATTGATTTATATCTCATGCATTTCCCATTAGAAAAAGATGAAGACAATCTCCGCGTTTGGCGCGTGCTCGAATCGTTTGTCGATCAAGGGCTTATCAAGTCAATAGGTGTATCTAACTTTACTATCAATCAATTAACGTACTTAATCAAGCACGCGCGCATTCAACCGGTGCTCCATCAATTTCAAAGTTATCCAGGAAAACTGAACGCCGACATGATTGCCTTTTGTCAGTCTCATCACATCATTCCTGAAGCCTATCATTCGTTGGCGAAAATGTCCGAAGAGAACAAAAAGGTATTAACCTCGATTGGTCAACCCTATGGCAAAACGTGGGGACAGGTTGGTTTACGTTTTCAACTTTCCATGGGCATGGTGGTCATTCCAAAGTCGCATAATCCGCTCCATCAACAAGAAAACATGAACGTCTTTGATTTTGAGCTGACGCAAGAAGAAGTTGAACTGATTTCCTCTTTGAATTAAGATTTTCTTTTTTGGGAAGTTAAGGCTTTCACGAGTTGCTTGTCGTCCTCAATCATTTGATAACTGCGAGCTTGAATGAGGGATTGGACCATATCCGCAACTTCTTGGGACGTTTTCCCTTCATACATCTTTGGGGTGATTGGATCGAGGAAATCAATTTGAACCGGGTATCGTTTCATGCGAATTTTGGGATTTAAGGGACGATGGAAACCATAGGCAACCATCGGTAAAATGGTCGTTTTCGATTCCATCGCATGTTTAAACGAACCCGCTTTAAAAGGGAGCATCGGATTGGAATATGTTTTATTGCGAGTGCCTTCAGGATAAATGACCCAACGTGTTTCTTTTCTTGCCATACTTTCTTTCATCGAATGCAGCGTTTTAATTTGAGAACGAATGTTTTTTCGATCTAAAAATAACGCATCGATACTCGCCGTTGCATCCCCAAAGATGGGATAGGAACGAATTTCTTTTTTGGCGACAAAACGAACGGGATGGTCCATTAAATAAATCATTAAAAAGGGATCTAAATACGAATGATGATTACTTACAATGAGAAAGGGTTCATTGGTGTGAAGCATTTCCTCATGGTGGAGGTGAAAATCAATTTTCAGCGCGGGGAAAATAAATTTTACCGCTTTTCGTAATTGACGATAACGGAAGTCAAGGGAATGTGATTTTCTTCGTAAGACGTTCGGCAAGACGATAGGGAAATAACAAAGACTTGCGAGAAAAACGAGTTTAATAAAGGTCCACATACTTAGAGTTTACCTTGTTTCGAAACGATTTGTTACTCCTCTTTTATTGAAGGAAGACTATCATCGGTATTCAACGTTGATGCGCGATGAGAAGCTGAATCCATGACCCGTCGATATTCTGTTTGTAATTGATGATGGGAAACGTGTAAATACTTTTGCGTAATGCGCAAATTATGGTGACCTAGAAGCAAACGTAAGACTTCAAGATTGCCCCCTTGTGTTAAAAATCGCGTAGCAAACGTATGTCGCCACTTATGAGGACTAATACTACCTTGAATATCTAAGGTTTTCATAAGTCGTTGGGTGATCGTTTCAATCGATGAAACACACAAACGTTGATGAGTTTGATAATCAATAAAGATGTATCCTTGCTTTGAGGTCACCCTTTGCTGCAATGTGAAGAAGAGTTGTAGGGTCGCAGGGGTAAAGAAAAGATATCGTTGGTGGTGGTCTTTACTAAGCATCACTGTTAACGAACGTTGGAGAAGGTTCACATCATCCCATTGCACATGAAGAAGTTCGTTAATACGTAACCCTGTATCCAAAAGCAAGGCATATAGTAAAAAGTTTCTCACCATCCGAGGATTATTGAGATGTTGTCGGTAGTAAGTAAAAATCTTGGAAATCGTTTGTGAGTCAACTAGTGGAATGTGAGCGATGTCTTCTTTCAGTTTTCGATAACGAAAAGGGTAAGGCATATGAAAGCGAAAACATGCTTTAAAAACGGTAATAAATTTATTGACTGTGGCAGCCTTCATAAAAGGATGAACTTGTTTTAAATCATAAATAAAGTGCGTCATCGTAATCGGTTTTATATCATGCAAGGCTAGAGTTCCTAGTTTAGGAAGCATGCGAGATAAATAATACGCATAAAAACGATACGTTCCTTCACGCTTGGTGAGTTTGGTGTCCATGAGGAAAAGATGGACAGCTTCTGAAAAGGTGGGGAAATCCTTCATACTTATCAATAGGTCCTCTCATTTAATAAATAATCCTTGAAATAACTTCAGTTTCACGTATAGTGAATGCGTTAAGGAGTTCACAATGAACCAAAAAACAATCGTCTCCACTGGGGTGCTTTTTTTACTCG
This sequence comes from Bacillota bacterium, assembly GCA_030834445.1. GTDB lineage: Bacteria > Bacillota_I > Bacilli_A > RFN20 > CAG-826 > UBA970. Next base: position 23,905 of record JAURFC010000001.1, read on the forward strand.
TTTTACAAGCGTGCGGAGGTTCCACAAGTAGTTCAAGCGCTTCGTCTTCCTCATCCATTGCCAGTAGTTCACTGTCGGTAGAGGATTATGCTAAACGCGATGTATTAAGTGTTTCCAAAACCCGCTTAGCGTCGATCGATTTCAATGTGAATTTAGATGCACTGGTTAGTGCAGATGCACCTTTAAGTCGTCTTTCCTCCCGTTTTGTTCAAACACAATCCGTTGGCGACGTCGAGGTGAATGATTCTTCGGTGACGTATCTTTCCTTGCCTGATTCTTCCAATATTGGGTTAGAATTTCGTAATTTAAATCAAAATATTGCCAGTGCTGCCTTTGCGGCACAACAAGAAGTCGAATGGGCGATTACGACCTTATCCCGTTTGGATACGTGGGTCGTTTCTGGATCGACACGTTATTTACTCACCTATGATGCCATTGCCGATGTAGTGACGTTAACGTCAGCCAATGTAAGTTTTACATCGTTAGAAGATGATTATATGGTGCGATCAATTCAAACCTACTTTCAAGATGGCTTACAAGTCGTCGAAGTGTATGATGCGTACGCGGAAAACAACTATGCTTCCTTTGGCCATTTAACCTTCATTCAAGATGAATATTATGAATGGTCCAGTGATATTTGGGTCAATGGTGTTAAAGAAGCCAATCCTTCCGCTGGTGGAAGTGGATGGTTTAAAGCGATCAAAAATCCCACGACCGAACGATGGAGTTACTGGCGAAGTACGGATGCAAATGTTAGTTTTAATGTTCAAACCTCTACGGGTTGGTTACAAACATTTGTTCGAATTTCCCAATTTGATCTTGAACCGAACGTCCTTGCCACCTTTAACTATGTGAAAGTGGGCAACCCTTCCTTAACCAATGATGTCATGACATGGTTGTTGAATGCTGATTCGACGCTTCCATTTTCGTTTTATCCTCAAGCGTTCTCAGGATGGGATTCCATCGTTGCTTCGCTAGATGATGTCACGCTTCGTAATTTGCAAGACTGGACACCGGATAATCAAGATTACGTGTTGTATGAGGCTAGCGAGGCGGTTGTTAATTTCTCTAATAACGTTGCGGAATTGCCTTCTCCGTTAACGACCACTGTCCGTCCTTCTAATATTGATACCTTTGAAGGCGAAGGATATGTCGGCTATGTCGCTGAAAGTTCCACGATCCTTCCAGTCAATTATTTAGATGCTTTACCACTCTTACTTGAATTTTTCGACACGTTAGGGTTGACGTATAAGGATGGTCCATTAGACACGTTAATTATGGAAACCGTTGAAACGGTGCTTAATTTTCCTCGTCTCTTTGATCAATTTGAATTAGGGGGAGAAAAAGGATTGACCGACCTTAGCAAATTATGGGATGTTATTGATGAAGAAATGACGTTAATAGCTTCCTTACCTTCCTTCGTCTTAGACCAAGATACCTTATATCCTCAACTCAATCTTTCGGATTTACCACCTTCCCTTGATAACGCCCTCCTTACGTTACCTACGTTGAATGGAGCAGCAACGTTTGACAACGAAACCCAAACGATTACAACCGCTTCGGTTTCGACAACTTTACCTGCTTCTTCGCTTTTGTTAGTAGGAGCATCCTACACCATGATGTATGCCTTAACTAAGGGTCAACAATTGTTCGTCATTGGAGAAGAGGAAGCGGTTGAATACAGTAATTCCTCCCTTACCTTTGTGGGCGATACGACGTTAACGTTACCCGTATGGGTCGAAGCAGGTGACTATTCGCTTGTCACCTATGTTGCAAAGGTTGACGATCAATCCCGTATTCGCTTATCGAATGTGGAACTTGTTCCGTTTACAGCGTTTACGCCATTGTCTTTCACTGTCGCATTAGAAAATGGATTTACTTTATCGCTCACAACGAGTGCAACCGCATCCTTTGTCGCAACGTATGTGTATGAAGATACGTCTGCTCCGATTATTTATGGTGTCCTTAATGAAGAACCGTTTTCATTCCAAGGTCGCTCGTTAGATAACGTCCTCTCCGTTTCCTTGGTAGAGGAAGTCACCGTGTATGATTTCATCCAATTCTTAAACTTCGAAGATAATTCCTATGAAACGATTTTATTTGCTTTAGACCAATTAACGTTTAATGGAACGATCGTTGAATCTTTCTCCGAAGCGTTACAAGTTGGAACCTATGAAGTGCTCATTCAAGATGCATCAGGTAACTTAACAAACCTTATTCTCACTGTTACCGCGTAACCGTTCTTCATTTTAGACAGGAAAAGCACGAATCATATCGTGCTTTTTTTATGCAACATTCCAATGGTTGAACTCATCGTCTTTGACGCTTACAATATCGTTATGACGCATCCATTTGTTTTATTATCCATACTTGCTAGTTTGCCGTTTCAAACCTCTTCGGGATTTCACGTCTCCATTGGGTTAAATGAAGTGCTTGATCCATTTATTTTTGGAGAGCCTACTGATGCGTTACTCGCCCAGTTACAAACTGTGGATACATCCGTTTTAGGATCAACTTTCCTAACAATTGATGATGAAGGTGAAACACAATGGACGATTGCTGTACGAAATGAAGTCACCCTTGTCACCCCACGATTAGGCAATCATCTTTTAATTTCATATGTAGAAGTTGAAGATGGACATGTTAAATCGATTGACCTTTTTAATCCGACGATTCGAACCGTGTCCTTACCGTCGTATACCTTGGATGTGAATACAACGAATCTTCGCTTTTCATCCACTTTAACCATCGCCCCCTTACAACCATTGAAGCTTCACTTTGTAGAGGGTGAAAACGCAATGGAAATCAGTGCCGAAACATTATGGAATGAAACGATCACATCGATAAGTTTCTATCAAGATCAAGACGTGATTGACAGACTTGACCTCAACACAATAGACATGTCTAGATATGGAGCGATCGATTCATCATCTTTTCATTTATATCGTGATTCCAAATCACTGGATGCTTATGTAACTTATGATCCTCTTACATGGATGCATCGTCCTTTAGCAGAAGAAAAACACACGTTTGAACTCGCCCAGCCGACGATTACACCGCTAGAGCAAGCGAAGCGTTGGGCAGAATTTGTCATGTATGGCGATGGGATGTTTGCCGCCGGTCGAGTCGAAGAAGCATTTCGTTCGATTGAACAGGAATACGTGGGGATGCATCCGACAAGTCAGCAACTTATTTTTGATCAACCGAATACGAAAATTACCGGTATCAATGAATCCTCCCAACAAGATACGTCAACGTTTCGTGAAGCGGTAGGACGTTATAACTATTTAGCCGCACGTGTGGAAAACGCCCAAGGGTTACAATCTCCGGTTGCACCCACATGGGATGTCACAGGCATCGTAATTCCGAGCGTGGGCGTCGGTAGTTTGATTTTACTGTTTTTATTTTTGAAGCAACGACAAAGGGTTTACTAACCACGTCGGTAGTTTTAATCCGACGATTGGTTCATAAACCACCGCCTCAAAAGCTTGGACTCCTTGATCAGCAAGCACATTGAACGCTTGAATGGTCGCGGTCGTATTGGAGACGGCGGCTTTTGTTAATAAAATCGCTGCGTTCGTATACGGTAAGACACTCAATGCGGATTGATCGGGTAATAAAGCAGGTGAAGAAAAGACAATTTGACCATAGGTCTTTTTGCTTGCTTCAATGAATTGTTTCATCGCTTCTGAACGTAAATGTGGAGCAGGAACGGCTTTGGGTAGACCCAACACCACATCGAGGTTCGGGGAAAGGGATACGACCGAAAAGTCATCCTTGGCCTTTTTCTTATCGGTAAGTAATTGTAAGGAGGTGAGAAGTTTCGTTAACGGCGTAGCCTTTAAATCAGCTTCAATGAGTAAGGTTTTAACCCCGCGTAACGCGGATTGTTGGGCAAAGACATAGGAAAATAACGGTAATTCGGTTAAGGGTTTGGCACTACTGACAAACGTCATTAAAGGATCGGAGGGATTAGGACGGATACTTTCAAGATTATTTTGTAAATTTTGTAAGGATTCTTGGAGGGTGGTGGATTTTTCAATGACGTCTTTTTGATCGCGTTGACGTTGATCCAAAGCGGCAAATCGAGCTTTCAATAAACTCAGATTGAGGGGGCGTAAGACCAAGACTTTCAATAACCGACTGGAAACTCCCAGTTCTTTTAAATCCGTGGCAGAGAAAATCGTCCCTTTAAAGGCATCCCATAAGACACCAACAGCGCCTCCGACCATTAAACCAAGCAAGGCACCAATCGCTAGATACAGTAAGGAACTTGGGCCATCAAAGGTGGTCGCTGATGCATATTCGCCTAAAACTAGGTTATTGGCAATCACCGTGTAATTGGTGTTGCCATCGAAAATGGTGGCATCAATCACCGCATTGATAATCGGAACCACAATTGCTTCTTCAGGATGGGTAAAGGTAATCGTGATACGTAAGGAGTTCGTTGTAGTGCTCGCCGTCAGGGTCGAACGAATGAGGGTGGGTGTAATCGCATCTCCATTGTCTAAGGTAATAAGTTCCGCTTCTAAAGCGCTGGCTGCAAGTTCAGCGACGGCAGAAGAACGAACAATTTCAGTGACGGTATTTAAGATCGTGGCGTTCGTACTGACCTTATACGCAACGGAACCCGAACTTTGATAGGTGCCTTGGTCCATGAGGTCCGATTGGGTATAGCCATAGGCTAAGCCTAAACCGAACACAAACGTAATCCCAATCAACCATAAATTACGAAAAAATAAACGGAATAACCGCGATAAACTTATTCCCGTTTCCATTAAATCAATTTTTTTCATAGATTCCCCTTATAAAGATATAAATATATCACTAACATAGTATTAAATTTTTTGATGACTCGCAAGAAAAGGTGCGTGGATTCGGTCAAAAAGGAAGCCCTAAATGTGATACACTATCGCTATGCGTTCTTCCCGGTCTCGTCGCTCTTCCTTCTCCCGTTCCCGAACGTCCCTGGCCTCCCGTCGACGTTCGTCTTTTTCCCGTTCTTCCTCACGCTTGTATGCGTCCCATCGTACGTCGAGTAGCTTTCGCGGAAATGCGAGTCCGCTCCATCCTCTCAGTAAAATAACCTTAGGATTGTTACTTGCTTCCGTTTTCTTTAATTTCGTAATGACCATTGTGGCCCCTTTTGCCCTCTTTGAATGGGGTTTATGGATCTTTTTCTTACCGCTTATTTTTGCCGGTTTATTGATGGTCGTCACGGTCGTGACAACCATCACGTCCCATGGTTCGGGTCGCGTTTTGACGGTTCCTGCCTTGTTTGAGCAATCCGGTCGACCGTTAACTCCATTACCACTGCCGCCCTCTCCAGGTCGTTATTTTGAATGGCTTGAAAAAGATGAACGTTTTCTTCTCGTCCTGCTTCCCAAGAAAGCAAAATATGATTCTCGCCTTTTACAAACCATTCTTGAACCGTTAAAGCAACAGTCCTATCGTGAACTTTGGATCGTCCAAGAACCGGCTACCTTTATGGAATCGGATTATGATTATGCGCGCATTTATAATGTGGTACTCCTCAACATGATACAACTCCACGAAAAATTAACCCCCACATTCACCTTGGATTAATCCCATGAAAAAAACATCCTTTGCCATCGGCGATTTTATTTTACTTGCGGCGTCCCTCATTTGGGGAACCGCTTTTTTATTTCAATCCGTCGCCATGGATACGATGGGTCCTTATACCTTTGTGACGGTTCGGGGATTATTAGCCACCGGCGTCCTTTTCCTCATTCTTGTCATTCGGGCACGCGTCATGCCGCAAAAACGACTTGTCCACTTAGGTACACCGAAAGGGTATCGCCTTGCCGTGCTCGGGGGCGTTATTCTTGCCTTTGCCATGGTGACACAGCAAGTCGGTATTGTTGGTACCACAACAAGTAAAGCAGGTTTTATTACCACACTTTATATTATGTTTGTGCCACTTATTGGTATGTTCTTTCGCCAACGTTATCCTTTAAAAACATGGATCGCATTAGGATTGGGTCTTGTTGGGTTTTATCTTTTATCCACGGAAGGAACATGGCAAGCTCTCAATGGGTATGATGCACTTATTTTACTCACGGCATTTTTCTATGGCGCACAAATTTATTTAATTGATCAACTTAAAGATTCCCTGGATTCATTAATGTTTTCCTTCATTCAATTCGGGGTTGCCACGGTTTTAAGCATCCTTCCAACGCTCATCATCGAAGGCATCAATATGACGTTTATGACGTCAACGAATGCCATTATTGCTTTATTGTATGTGGGAATTGTTTCCAGTGTGATTGCCTATTCCCTGCAAGTGGTGGGACAAAAACGAAGCAGTAGTGCCCCCACTGCGTCCTTGATGATGAGTTTAGAAGGGGTTTTTGCCAGTTTATCCGGGGTGATCTTCCTTTCCGAAGTCATTTCGCTCATGCAATTGCTGGGGATGCTTTTAATTCTCAGTGGCATTGTCATGGCCCAACTTCGCTTTTCTTTTCTCAAAAAAGTGCTACTCAAGTTTAAAAAGATGCGTTAGAATGAAGATGTTATGAATGTTAATCTCCATATTGTCACCTTATTTGTCCGCGATTATGATGAAGCTATCCATTACTATACCCAAACCTTAGGGATGGTTTTGATTGAAGATATTTTAATCACAACCTCACGTCGCTGGGTTAAAGTGGCACCGGATTTACAATCCCCCGTCCATATCCTTCTTCATGTCCCCTTAGTGGAGGAAGACCGTGCGTTTATTGGTCATCAAGCAGGTACCCGTCCGCTTATCGTCCTGAATACGTTTGAACTAGAAAAATCCGTGGAAACCTTACGTGCAAAAGGCGTTCACTTTACCAAACCAATTACCCAAGAAGTCTACGGTCGACGGGCACAATTTAACGATTTATACGGCAATCTCTGGGAGATTGTCCAATACACTGTCTTTCAAAAATAGGCATGAAAAGCTTAAAAGAACTGTATCGCATCGGACACGGGCCAAGCAGTTCTCATGCGATGGGTCCTGGCATTGCCGCCCAGTATTTTAAAACGCGCTATCCGCATGCGCTCGCGTTTCATATTACCCTTTATGCTTCCTTTGCCTATACCGGAAAAGGGCATTTAACCGATACGATTATTCAAAAAACACTTGCCCCCACTCCGACGACCTTTACGTTTGATAAACAAACGAAAACCAGACATCCCAATACCTTTGATATTCTTGTCCAACTCCCTGATGAAGCGTTTACGCGTCGTGTGGAATCCATCGGGGGTGGGGCAATTAAAATTTATGATGAAGGTTTAAGCGATCCAGTGACGATGTATCCCCACACAAGTTTTAAAGCGATCGAAGCGTATTGTGATGCGCATCACCTCACCTTACTTCAATACATTGAGCAGATCGAAGGACCGTCACTTTATCCGTTTTTAAAAACGATCTGGGACCAAATGCAAAAAACCATTCTTAAAGGCATTCAAACCGTGGGTGTCTTACCAGGACGACTTCAGGTGCCACGCAAGGCGAAGACACTCTATGATGCCGTCATGATGGATAATACCCCTGAAGTGCATCAAAATCGGCTCATTGCCGCCTATGCGTTCGCCGTCAATGAAGAAAATGCGGCAGGCGGTGTGGTCGTCACTGCCCCCACCTGTGGGGCTGCAGGAACGATGCCGGCGTTATTAAAATATGTCGCCGACCGCGATGATGTTCCGGAACAAATTATGCTTGAAGCCCTCGCAATTGGCGGGCTTTTTGGCAATTTGATTAAACATAATGCCTCCATTTCTGGGGCAGAAGCAGGATGCCAAGCGGAAGTCGGGTCTGCGTGTTCGATGGCTGCTGCCGCCTATGCGTATGTGATGAAGATGAACCGTAAACAAATTGAATATGCAGCGGAAGTCGCCATGGAACACCATTTAGGTTTAACGTGTGATCCGATCGAAGGCTATGTGCAAATTCCGTGCATTGAACGGAATGCCATGGCCGCCTTACGGGCGATGGATGCCGCGCAACTCGCCTCTGTCATTGCCGATAGCCGAAAAATTTCCTTTGATGTGGTGGTGGAAACCATGTATCAAACGGGAAAAGATTTGCATCGGAAATACCGAGAAACCTCCAAAGGTGGACTTGCGATTAAATATCGCGTCTCCTAGTTGTCAAACACCCTTGGTTCTTGTTAGGATAAAACTATGTTAGAGAATGTCTTACGATTACAAACCACGAAAAAAAGTCTTGGCATGAACGCCTTTTATTTTGTATTTTTCCTTAGTATTTATACCCTAGTCGATTCGTTTAATATGTCTTATGCATCCATGGCAGAAACCTATGGCTTATTTCTCCCTATTGTGAATATTGTCTTGAATATCGTGATGGCCCTTTTATCGATGACGATGATGGGCCTTACGACGGCACAATTTCAACTCACGGGGAAAGAATCCAAAGGATCAAACTTAAGTTTTGCTTCGGTTTTCTTTGGTATTTTAACGTATGGCTGTACGCCTTGTGTCATTTCCTTTTTTGCCACCTTAGGAATTACTTTTTCTGTGATTGCCCTTCCCTTTGCGGGTCTCCCGTATAAATTTATTTCCTTAGCCTTGCTTATTATTGGGGTGTTCTGGGTCGTACGGTCAATTAAAACCTCGACGTGTCGCGTGGATTTATCGGAGAAAGTGACCATTGAAAAACCCCATTTATAGGGGTTTTTTTCTTGGCAAATTGCCTTTAAAGAAAGCGCTTTAGTTAAGGAGTATAGGTCTTACACGGGCGAAACAAAAAAACTTTGCTACAATAAGGATGAAAGGATACTCTCATGGACCAAACAACGTTTGTACTTATTAAACCCGACGCGATGAAATTAGGCTTAGCCGATATGATTTTAGAACGCTTTCGTCAAGAAGGCTTAACCGTCTTGCGTTCCAAAAAAGTTCGCGTGGAGAAAGAAAAAATCCTTACGCATTATGAAGACGTCCTTAAGCGCTTAAATAAAGATTATTTAGCGCAAGCGATTCTCGATGAATTCCTCGATCAAGACGTTCTTATCCTTGTCCTCACTGAAACGAATCACGATCCCATCACCCATGTTCGCACGATCATCGGGGCCACCGATCCTGCCAAAGCTGCTCCGACTTCCTTACGGGGTCAATTCGTGCATGATACGTTAGAAGCATCCATCGTTGAAAAACGGTGGCTCCGTAATTTAATTCATGCCTCCGATTCGCCTGAAGCAGTCAAAAAAGAAACCGAACTTTGGTTTGGTCGTTAAACGTTATCTTGCCAAAGCGCTAAACCAACATGATCAAAATCGTGGCTTGCAGCGTAGGGTAAACACGTATAGTCGACATAATAAATTAGCGTATCCAACACCATAAAATTTTCGGGGTGATAATCCAACATCACCCCTTTATTTTTGAGATAATCCGCGAGATCTTTCATTTTAGAAAGAAGGAGGGGATTTAAACGCTGTTTTTTTAACATCTGAGCAACGGTATCACCGTTTAAATATTGTTTCACAAGCATACGTTGGGATGGTTCGACATGGAGTAATAGCGGCATCATGACTCCTAACGCTTTTAACGTTTCATAGCTTTCAACATCCCGTGCCATTGCAGGTGTTTCAGGATGATACGCTTTGACGATAAAAGGTAAATGCAAGTCGTTATGGACTAAGTATGTGTCGCTACTTTGACCGCGGTGAAGATGACTTTTGACCATCCATGCTTCGTGATGCAAAAGAATAATTGAATTTTGCTTTAAGATTGGCGGTATCATTGATAAAATTATATCAAATGAACGTTTCATCTCAGGTTCGCAGCTTACTAAAAGCGATGACATTAGAAGAAAAAGTGGGGCAACTTCACCAAGTCCCACCGTTTTTTTTCTCCGATTCTCTTTTGAATGAAGTAGCTGGACCGTTACGGAAATATAAAATTACCGAAGCCCAACTTTATCGGGTTGGTTCAATTTTAGGGACCGCAGGTCCTGAAGAAATGCGTCAGCTACAAACGATGTATTTAGAAAAAAGTCGACTCAAAATCCCACTTTTATTTATGGCGGATATCATTCACGGCTATAAAACGATTTTCCCGATTCCCTTAGCGATTGCGGCAACGATGGATGTGGAACGCAGTCGCCTCGCTGCAAAGATTGCGGCGAAAGAAGCGGCCACCTCGGGTATCCATGTCACCTTTTCTCCCATGGCAGATTTAGCCCGCGATGCCCGTTGGGGACGCGTCATGGAAAGTTCAGGAGAAGATCCGTTTTTAAATTATCAAATGACATATGCGGCCGTCAAAGGCTATCAAGGTGAATCGCTCAACGACCCTTCCACCCTGGCTGCCTGTGGAAAACATGTAGTTGCCTATGGGGCCGCCGTGGCAGGAAAAGACTATACCCAAGCAGAAATTTCTAAACATTCACTTTATCAATATTACTTAGAAGGATATCGTGCGTGTGTGGATGCTGAAGCAGAACTTCTTATGTCTTCCTTTAATGTGGTGGAAGGAGTCCCCTCCACGGTTTCACCCTTTGTCTTAAAAACACTCATCCGTCAACATTTGGGCTTTAAAGGCGTGATTATTTCCGATTATGATTCCCTTAATGAAGCGCATTTTCATCATGTTACCCATACGGGTGAAGAAACGGCCCTCAAAGGCATGCAAGCGACCTTAGATATTGAAATGTCCAGTGGCATTTATCAAAATCACATCATCCCCCTTATCCAAAAAGGCCAACTAAGTGAACGCTTACTCGATCAAGCCGTGCTCCGTGTTTTACAGCTCAAAGAAAAAATTGGTTTACTCGATGATCCGTTCCGAGGTCTTAATCCGGCCTTAGAAGCAACGCTACCTCTCTCGGAAGCTCATTATCAAACCGCGTATGATGTGGCTAAAGCGTCACCCATTTTATTACAAAACGAAGGCATGCTTCCTTTAAACAAAGAAGACGATGTCGTCTTTGTTGGGTCTTTACTAGACGAACAAAATTTATTAGGTGCCTGGGCATGGCATGGGGAGGCAGAACGAACCGCATCCCTTGCAATGGTGCTTCGTCAACGTTATTCCCACGATCTCATTCCTTTCGATACGTTAAATGAAACACACGTTGCCCGCATTCAAAACGCGAAAAAAGTCGTCGTTGTCGTCGGTGAAAGGTCGAAAGAATTTGGAGAAGCCCGCAGTAAGGTTTCGCCCACCCTGTCTGCAGAACATCTCCAGCTTTGGCATCAGGTGATTGCCATAAATCCCTCGGTAATTACTCTTGTGCTTGCAGGGCGACCGCTTGTATTACCATCCAAAATCGAAACGTCGAAAGCGTTGTTATACAGTTTTTATTTAGGGTCCGCGATGGCCGATGTTCTCGTGGATACCCTTTTTGGTCAACTCAATCCTTCTGGAACCCTACCTATGACCTTAGCCCGTGAGGTGGGTCAACTTCCCCTTCATACGTTATCTTTACCGACCGGACGTCCTTTTGAAGGTAAAACTTACACGTATACGTCTCATTACATTGAAGGAATTAATTCCCCTTTATATCCACTTGGCTATGGCTTAAGTTACACGTCGTTTTCATTATTAAAAGCCAAAAAGATGCATGAAAATGATACCGCGATCCTTTTAGAAGTCACTGTTAAAAATATCGGTAATATCCCAGGAGAACATCCTGTTTTTGCATATCTTCATACCCCACCGGTGCCGGTTGCACTTCCGGAAAAAACCTTAGTCGGTGTCTCCCGAATTGCTTTAGATGCTGGGGCTACGCAAACCTTTAGTGTGACCTTACCCAAACATCATTTCTATTATTACGATACGCAATACCGTCGCCAATCTTTTCTCGGCCCCTTTACGGTCACCGTTTCCCTCATGGGTGAAACGTTGGACGTGTCATGTTAACCTTCCGCCATCGTGGGGGAATGGCAATTGTATTCCTAAGTCTTCTACTTTCAGCGTGCGACGGGATTTTAACGTCCCTTTCTTCCTCCTCTGAAACTGATGTCTCCAGTACGCCTTCTGTTGAAAATTCCGTGAATTCTTCCTCAATCACACCGTCTTCGGTTCCTTTAACCTCCACCGATGTTGATTTCTTTTTTTCCCAAATCGAACTTCCCCCTTACCTGACCGAAGATACACCTCTACCAATTGTGGAAGGGTTAGAAGACGTATTTTCCTGGGAATCACCCGATCTACTCATTGAAAACAACATTTTACGATATGCCAATCCCATCTATGATGAAACCAAAACATTATTTGTCACCTTAACGTATGAAGGACGAACTTATCAGCGCGCGTTTCCGATTGTAATGAAATCCCAACTCCTTCCTCCTGCGCTTTCCCAAAAAGCATCCTTGAATATCCAGTTAGCCAACGCACTTTCAGAAGTTGATATTGCGTATGAATATACCCTCGATGCATCCATGGCAATTACTTATGATACGAATGGGGCGATGGAATCCATAGACATTCCTTCCCCGTTAACGATTCGTACACGAGGTCATTCCACACGTTTTATGCCGAAACGGTCCTATCGTATTCGCTTTGATGAAAATACGTCATTACTTGGCATGAAATCCGCCAAAAACTATATTTTACTCGCGAACTATATTGATCATTCCCAAGTTCGTAATGCTTTAATGCATTTTATGTCGCAGTTTTATGATTCACTTTATCCGATTGACTACCGCTTTGTGGATATATCCTTTAATGGGGTTTACCAAGGGAATTATTTACTCACCGAACGCGTGGAATTTCATAAAAATCGACTTGATATTCCGTTTGTACCTGCTGCCACCAATAGCGATAGTGGCTTTTTAGTCGAACTTGATTATCCCGGCGTCGAATTTAACGGGGAAGGCACAGAAGGTGTCGATATGTTCCGTCTCGAAGGTCGCCCGTATCAAATGAAAGAACCGAATCTTGATACCCCGGGCTTTGAACCTCGCCACTTTAACTATTTAAAATCAACAATGGAAAATGTGACGGCCCGCTTGAAAAACCGTCAGGATGTCAGTGCCTTGATTGACATCGATAATTGGATTGATTATTTCTTATTGCAAGAAATTAGTAAAAACGTGGATGTCGGTTGGGGGTCGGTTTACATCTATAAAGCACCTGGCGAACCCTTACGCCACGGCCCGTTATGGGACTTTGATATTTCCATGGGTTTAGGCAATTATTTTGATTCGGATGCATCCGGTCATTGGGGTTGGAATGATTATTTCAAAAATGATTTCTTCACATGGATGATGCAGCAACCTACGATTTATGCGCGTTTCCGTCAACGTTTAGCGGATTTTGAAATCCGCGTTCTTCCCCATGCGATCGCTTTTTTGACCGAACATACCGCTACGTTTTCTTCCATCTTTCAAAACAATATCGAGAAATGGCCGCTTAACGTGTGCGAAGGCGGATTTTGTCCGATGGTGGAACCGTTATTACAGGTTTCTTCCTACGCCAATCATTTAGAATTTATTGAAGATTTTCTCATCGACCGTGTTGCATGGATGAAAGCCAATATACCTTCTTAAGCAGAAGTGTGCTATAGTCTATGAGTTATTGTTCGTTTAGGGAGGCGTTGTTTTTCCTGAACATTAAGGAGAACTATGCCGACATTTACTGACTTAGGATTATCATCCTCCCTTTTAAAGGCGATTGAAAAACAAGGATATACGGAACCCACGGATATTCAATCGCAAGCTATCCCCCTACTTCTTTCGAACAAAGATGTGTTAGGATCTGCGCAAACGGGGACGGGAAAAACCGCTGCCTTTGCCTTACCGATTATTCACCATCTTGAAGGACCCCGTGATCCAAAAATCAAACGTGTCGTTCAAGCACTCATTTTAGCACCGACCCGCGAACTTGCGATTCAAATACAAGAGAATTTCTTTCAATACAGTCGCTTTTCGAATTTACGCATTGGTTGTTTTTATGGTGGGGTGAGTAAAGTCCCGCAAATGAAAACACTCTACCACGGTGTGGATATTGTCATTGGAACCCCCGGACGTATTCTTGATTTAATCCAATCGAAAGCCTTTCATCTTAAAGACATTCATCATGTCGTACTCGATGAAGCTGATCAAATGCTTGATATGGGTTTTTTACCCGATGTCAAAATGATACTCAAAGACATTCCTCAACCGCATCAAACGTCGTTATTTTCTGCGACGATGCCTGATGCGATTCGTCATCTTGCCCATCAAATTTTAGTCAATCCCGAACGCATTTCCATTACGCCGGTGGAAGAACCGGTGGACCGGATACAACACGACACCATTGCGATCGAAAAAAATCAAAAATTATCGTACCTCCTCTATCGCCTTAAAGACGACTCGATTGTGTCCGCGCTTGTTTTTACACGGACTAAGCGAGGCGCCAAACGCACCGCATTGAATTTAAAAGCCCAAGGGATTCCAACGGTCGAACTTCACGGCAATCAATCCCAACCTAAACGAACGGAAGCGATGAAATCGTTCAAAGATAAAAAAGTACGCGTGCTTGTTGCCACCGATATCGCATCCCGAGGGATTGATATTCATCAACTTTCCCACGTCATCAATTTTGATATGCCCGAAACCCCAGAAGCGTTTTTACACCGAATTGGGCGAACCGCCCGTGCAGGCTTTTCCGGGTCGGTCATTCACATGGTATCCCGCGAAGAAATGTATTTACTCAAAGCAATTAATCGTCATACCGGTTTAACGTTATCCCCGCAACGGGATAAAGCGTTTGTGTTTGATGCAACGCTCGTGATTAAACGCGATGATGAGGAAGAAGAGGATTCCTCTGGTTATCAACGTCACCGACGTCCCAAAGGCTATCAATCCTCGTCGTCCTCAACACATTCTTCCCGTCCAGCCTTCCAAGGTGAGCCTTCTTCGCGTCCTTCGTGGGGAGAAAAACCGCGATATCCTCGTTCTGAAAAGCGTTCTTTTGATCGTCGCAAGGCAAATCCTTCCAATCCGAATGCATCGACAACAGAACAAAAAAAGCGTCCCTTCAGACGCTTTCAAAGTCGTGGTACTAAACCGAACTAGATTTCGGTATATTTTTCTTTAATCGAAATGCGATTCAAGGCTCGTGTAATCGCTGCTTTTGCCCGCATTTCATCGACTTTTTCTGTCTTTTCTTTGAGGCGTTCTTCGGCGCGTTTAAGCGATTCTTTCGCCCGGTTCAAATCAATTTGATTGGCTCGTTCAATCGTATCAAGAAGTAATAATACTTTTTCACGTTGTACGGAAAGAACTCCGCCAGAGGTGGCAAAATAAGTTATCTTTTTACCTTCTTGAATGTGAAGTTCACTTGTTTTAACCACCGATAATAACGGTGTATGTTTGGCGAGAATCCCCATTTGCCCTGCACTCGTCATCACGTTTAAAAGATCGACGTTACCTTCGAATACTTTTTGTTTGGGCGTAATAATGAGGAGGTGAAAATTCATGTTATTTTAAGTTTTCCGCTTTCTTGACGGCATCGTCAAAGGTACCGACATATAAAAAGGCGGCTTCGGGGAGTTTGTCGCCTTTACCATCGAGGATGGCTTGAACGGAGGCGACGGTGTCTTTAATTTTGACAAATTCACCGGGAATATTATTAAAGGGTTCCGCAACGAATAAGGGTTGCGATAAATAATTACGAATACGGCGGGCACGAGCGACGAGTTGTTTATCTTCTTCGGAAAGTTCATCAACCCCTAAAATCGCGATAATATCTTGTAAGTCTTTATAACGTTGTAATACTTTTTGGGCGCCGACGGCGGCTTGATAATGGTCTTTACCCACAATGTTCGGATCAAGGGCTAACGAGGTTGAACCAAGTGGATCAATGGCAGGATAAATCCCTAAGGCGGCGATTTGGGTATCTAAAACCGTTTTCGCATCAAGGTGAGCAAACGTAGCAGCAGGAGCAGGATCGGTTAAGTCATTGGCAGGAACATAAACAGCTTGAACCGAGGTAATCGATCCATCTTTCGTGGAGGTGATACGTTCTTGAAGTTGACCCATTTCGGTTGTTAATGTAGGTTGATATCCAACAGCAGACGGCATACGGCCTAAAAGGGCGCTCACTTCACTTCCTGCTTGAGAAAAACGGAAAATGTTATCAATAAAAAGAAGCACATCTTGTTTTTTCACATCACGGAAGTATTCGGCAAGTGTTAAACCGGTTAAACCGACACGCATACGCGCACCAGGCGGTTCATTCATTTGTCCGAACACAAGCGCAGTTTGGGGTAAGACGTTGGATTCTTTCATTTCGCGATATAAATCGTTACCTTCACGGGATCGTTCTCCGACCCCTGCAAACACGGATAACCCTTTTTGTTCAAAGGCAATGTTATGAATGAGTTCTTGGATTAGCACCGTTTTACCGACCCCAGCGGAGCCAAATAAACCGATTTTACCACCCTTTAAGTACGGGCAAATAAGATCGATGACTTTAATGCCCGTTTCTAAGATATCACGGGATGTTTTTTGATCGGCAAAGGAAGGCGGTTGACGGTGAATCGGCATTTTCGGACTATCGGAAAAATCATCGCCTAAACCATCAATGGCACGTCCAAGGACATCAAACATCCGTCCTAAGGTTTTTTCACCCACAGGAATGGTAATCGGGGCTTCAGTGTCGATGACCGGCATGCCACGGACTAAACCATCCGTAGATCCCATCGCGACCGCACGGACCATATCATCGCCAATGTGTTGGGCGACTTCAATGATGAGTGAGTCTTGATCGTTTCGGGGAATTTCTAACGCGGTGAGTAACGTCGGAAGGTGTTGGGACGGAAAACGCACGTCGACAATCGGTCCAATGACTTGAACGATCTTTCCTTGGTTTGTTGTTTTTGCAGGGGCTTTGGCCATATTTATGGTCCTCCTTATTCGGCAGTACCACCGATAATTTCGGCGATTTCTTGCGTAATGTTCGCTTGACGTTGTTTGTTGTAATCAAGTTGTAGTTGTTCAACGAGTTCATCGGCGTTATCCGACGCTTTTTCCATCGCATTGCGACGCGCGGATTGTTCGGAAACTTGCGCTTCAATGAGACTCGAGAACACTGTATTTTTCATATAAAGCGGAAGAATTTCTTCAAAAATCGTTAAGGGGTCGGGTTCAATGAGGGGGACATCCAAGGGATTCACCTTTGCTGCAGTTCCCGGTAACGATAAAGGAAGTAAGGTTAACGGTGTGGGATGAAACACAAGACTGTTGACGAATTGGGCATAGTGAATGACCACTTTGCCAATAGTGCCGTTTTTAAATTGCAGAAGAATATCATCCACAAGCGGACGAATCGAGGTCATATCTAGAACGTTGAGCGACATATACTCTTCATTAACTTGCTTGCCTGATTTTTTCAGTAAACGCGCCCCTTTTTGACCAATGACAAGAATCGTATCTTTGGCGGCTACATGTGGTAAGGTGGCTTGAATCATGACCGCGTTATACGAACCACATAACCCAAGATTGGACGTCATTAAGACGTGCAGAGTTGGGGCATCCGAAGTATGAAAATACGGAAGGTTTTGAATATCTTGATGTGTAAGGTGTTTTTGCACAAGATCAATGAGTTGTTCGGCATAAAGACGTGCATCCAAAAGCGCTTGCTTCCACGTTTTTAATTTCGTGGTCGCAATCATTTGCATCGCCTTGGTGACTTTTTTGGTCGCCTTGACGCTGGTGATTCGACGTCGTAAACCGGATAACCCTTTTGCCATTGTTTATTTTCCTGTACGGGCTTTGAAGAAGCTTTCGGCCGCGGATTTAAGCGCGGTTAAACTTTCGTCGGAGAATTTTTTCTTGGTTTTGAGTTCATCGAGCACTTTCGGAAGTTTTTGATGGACATGTTCCGTCCAACTGGCCAGTAATCCTTTAAGTTCAGTAGCCTCGACCTCTTCGACAAAGCGATTCTGGACGGCGAATAAATATAAAATTTGGGTTTCGACCGGTAAGGGCGCGTATTGTTGTTGTTTTAAAACATTCATGAGCACCGAACCGTGGGTTAAGATACGCTTAGTTGACGTATCTAAATCCGAACCAAATTGAGCAAACGATTGGAGTTCACGGTAGTTGGCTAATTCAATTTTTAAGGAACGAACGACTTGTTTCATCGCGCCAATTTGGGCAGCACCCCCGACACGGGAGACCGATTGACCCGAATCAATCGCAGGACGTTGACCAGCATTAAAGAAATCGGTCATTAAGAAAATTTGCCCATCGGTAATGGAAATGACATTCGTAGGAATATAAGCAGAGTTATCGCCCGCTTGCGTTTCAATGATCGGTAAGGCCGTTAAAGAACCACCGCCATGTGCTTTATCAAGTTTACAGGCACGTTCGAGTAATCGGGAATGGAGATAGAAGATGTCCCCAGGATACGCTTCGCGACCCGGTGGACGACGTAAAAGCAGCGATAACGTACGATACGCGACTGCGTGTTTGGATAAATCATCATAAACAATGAGCACATCTTTGCCTGATTCTAACCATTCTTCGCCAATGGCGGTGCCACTGTAAGGTGCAAGCCATTGTAAGGTACCGATTTCAGAGGCGGAAGCCGAGACCACCGTGGTGTAGGCCATCGCGCCTTCGGTTTTTAAACGATCGACAATATTCGCGACCGTGGAATTTTTTTGACCAATCGCAACATAAATGCATAAAACACCGGAATCTTTTTGATTGAGAATCGTATCAATCGCAATCGCGGTTTT
Source organism: Bacillota bacterium (assembly GCA_030834445.1). GTDB lineage: Bacteria > Bacillota_I > Bacilli_A > RFN20 > CAG-826 > UBA970. The sequence goes on from JAURFC010000001.1 coordinate 42,587, forward strand.
TCCCGTTTGACGGTCGCCAATAAGAAGTTCGCGTTGACCGCGACCAATCGGAATCATCGCATCAATGGCCATAATCCCTGTTTGTAACGGGACATTAACAGGTTCCCGTGTCATGACCCCTGGGGCAATGCGTTCTACGGGACGAAAACGTTTCGTGGCAATCGGACCGAGTTCATCGATGGGTTGACCTAAGGCGTTGACGACGCGTCCTAGGAGGGCATCCCCAACAGGAACTTCAATGGTTTTTTTGGTTCGTTTGACTAAATCGCCTTCTTTGATGGCTTGAGTGGTAGATAATAAGGCAACCCCAACATGTTCCTCTTCAAGGTTAAGAACAAGACCATACAAATCATTGGGGAAGACGACGAGTTCATTCATCATCGCATCGGCTAACCCATAAACGAGGGCAATCCCATCCCCGACGGAGATGACTTTCCCTGTATCGGCTTCCGATAACGGTTGATCAAAGTGTTTGATTTGCTCTTTGATAAGGGCAGAAATTTCATTGGGATTCAGTTTCATTGAGAACCTCGTTTCTTAAGATGGCTCTTTAAGCCTTCTAATTTTCCTAATAGACTGGCGTCATACACTTTGCCATCAATATCGACTCGGAATCCCCCAATTAAGGACGGTTGATGTTTCATTATTAAAGATAAGGAAACGTGAAGTTGATCGGAAAGTGCTTTTTCAATCGCTTGTTTTTCCGTATCGGTCATGATGGTCGCCGTATACAACGTGCCAGAACGCATGCCTAACGCGTATTCGGTCAATCGAATCGCTTCTAGCAATATAGCAGGGACATAACGCAGCCGGTGATTACGGAGCAATAAGCGAAAAAAACCTAAGAAGACGGCGTCTTCCTTTGCAGTAAAAACTGCATCCAGTAATGCCATTTTTTGTGGAACAGTATAAAACGGATTTTTTAATAAACTGAGAAAGTTGGCATCCGTTTGGATGAGCCCTTCAATATCCATCAAGCGAGAAAGAAAGGATGTCATATCCTTGGATTCTTCCGCGAGTTTATAAAGTGCTAACGCGTAACGGGATGCAATCGATTCCATTTATTGTCGTAAATCCTTTAAGAAATCTTTCAGTATTTTCTCGTGATCTTTTTGGGTGAGTTCACGGGCTAAAACTTTTTCGGATGCCGCCATGGCCACATCAATCATTTCAGTTTCTAACGATGCTTGAGCTTGCTTCTTTGCAAGTTCAATTTCCTCAAACGTTTTTTGCTTGAGGGCGAGCGCTTGCGCTTGGGCTTCTTCGAGTAAACGCGCTTTTTGAGCCTCAATTTCTTGTTGGGCTGCTTGACGAAGTGAGGTTAAATCTTTTTTCGTCTTTTGTTGCAGGGCGGTCAATTCATCTAATTTCGCTTGGGCCGCTTGTTCGCGTTCCACCGCGTTATTGACTTGACCTTCCACAAAGGCGGCGCGTTTATCCAAGATGCCTTTCACCGGTTTGTAGAGGAACTTATAAACGATCACGAGCATGACCAATGTCGAAAGAAGTTGAACCACAAATGGCCAGATGCCATTGGGAATCAACTTATCGGTAATGCTTTGGGGATCGATGAGTCCTTCGGTAAAAATAAGCATAAATCCTTAGTAAACGAATAAGAGGATGATACTAATGAGCAACCCGTAAATCCCAGTCGTTTCCGCTAACGCAACCCCTAAAATCATCGTGGCGCGTAAGTTGTCTGCCGTTTCTGGATTACGGCTCATCCCTTCGATGGCGGAGGCGATTAAGGTTCCTTCCCCAATCCCTGGCCCGATGGCGGCTAAACCAACGGCGAGACCGGCACCGATCCCAATCAACCCTTTGTTGATGTCAACCGCTTCCGTAAGCGTAGGTCCGAGAATGGCGAATTGATGCGCAAGCATCGTGAGGTAAGATAAAAGCATCGTGTGTTCTCCTTTTTACTTTATCTTTATCATGCCGTAGCATGTTTTTCATCCTTTTCAGATGATGGTGAAGGCCCTTCTTGAGCGATCAACAACATCGATAAGGAAATGAAAACAAGGGTTTGGATGAATGCACTAAACAAATCAAAGTATAAGTGCAACCATGGGGCGACAAGCGGCGCGAGTAAAATCGAATTAAGGCCTTCGGGTAAGAAACTAAAAATGGCGCTCGACATATAGCCTAAAAAACCATAGGCTAACGTCATTAAAATCACACCCGCGAGCATATTACCAAAAATACGGAAACTCATGGAGATGAGGGGGGCCCACACCGAGAAAATATTAATCGGTAAGAAAACCACAAATGGTTCTACAAAGCGTTTAAAGTATTTCCACCCGTTCGTTTTTAACGCGGTGAAGTGAATGAGAACGAAGGCGGATAAAACAATCGTAAACGTATTCATGTAATAACTAATCGGGGAGGGTAAACCGGTCAACCCGAAAATAAACCCAATAAAGACGTAAAGCATCAAGGATAAAAAGTAAGCTTCAAGATGCCGGAAATGTTTGCCCATATTTCGGGCCACAAGCGATTGAATCGTGGATACGACCCATTCGGCAATGAGCATTATTCCTTTCGGTTTAGCCAGTGGATCGACCGTTTTCGCTTTAAAATAGACGAAGAATGAAAATATGGCGATCAAGGCAATCACCATGATCGAGGTATACGTTTCACCGGGTAAGGACATTAAAAACTCATTCATGGTTTGGGGTTAGCAATTTTAAATTGCGCTCCTGTTAAAAAGATCACGCCAGAAATCACAAGATACGCTGCAAAGACGGTAAATAAATTGAAGACCTCTAAATCATTAAGTTTAACAAAGACACTTGCAAGCAGCCCCACCGCCGAGAGGGCTAAACGTAAAAAGGAATAACCTTGGCTTATGTACGGGGTTTTAATGTTGGCTTCTACACGCATTTGTAGTCGTTTCGCTTGAAACATAATAATTAAATAATTTAAAACACTCAGCGAACCCCCCAAAACCCAACCATTCCCGAGGGAATAAGGAAGTTGTAAGAAGGTCGATAACGTAAAAAAGAGAACAAATCCTACGCCATAAAGGAGCAAGCTATAAAGTAAAACTGTCTGTGTTAACTTTTGACCTTGGTTTGTCATTATTAATCCTCTATAAAGATAGCACACCTTTAAAAAGACTTTAATCAATTTGATTATTAGTCATTTACGTTTGATAGTGATAAACTACCTACAGGAGAACCCCGCTATGCAAAATCACTTTAAACTCTTTGCATTAAGTGGTTCCTTGGCCTTAGGAGAAGCGATTGCTAAACAACTCAAGCTCCCATTAAACCAAGTCGAACGCACGAAATTTGCTGATGGAGAATTACTCATTAAACCGTTAGAAACGGTGAGAAACCATCATGTCTACATCGTCCAAAGTACCTCCAAACCTGCCACAGAAAATTTAATGGAATTACTCATCTTTGTCGATGCCCTTCGTCGGTCATCGGCTAAAGAAATTACGGTTGTCATGCCGTATTTTGGCTTTGCCCGTCAGGATCGCGTCGCCCGAAGTCGTGAACCGATTACCGCACGTCTTGTCGCGGATTTACTTGTGGCCGCAGGGGTTGACCATATCATGACCGTCGATATCCATACGATGCAAATTCAAGGTTTCTTTAAAATTCCCTTTGATAATATTTCCCCTTACAACCTCTTTGCAAAAGAAATTAAGCAACGCATTCAACCCAGTGATGATTTAGTCATTATCTCCCCTGATCATGGTTCGGTGACGCGTGCCCGCAACTTTGCGGAATTGTTTAAAAACGCGACCATTGGGATTGTCGATAAACGTCGTAGTCGACCCAATGTGGCCGAAGCGATGCATCTTATTGGGGATGTCGATCAAAAAGTGGCTGTCCTTATTGACGATATTGTCGATACTGGCAATACCATCTTAGGGGCCGTGAATCTCATTCGCCAAGCAGGGGCCAAAAAGGTTTTTATTTGCGCGACCCATGGCGTCTTTTCCAAAGATGCCTTAGCCCGTATCGAGTCTTCTAATATTGAAGCATTCTTTGTCACCGATACCATTCCTCAACAACCGAGTACAAAATTAATCCCAATTTCTGTGGCTCCCTTACTTGCCAAAGTTATTGAACATACGCACGAGGGTCAACCACTCTCACCCATATTTGACGAATTCTTAGGACAGTAGTTCATGAAATGGCTTGCACGCATCCTTCAGATCATGCTCTATGGATTACGCATGGTCATCCGGATTCCTTTACCCGAGGCTACCGAAGGTCACTTCTTGCAAGAAACGCTTGCACTCCAACTCAAAAGGCATGGTCTAAAACGTATTCTTTTCGTCACCGATAACAATGTATTAAACCTTCCTCCCGTCCAAGCATATGTTTCAGCGTTAAAAAAACATACGATGGACGTCACTCTTTACACCGAGGTCCATCCCAATCCTCATCTTGACGATGTGGAAAAAGCCTACTCAACCTATCGCAAGCATGCCTGCCAAGCGATTATGGGTCTTGGCGGTGGCAGTGTCATGGATTGTGCCAAAGGGGTTGCAGCCAAAGTGGCACGACCTAAACCCTTACCCCAACTTAAGGGCTTACTCAAGGTTCGCAAAAAAACACCGCTCATGTGGATGATTCCAACAACCGCCGGGACCGGTTCCGAAGCGACCGTCGCAGCCGTCATCAGTAATCCGCTCACCAAAGAAAAATATGCGATTTCGGATCCTGTACTCGTCCCACGTTATGCGCTATTAGATACCGCCCTTGTGGAGACCTTACCCCCACACATTACTGCGTTTACGGGAATGGATGCGTTAACCCATGCGATGGAAGCGTTTTTAAACCGTTATCACACGTCTTTTTCTCGCCGGGCTGCTTTAGATGCTTTTTCACTGATCTATACCCATTTAGCGGCAAGTGTGGCTAACCCACGTGATTTAGATCATCGCCGCGCAATGTTAAAGGCAAGTTATCTTGCAGGTTGTGCCTTCACTCGCGATTATGTTGGGTATGTCCATGGTTTAGCCCATCCGTTAGGTGGGTTTTATGATTATCCCCATGGTCTTGCCAATGCGATTTTATTACCGCATGTGTTAACCGCCTATGGATCTAGCATTTATCCTAAACTTGCATATTTATACCGTCACGTCAAAATGGGTGAAGAAGCAGACCATCAAAAACAAGCGCTTGCTGTGATTGCGTGGATTCAACACCTGAATTCAACCTTTCAATTTCCTCACGATTTCCATGATGTCATTCAGCCTCATGATATTCCTTTGATGGTCCAACGTTGTCACGAAGAGGTCATCCCTTTTTATCCTGTCCCACGCTATTTATCTTCAACCACGTTAACGCATCTTTATCAATCACTTGCTCGGAGATTATAACGGTGGCAATGAGCAAGGATGCCTATCGTCCGTTAAGCGATAAATTTATATTACGGTTTGGATTTTCACCTTCAAAAGCTTATGCGATTGCAGGAAAATGGATGTGGTTAGGCGGTGATTTGCCCGATGAAAGTGAGAAAATTTCTTTCACGATCAATCATCATCTCAAAGCCGTTTATCAACCTCATGATCGCCCGGTTATTCGTCTTGTCTTACCAGGATTTCCCCTTTTAGAATATCCGCTTGGCCATGAACCTCTTTTTAAACCGGAATCGCATCACCCGTTTACGTTGCTTTCCTTAATGGAAACCGATGCGAAAACGTATCAATACCGCTTTCAACCAGTGGATGCCTTCCTTGAAACTGATTTTCCACCTTCGTTATCGTGTGGCTACTCAACCGCACTTGTCATCGTCTTTGCCATGCTATTGATGCCAGATTTTGCCACATTATCCTTCCTAGAAAAACTACAACGCATTCATCGACTTGAAAAAAAATGGATGCCCTTAACGTTCCATCCTCAGGATGCGCATATCTTACTTCTACCAGGATGGCATCGCTTACACGCTTCAGGGATTCAAACATTACCGAATGCTTGGTTAAAGCCCATTGTATTTGATGTATTTGTTCCGCCAACGAAAACATTTTTACCACCCATAAATTGGGATATTCCTGAATTATTGAAACCCTTTTTACATGATCATCCCTTTACGTCCTTGCACCAGATGGATCGATTATGGATTGATGAAAACCAAGGACAACTCACAGACCGATATGGAGAAAAGTTGGTGCTTGCCTTACGGTATTTTTGGGATGAACAACGTCGGATCACCCAAGTTATTTCTGCCTTAGAAAAACAAGAGATTCCATTGATGTTACAAAAACTTCTAGAACGGGAACGCCAACGCAATCGTTTGCATTATGGGTTGAAAGAACCGATGCGACTTGATACGTTAGAACGAAAACGAAAAATTCTTCAAGAAGCTACACCCCAAATGGTCTGGATGGATCACAGTAAAAACAATAAAGATATTTTTGTGGGGGTGGGTGAAAAGAGTCACAATGGAATAACACTTCGTCAGCTTCATCACCGCTTTCCCCCACGAAGTTTTATCGATTTTGAATTAACTAGTCAAACCCACAAAATCACAAACTTATGAAACCACTTACATTTTTAAAGTTAACACGTATTATTCATACTTAAAAAAGTGCGTTTTTAAAGCAATGTAATCCCTTTCAAGAAATAAAGGAAAATCGTGAAAGGGTTTTCATGGTTTTCATCCGTGTTGTAATTCGCTTTCATTTGCTTTACATTATTGTCGGTTTTGATAAGGGTATCAAAACTGAAGAAGGAGGCACACGGTATGAAACAATTGCTCACCACCATGACGGAAAAGCCATTAAACGCAAAGTATTATGCGTTTGATCAAGACGAAACGGCCATGACGAACACCAGCGAATCCAATGACTTTATTACGAAGTTATCGACATTCATGGTTTCTGCGCTAAACATTCTCACGCATCGTTAAGGATTCAATCTTTATCACGTCAAAGACAAGGTTCGCTTTGTCTTTTTTCTTTCTTTAGCACTCTTTCTTGACATCTGCTAAAAGGTGTTTTACACTTTGGTTAGCACTTAAAGATTATGAGTGCTAAATGGAGGTTCTTATGGAATTACCAATTGATTATAGTAAAGATGAAAAAGTATTAGAAAAATTCGGTCGCATCATTAATGAAGATGTCAAAAAAGGGAAAATTGATCCTGTCATTGGTCGGGATGAAGAGATTCGTAAAATCATTCAAATCCTTGCACGAAAAAATAAAAACAATGTCATTTTATTAGGAGAACCTGGCGTCGGGAAAACTGCGATTATTGAAGGGCTCGCCCAACGCATTCTTCGTAATGATGTTCCCAATACATTAAAAGATAAACTCATTTATGAACTCGATATGGGGGCACTCATCGCGGGGGCGAAGTTTCGCGGGGAATTTGAAGAACGTTTAAAAGCAATTTTAAATAAAATCAAACAATCCGAAGGAAAAATCATTTTATTTATTGATGAAATTCACGCGATTGTCGGAGCCGGTCGTGCCGATGGGGCGATGGACGCCTCCAACATGTTAAAACCGCTCCTTGCACGGGGCGAAATTGATTGTATTGGGGCCACCACGCTCAATGAATATCGTCAATACATTGAAAAAGATCGGGCGTTAGAACGTCGTTTTCAACCCGTCATGGTGTTTGAACCCACCGTCGAAGATACCATTTCCATCTTACGAGGGATAAAAGCTCGTTATGAATCGCATCACGGGGTTCGCATTACCGATGAAGCCCTTATTGCCGCAGCGACGTTATCGCATCGTTATTTAACCTCGCGCTTTTTACCGGATAAAGCGATTGATTTGGTGGATGAAGCATGTGCCTTAACACGTGTTCAAATTGAATCCATGCCTACCGAACTCGATGAGCTTGATCGCAAGATTCGTCAACTTGAGATTGAACGTCTTGCCTTGAAACAAGAAGACGATACTAATTCAAAAATTCGTTATCAAAAAATCGAAGAAGAATTAACGAGTCTTAAGAAAATTTATGATGAAAAAGTCGACTTATGGCAACAAGAACGCCACAGTTTAAAAACCGTCAAATCGTATAAAGAACAACTACAAGTCTTAAAAACCCAACTCGAACAGGCATTCAGTCAAGGTCAATATCAAAAAGCAAGTGAACTCCAATACGGTAAAATTCCTGAACTCGAAAAGAAAATTACGAGTTTAGAAAATAAGACGTCTACCGGTAATATGCTTTCGGAAGTCGTTCGTGAAGAAGAAATTGCGAAAATTGTTTCCAAATTAACAAAGATTCCTCTGCAAAAAATTGTGCAAGGGGATAAAGAAAAGATTTTAGGCTTGCAAGACAAAATGCGTCAACGTGTCATTGGTCAAGATGATGCCGTGTCATTAGTCGCCGATGCCATTTTACGTCAACGGGCAGGGATGCAAGATGCAAAACGTCCAATTGGGAGTTTTTTATTCCTCGGACCAACGGGGGTTGGAAAAACCGAAGTGGCGCGTTCGCTTGCGGATGCCCTCTTTGATAATGAAAATCACATTATTCGTATTGATATGTCGGAATACATGGAACGTTTTTCGGTGTCACGCTTGATAGGCTCGCCCCCCGGGTATGTTGGCTTTGAAGAGGGGGGTCAACTCACGGAAAAAGTTCGCCGTAATCCATATTCCATCGTCCTCTTTGATGAAATCGAAAAAGCCCACCCTGAAGTGTTTAATTTACTTCTGCAAATGATGGATGAAGGTCGGTTAACCGATAGTCAAGGTCGCCTCATTGACTTTAAAAATACGGTGATTATCATGACCTCTAATTTAGGATCGGAACTGCTTTTAGAAGGAAAAAAGAACGAGGTGGAAGGAATACTTCAACGTACGTTCAAACCTGAATTTTTAAACCGCATTGATGAAATCATTTACTTTAACCCGCTTGATAAAGATGTACAAGAAATGATCGTCACTCGGATGCTGAAAGATGTTGAAGATCGGCTTGCGAAGCAGTCCCTGTTCGTTCAATTCGATGAATCCGTCGACCAATGGGTATTAGACAGTGCGTTCAACCAAGAATATGGCGCACGCCCGTTAAAACGCTTCATTCAAAAAGAAGTGGAGACGTTCCTTGCCCGGGCGTATGTTCAAGGGCATCTCGTCGTGGATGTCCCCCAAAAAGTCATCGTGGATCATCAACTACTTTCCTTAAAACCAATTGATTAATCAAACAAACTCCCTTTGCCACGACGAAGGGAGTTTTCTTCATTGACTTATTTGGGAAAATTCTTTAAGATTTTAACGTTGCCCCCTTAGTTAAGTGGTATAACGAGTCCATGGTAAGGACTTATTGCTAGTTCGATTCTGGCAGGGGGCACCATTCACCATCCTTGAAGGATGGTTTTTCTTTTTTTATCGATGACGCTTTTATATAATACGATTCAAGAGGTTTTATTTATGAACGTGAAACTTATTGCCTACAGTCAACCCACCGAAGCATTGGAACTTGAAGGGTTAACCAACGCCCAAGAACTCATTGCCTTTTGTGCCCGTGTTTCCAATCCCACGAATCAAATGAATACGGCAACCTCCGAAAAACTCATTAAATATTTAGTGAATCATAAACATTGGTCGCCCTTAGAAATGGTGTCGGTGACCTTAGAAATTGAAACTACCCGTGATATTGCCCGACAAATGCTCCGCCACCGTTCGTTTTCTTTTCAAGAGTTTTCCCAACGCTATGCGGATCCCACGATGCATTTAGCGTTCACCACCCGTGAAGCGCGTTTACAAGATGAAACGAATCGGCAAAATAGTGTAACCTTAGCGGATACCCCAGAAACCCTCGCCTTAAAAATAGCGTGGGAAGAAAAACAAAACGCGATGATTGCCCTTGCTCAATCCACGTATCAATGGGCGATCGATCACGGGATTGCCAAAGAACAAGCGCGCGTTGTCTTACCGGAAGGATTAACGATGTCTCGCCTTTACATGCAAGGGACCTTACGGAGCTGGGTTCATTACATTGATTTACGCAGTGGTAATGGCACCCAAAAAGAACATATGGACGTTGCCGTCGCCTGCGCCAAAGTTATTGCCAACGTGTTTCCTTTAATGGAAACGTTTATCGCGAAGGTTTCTTAATTAAAAACCAGCCGTAGCCGATTAACGGGATCGCATAAAGCCATCCTTTTTGTTTGTGATTAACGTACAGACGATAAAGACTTAGTGCATATAAGGCGAGAAAATCCACACTCATAATGCCCACAAAACTATCCGACGTCCATTGGTTAAAGTAAAGAAGAGGATGGCCTTTTGTCATCGTAAAAAAGCTAATTAACGTGAGCATTAAGGCAAGACCGATAAGGATTTCCTGCCATTTTTTACGGGTGTAGGCAACCGTCGTATCATTCTCTAAAAAGAACAAGGTGATCCCATAGGCGCCCGTTAAAAAGCCCAGCCATAAAAAGATGACTTTCCACGTTTTTATTGGCATGGATTGATACGCATCGACCAGAAAATAGAGGGGAAATAACCCCATGATATTAAAGACCCCTAAGGCAAAGGCATCCGCGGATTGATCAAGAAGTGAAGGAAGTAAGGGGGCATTAAGACCAAACAAAAGACCATACCCTACGGTATAGATCCACAAACTGCTATAAACGATGATTAATGCTTTATTTTTCATGTTGAATCAATTCTGACGCGATAATTCCGGATTGATAAATGGTAGGTAAACCACTTCCAGGATGCGTTCCTCCTCCGACTAAATAAAGATTGTAAAGATCTTGAAAGCGATTGTGAGGGCGGAAATAAAGCAATTGTTTCATCGAATGCGACAAGTTAAAGTTCGCCCCATCTTGAACATGGTAGGTATCTTGCCAATCACGGGGCGTAATGACGTGTTGGACTTGAATATGCTTACGAAGGTTTTTAAGCCCGCCACGGGTTTCAAGTTCATCAAGAATATATTCGGTGTATCGTTCTTTTTCTTTTTCCCAATCGATATTGGCGTGTAAATTAGGAACAGGAACAAGCACATACAGGGCAGAATGACCTTCAGGAGCCCAGGAAGTATCGATGGAAGAAGGATTATGGAGATAAAAACTTGGATGATGACTGAGCACCATGGTTTGCGTTAAATCTTTCACATTTTGCGCATAGTTCGGAGAAAAGACAATTGTATGTGCCGGGAGTTGATACGTTTTATCCAGACCTAAATATAGGTTAAAGGTTGAACAGGATTGAGCAAGGGATTCGAGTTTTCGGGTAGAATATCGTGGACGTTTGGCCTCAGGAATGAGTTGCATGGCCTTTTTAAAGTCCGCATTCATAATGACGGTGTCATAGGCGATGGCTTCACCGTTGATGCGGAGATGGGTGATTTTCTTGCCTTTTACGACGCATTGTTGTACTGGGGTTTTTAGATGAATCGTCACCCCTCGAGATTGGGCGAAGGTGGCTAAGGCTTCGTGAAAGGCATGAATGCCCCCTTGTAAGTGATAAATCCCATATTCATGCTCCATAAAACTGAGGATGGAAAATAAAGAAGGGCATTCCCAGGGAGACATGCCTAAGTATTTGGATTGAAAGGCCATTGAATAAATGAATTCCTCTGAATGAAAATATTTTTTTAAACGTTGATAAAGCGATTGCCCTAAATCAAGATAGGGGGCAGCGGCTAAGACATCCTTGCGTAAATAGTCCCGTAAATGCAGAAACGGTTTTTCTAAGACCGGAGTCACTTTCTTAAACCGTTGGAGTTCTTTTTTTAAATACCGTTGATAGCCAGCTTCTTCGCCAGGAAAAACCCGGTGAATTTCTTTCATCATCGCTCGATGATTTGCAGATGGACGAAACGTTTTGTTGGGAAAACGAAGTTCATAAAGGGGATCAATCGGGGTAACAGGAACAAGATCTTCAAGTGTGGTACCGATCGTGGTTAAAATCTTATCGATAATCGGGCGATAAATAAAAAAGGTCGGACCTAATTCAAAATGATAGGGCCCTACATCTAAACCCGAAGATCGGCCACCAACACGGTCACGCGCTTCATATATCGTTACATCATGGCCTTTCTTGGCTAATAATAACGCACTAACGAGTCCACCAGGACCAGCGCCGATAATTGCAATCTTTTTTTTAAGGGTCAATGGGGAAGGCATGGTTCTATTATACGCAAAAACAGCATGAAGGAACGTGGGTTGCATTCTTTTTTGAATATGCTATAGTATAGAAGTCGTTTAGGTCAAACACTGAAGAGTGGAGCAATCCACTCTTTGTTTTTTGAAAGGAGCCTATGCCACTCATTGAAACCCTAGAACAACTCGTTAAACCGCCCATTGAAGCGGAAGGATGTCGCTTGTATGAATTGAGTCTCGTCGTGGAACGCGGAGATAAATTCCTCCGCATTCTTCTAGAAAAACCCGGAACTCGCATCGATATGGATCTCATCGTCCGATTAACAAGAGCCATCTCCAGTCTCCTCGATGCGCATCCCCTCATTAGCGAACATTACATCCTCGATATCTCGAGTGCCGGAATCGATTACCCCATCCGTATGGAACATCTTCACGATTACCTTCATACGATTGTGCAAATCTATTGTGATCCGCAGCAACAAGGCAAACCTGGCACGATAGGTGAATTGCTCGCGATTAGTGACTCCGAAATTCAACTTTCAGTAAAAACAAAAAAAGGTCGAATCGAACAAGCGATTGCAAGAAAAGAGATTACGCGTATTGAAGTCGCGCGTGAATCATAAAAAAGGAAGAAAGAAAAACCATGTTTAAATCCTCAGAATTACTCCAACTCATTGAAGTCTTAGAATCGGAAAAAGGCATTTCCAAAGACGCCATTATCGATGCCCTGAAAGAAGCGATTGCCAAAGCCTATCGTAAACATTTAGGGTCGATTGATGATGCCCTTGTTCGTGTCGATATCAATCCTTCGTCTGGCGTTATCGCTGTTTTTGAACAAAAGAAAGTGGTGGAAACTGTCGAAGATGATTTCCTAGAAATTTCCCTCGATGAAGTGAAAGTCAAAGGGTTATCGCTAAAGATTGATGACTTTTATGAAACCGAAGTCGATTTAGAAAGCTTTACCAAAGGAACTGCGATGATTGTTAAAGCAGTGTTCCGTCAAAAAATTGCCGAAGCCGAAAAAGCGGCGCTTTATGAACTCTTTAAAGATAAGATTGGGGAAATGATTGTCGGTCAAGTCGAAAAAGTCGATGATCGTAGTGCGATTATTAATATTGGTCGTACGGATGTGTATTTACCGGCCTCGAAACGTATCCCTGGAGAAACCTTTAAAGTCGGTGATCGCGTCAAACTCTATGTCGTCGATGTCGAATCGACCACGAAAGGTGCACAAATTGCGGTTTCTCGTACGCATGAAGGCTTCCTGAAGCGTGTCTTTGAAGAAGAACTTCCCGAAGTCTACGAAGGGACCGTCATCATTAAAGCGATTGCCCGTGAAGCCGGTGTTCGTTCGAAAGTCGCCGTCTACTCCCAAGATCCAAATGTGGATCCAGCCGGTGCCTGTATTGGTCAAAACGGTTCACGTATTCAAAAAATTGTCGCCCAATTAGGCAATGCCAAAGAAAAAGAAAAAATTGATATTATCGCCTACACTGAAAATCTTCCGCTTTATTTAGTGGAAGCCATGAAACCCGCTCAAATTACAGGGATCATTTTAGATGAAGCCAATCACAAAGCGATGATGGTCATTCAATCGGAAAATTTAGGCCCGGCGATTGGTCGTCGAGGTGTTAATCCGCGTTTAGCCAGTAAATTAACGGGATGGCAAATTGATGTCAAAGACCTCAATGAAGCCGTCGCTGAAGGTCTCGTCTATCAATCCGTCGATCTCCTCCGTCAAGAAGCAGAAGACAAACGTTTACGTGAACTTCAACGTGCGACCTTACCTGCTGGTTCTGCGCCTGCGCAAGCACGTCATGTTGTTTATTCTCAACAACGGGATGACTTCACGATGGAAGATGTATTATCGCCACGTCACGATGAAGATCGCCAAGAAAAACTCATCGCTGATGGCGCTGAACTCGACGATGGGACGTCAGAAACCCGTGTGGTTAGCCCCGAAGTGTCGACCGCGGCCCCAACCCCTGTTGTTCAACCCGAAGTCACAAAACCCGTCGTGGAAGCTAAACCTGTTCCTGAAGCACCCAAAGTCACGGTGGTCCGTACGACCAAGACGTTAGAAGAGCTCGAAGCGGAACTCGAAGCGGAAAAAGCACGCAAACCGAAATTCGAAAAAGACTTCAAGAAAAAACCGTTCAAGAAACGTCCCAAAGACAACGATAAACCCGTGGAAGATATTCCAACACCCACAGGCGATTCCCTCAACCCTGCCAACTACATGAAAATTTATGACGATGAAGACGTGGTGGAAGAACCCGTGGAAGACGTTGAAGTGGAAGAAACCGAACTAGATTTCGAGGACTTTGATGAATACTACGACGAAGAAAAATAACGTACCTCTTCGTCGCTGTATCGTTACGGGCGAACATGGCGATAAGCGATCGTTATTACGCATCGTTCGTAAACCGGATGGCCAACTCGAGATTGACCTGCATGGCAAAATGCCAGGTCGGGGGGCGTATATACAACGTTCGATCACGATCCTTGCTCCGTTAAAAGCCTCCCGATTGATTCAAAAACATCTCGGGGTTCAACCCGATGATGCGTTTTATGAAAGGCTTGCCCGTATCTTGAATGAATAAATCCCTTGAATCGCAACTTCACCTCATGAAAAAAGCACGTGCCCTCGTCTCGGGGACACATGCGATTACCTCACCAGTGGTCTACATGTGGATTGCCTCGGATGCTTCCGCGTCGCGGCAAAAACAATGCATTCATTATTGTGAAAAGTACAAGATTCCTTGGGAAATTACCGGCGATAAAGCCGCATTCTCCGCGATTCTCCAACAACCTGATGTAGCCGTAATTCGACTCATCAATCCTCACTTTCTTTCTCTCATCCATGCCAATAAGGAGGACATGACGAATGAAAAATAATACCAATCCCAATAACCGCCAAGAAAATACCCAAGGTTCTTTGACGGCCAAAGAAACCGCCAAAGTCACCGGTGATGTTTTTATTTATACCGGGGCCATGACCTTAGGTGATCTAGCCAACCAACTGAAAAAACCGGTGGCAGAAATCATTAAATTTCTTTTCTTAAACAAAAAGATGTTGACGATTAACTCCACCTTAGATGATGAAACCATCGGAATGATTTGTTTACATTACGGTCTTGATTTTAAAAAAGAAAAAGCAGTTGCCGTGGAAAACATTGAAGATTACGTCATTGAAGATGATGTAACCACATTAGAAGAACGTCCTCCTGTCGTCACGATCATGGGTCACGTCGATCATGGGAAAACGACCTTAATTGATGCGATTCGTAGTTCCAACCTTGTCGCCGGAGAATTCGGCGGTATTTCCCAAGCGATTGGTGCGTACCAACGCGACTTTAATGGCAAGAAAATTACCTTTATTGACACCCCAGGACACGAAGCGTTTACCGCGATGCGAAGTCGTGGCGCCAAAGTCACCGATCTTGTCGTCCTTGTGGTCGCTGCCGATGATGGCGTCATGCCACAAACCCGTGAAGCCATTGATCATGCCAAAGCCGCCAAAGTTCCTTTAATTGTGGCGATCAACAAAATGGATAAACCGGGTGCGAATGTCCCCAAGGTTAAAGAAGCGTTAACGGCGCTCGATGTCATCCCCGAAGATTTTGGTGGCGATACGATCTTTGTCGAAATTTCTGCGTTGAAGAAAACTGGGATCGACACCTTATTAGAAAATATTTTATTAGTGTCGGAAGTGTTAGAGTTAAAAGCGAATCCGAACCGCTTTGCGTTAGGAACCGTCCTTGAAGCAGTTTTAGATAAACATGAAGGGCCGAAAGCGACTTTACTCATTGAAAACGGGACGCTCCATGGCTCCGATTATCTTGTGGTCGGTACGGTGTATGGAAAAGTACGCCGAATGACCAATGAACATGCCAAAGTCGTAAAAATAGCGACCCCTTCGACACCGGTTTCGGTCATCGGTTTAAGTGAAGTGCCGATCGCGGGTGATTCGTTTATGGCGTTCCCCACGGAAAAAGAAGCCAAAGAAATCGCCGAAAAACGTCGTTTGGCGAAAGAATCAGAATCGCGTCAACAAACCTCTAACACCATTGAAAGCTTATCGGAACGATTAGCAAGTGGCGATACCGAACACCTTTACTTCATTATCAAAGCCGATAACACTGGAAGTGCTGAAGCGATTAAAGCGAGTTTAGAAAAACTCAATCAAGATAAGGTAAAATTAACCGTCCTCCGTTCCGAAACAGGGGCGATTACGGAAAGCGATGTTTTATTAGCATCGGCATCCAAAGCGATGATATATGGTTTTAATTTACGTCCTGCGGCCAATGTGCAACAAAAAGCCAATGAATCCGGGGTTGAAATTCGTACTCACCGCATTATTTATGCACTCATTGAAGAAGTTGAAGCGCTCATGAAGGGCAAAGTGAAAGTGGAGACCACCGAAGAAGTGCTCGGTCAATTTGAAGTCCGTGCCTTATTTAAAATTGGGAAGGTAGGAACCATCGCCGGGGGAATGGTGACATCTGGCCTTATTCCTAACAAAGCAAACATTCGTATTTTACGGGATGGTGCCATTATTTATGAAGGTAAAATTGCGTCCTTAAAACGGAATAAAGATGAAGTTAAAGACGTCAAAATGGGTTTTGAATGTGGGATTAATGTTGAAAACTTCAATGACATCAAAGAAAATGACATCATTGAAGCGTATCATGAGGTTGAAAAGCAATCATGAGTCAATATCGTTCTTCCCGCTTAGCCTCCCTCATTGTCAAACACATCACGGATATTATTCAGTTTGAATTAAAAGATCCAACCGTCGGCTTTGTCACGGTGACGTTTACGGACATGAACCATGATTTGAGTTTTTTAAAAGTGTATGTGTCCTTTATGGGGGTCAAAGATTCCCCGCAAAAACTTGAATCCTTACGACGCGCGAAAGGCTTTATTCGTTCCGCCCTCGCCAAAAAAGTGGAGATGTATAAGGTCCCTGATCTCCAGTTTTATCTCGATGATGCGTATGAACGTAGTCAACAGATGGAACAAACCATCGCTGCTGCGAAAAAGAAATTAAATAAAGAAGAAGACCCCGATTAACGGAGGTCTTTTTTCATTTCAATGTGTTCGATCCCTGCTTCCATAAAAGGTTTTCCGATTGCAGTGTAGCCACATTGATGATAAAAATTTTCCACATGACGTTGGGCATGCATGGTTAAGGTCACGGATTTGAAGAGGCTTAATGCATACGTATCAAACCATTGCATAAGCGCTTTACCATAGCCTAACCCACGATACGGATTTAAGATGGCAATACGTCCGACTTTAAGGGTAGTTTCGTTAAGGCGAAGATAACGCAGGGTACCAATGGGGACATGGTCTAAAAACATAATAAAGGAAGTTGCTGTTTGATCGCTTCCATCCCATTCGATGTCGATAGGAACGCCTTGCTCTTCGACAAAAACGGTATAGCGTAAATAACTGACGGTCATTCCATCATAGGCCGTCGTGGCCATTTTCATCCGGCAAGGGGTATTGGCAACTTCGAATAAGTGAATGGTCGATGACATCGTGTGAACTCCTCTTTAATGTATGGGTTTATTATGCGATAATACGAGAGCAATGTTAAATGGAATGTTTTTGGTGGTCAAACCACAAGGAATTACGTCTCGCGATCTCGTCAATGGTGTCGTGCATCGCTTTCATGAAAAAAAAGTGGGTCACACAGGAACTTTAGATCCTTTTGCCGATGGGTTGATGCTCGTCACGATGGGCAAAGGAACAAAAATGGGTCCTTTTTTAGAAGCGATGGATAAAACTTATGAAGCCACATTGCAATTAGGCAGCAAAACAAACACCGGTGATTTAACGGGTGATGTCATTGAATCGAAACCCGTCATTGAACTTTATGAAGATTATATCCAGCAAACCCTGGATACATTTTTAGGGGAACAGGATCAAGTGCCTCCGATGTTCTCTGCGATTAAACATCACGGTGTCCCCCTTTATGAATTGGCACGAAAAGGAGAAGAAGTTGTCCGTGAATCCCGTCGTATTACCGTGCATTCAATAACGCTCATCCGTTATGAAAGCGCGACCTTAACGTTCCGTTGTCATGTTTCTAAAGGGACGTATGTCCGAACCTTAGCCGAAGCCATCGCTGAAGCCTTTGGCATGGTCGGACATTTGACTTCCTTAACACGTATTTCGGTTGGTTCCTTTGAATTAAAGGATGCCAAAACCTTGGATCAATTATCAGAAAAAGATTGTTTATCGATGACCCAATCCTTATCCCACTTACCCACTCTTAGAATCACCCGTCCTGAAAATGTAAAAGCCATTATGGATGGAAAAATGCAAACATTTGAAATTACTGCTTCCCGGGTTTTATGCATTAACGAAAAAAATGAAGCCATCGCAATCTACGAACGAACGGATGGATCATTATTTAAATCTCTTCGAGGCTTATTTTAATGATTGTTATTGAGACCGACTTTCAACAACCCTTTCGTTATCCGACCGCATTAACAGCATGTTTAGGGTATTTTGATGGGCTTCATATTGGCCATCAAGCGCTTATTCAAACTGCAAAACGTTTAGGACAACCGATTGCGGTGGTCACCTTCGACCGGAATCCTAAAAAATCACGTTCCGACCAATTATTAACACCGTTATCGGTCAAAAAAGAACTACTTGAAACCTGGGGTGTTGATGTCCTCATCATCTTGCAGTTTAACGCGTATGTTGAAAAATTATCCCCTCACGCTTTTTTAGATCATTTATTTACCTTTGGCATTACCTCCTTAGTCTTCGGCGAAGATTTTCGCTTTGGACACCATGCATTAGGTGATAAAGATACGATTTTCAAAGACGCTCGATTTACTTCGCATCTTGTTTCCACTCAAACCTATGCTTCGCAAAAAATTTCTTCCTCGACGCTTTTAAGTTTACTTTCCTTAGGTCACGTTGAAACGGTTCGCCAACAATTAGGACGACCGTATCAAGTTCGCGGTTATGTCGGTCACGGCTTTAAAAAAGGGACTGAACTTGGTTATCCTACCGCAAATGTCGTACTAGAAGAACCATTTTATTTACCTAAAAATGGAGTTTATATGACACGATTTTGGGTTGATGGGACCGCTTTTTTTTCATTAGCAAGTCTAGGATATCATCCCACTGTAGCCAATTTAAGTAAACCAAGTTTAGAAGTACATGTCCTTGATTTTCAAGGGAATCTCTATGAAAAACATGTGTATGTGGATTTTTTAGGGTATTTACGTGAGGAACAAAAGTTCGCTTCTCTTGCTGATCTCGTTCGCCAAATGGATCAGGACAAAGCGACTGCGCTTGCCCGAAAAAAAGACGTTTTTTCAACGTAATCTTTGCAATTTCATTCAAGTTGTTTATAATAGGCAATGACTTCTTCGATGATGAACAGCGTTTCCACTCGTTCACCGCTGATGAAGCCCAAGGTTATCCAAGGAGGAAACACACAATGGCATTAACCAAAGAACGAGTTGCCGAACTCGTCAAAACCTACGGCAAATCCGAATCAGACAGCGGTTCTCCACAAGTTCAAATCGCGTTATTAACAGAACAAATTCGCGAATTAACTGAACACCTTAAGTCGCACAAACACGACTTCCACGGTCGTCGAGGCTTACTCGTCCTAGTCGGTCGTCGTTCTCGCTTACTTCAATACTTAGAAAAAAATAACCGCGACAGCTACCTTGACCTTATTAGCAAGCTCGGTTTACGTAAATAAGAAAATAAACCATGCCATCCGCATGGTTTTTTCTTTATAAAGGAGATTCCCCATGACCTTATTAGAACGCTTTTTAGACTATGTAAAAATCGATTCTCAATCCGATCCTGATTCATCCACCGTGCCTTCAACGGCAAAACAACTCGATGTGATTGCCTTACTGGTTCACCAATTAAAGGAACTCGGTGTTCCACGTGTGGTCGAAGATGGTAAAGGCAACGTGTATGCTACCATTCCCGGAAATGACCCGACGAAAACAACGTCGATTGGACTGATGGCCCACGTGGATACCGCCACAGAAATGAGTGGAAAGAACGTTCGTCCTCAAGTGATTACAAACTATGATGGCAGCGTCATTAGCTTAAGCCACGAACTCGGTGTCGTTTTAGATCCAACGGTTTTCCCAATTCTTACTTTTCATCGCGGTAAGACGCTTGTGACCACCTCCGGTGATACGTTACTCGGTGCGGACGACAAAGCAGGCGTCGCAATCTTAATGGACTTTGTTCAGTTTGTCTTGAAAACGCCGTCTTATCGCCATGGTCCCATTCAGATTGGGTTCACGTGTGATGAAGAAATTGGTCGAGGCGTCACGCATTTTGACCCTACTTTATTTCAAGCCACCTTTGCTTACACGTTGGATGGCGGCGATTTACACCGCATTAACGTTGAAAACTTTAATGCCTCAAGCGCTGTGGTTCGCTTTCAAGGGAAAGCGATTCATCCAGGAACCGCGAAGAATCAAATGGTGAATGCCCAAACGCTTGCGGCGCGTTATCACCTTTCTTTACCCACTAATCAGACTCCGGAAACTACAGAAGGGTATGAAGGTTTTATTCATTTAACCCAATCCATGGGTGGTGTTGAATCCTCGGAATTACGTTATATACTTCGTGATCATGATTTAAAAAAATTAGAAGCACTCGAAGCATTAATGCACACTAAAGTGGATGCATTAAATAGTGCACTTGATACACCACGTGTTTCCATCACCATCCAACGCAGTTATTACAACATGAAAAGTATCATTGACCAACACCCTGACATTTTAAAACGTGTTAATGATGCGTATCAGGCTTTAAATCTTCCCCTTCACTATGAACCGATTCGCGGGGGAACCGATGGGGCAATGTTGACGTATAAAGGTGTCCCCACACCCAATCTTGCAACGGGGGGCTATAACTTCCATGGAAAATATGAATATTTTGTGGTGGAAGATGGTTTAATGATGGTGGAAGTATTGAAACGAATCTTTGCGTATTAATCGCAAAAAAATATGTTATAATCTATCAGTTATAGAAAAGAAAGAGGAACTTATGACAAAGAGGACATTTACGTTAGATTTTGCCGGTAAAAAATTAGTCGTTGAAACAGGAGAATTAGCCAAACAAGCGGATGGCGCTGTGCTCGTTCGCTATGATGACACCGTGATTTTATCCACTGCGGTAGGAAGTAATGAAGCCAAAAATACGGACTTCTTCCCCTTAACCGTGGTTTATGAAGAAAAACAATACGCTGTGGGAAAAATCCCAGGATCCTTCCTTCGTCGTGAAGGCCGCCCAGGAGAACATGCTACGTTAACCGCACGTTTAATTGATCGCCCCATTCGCCCTTTATTTGATGAAGGCTTCCGTAATGAAGTTCAAATCGTCAATACGGTCCTCAGTGTTGATTTAAATGCCACCCCGGAAATGACCGCCTTATTTGGTTCTGGATTAGCGTTAGGCATTTCCGATATCCCTTTTGATGGTCCTGTCGCTGGGGTCTATGTGGGCCGTGTGAATGGCAAACTCATTATTAACCCGACGGTCGAAGAACGTCTTGAAAGTGATATTCACCTTGCCGTGGCCGGAACACCCGATGCAATTAACATGGTGGAAGCGGGAGCTCAAGAAGTTTCTGAATCCGATATGTTAGAAGCGCTCATGTTTGGTCATGATGCAATTAAGCAACTCTGTGCCTTCCAACAAGACATTATTAAAACCATTGGGGTTAGTAAACGTCACGTTGAACTGTATCGCGTGAATGCCGATATCAATCAAGAAGTTCGCGCTCTTGGTCAAAAAGAACTTGTCAAAGCGATTTCCACTAAAGAAAAATTAGAACGCGAAGCCAACATTAATGCGGTCAAAGAAAAAGTGATTGCCGCGTTTGAAGCAAAAACGTATCCCGATCGTGAAACCGAAGATAAAACACTAAAAGAAGTCGATATGATTTTAGAAACGATCATTGCCGATGAAGTTCGCCGCCTCATTACCGAAGATAAAGTTCGCCCGGACGGTCGAGGCGTTAATGAAATTCGTCCCCTGGATTGCCAAGTGGACTTACTCCCTCGCGTCCATGGTTCCGCCCTCTTTACCCGCGGTCAAACCCAAGTCTTATCGGTGGTCACACTCGCTTCCTTAAATGATGTTCAAATCATTGATAACTTAACGGATGAAGATAAAAAACGCTTCATGCACCATTACAACTTCCCACCCTTTTCTGTTGGAGAAGTCGGTCGTATGGGCAGCCCAGGTCGTCGAGAAATTGGTCACGGGGCATTAGGTGAACGCGCTTTAAGCTATGTGATTCCTTCCGAAGAAACGTTCCCTTACACTATTCGGGTCGTGAGTGAAGTTTTAGAATCCAATGGATCATCCTCCCAAGCCAGTATTTGTGCCTCCTCGATGGCCCTCATGGCCGCAGGGGTTCCTGTCACAGGTTTAGTCTCAGGCATTGCCATGGGGTTAATTACCTCCGGGCCGTTAGATGGTAAACATCCGTATACGATTTTGACCGATATTCAAGGTTTAGAAGATCACTTCGGGGATATGGACTTTAAAGTCGCAGGGACCCAAAAAGGGATTACTGCCTTACAAATGGATATTAAGATTCGTGGCATTAACCGTGCAATTATTCAAGAAGCCCTACAAGAAGCCTTACGAGCACGTACGGTCATTCGTGAACGGATGGAACAAACGATTGCGGAACCGCGGGAAGATGTGGGAACCTACGCACCCAAACTTCAACAACTTCAAATTCCTGTCGATAAAATTCGCGATGTCATTGGTCAAGGTGGTAAAGTCATTAATGGCATTATCGATCAATGCAATGGCGTTAAAATTGATATTGAACAAGATGGTCGCGTTATGATTTATCATCAAGACCGTGAACCGATTAATCGTGCGAAAAAGATGATTGAAGATTTAACACGGGAAGCCAAAGTCGGCGAAATCTTTGACGGCGAAGTCGTTCGCATTGAAGCTTATGGGGTTTTCGTTAACTTATTTGGGGATGTTGATGGCATGGTTCATGTCTCCAAACTCGCTCAAAAACGCGTTGAACATCCTAAAGATGTTGTCAAACTCGGTCAAAAACTCAAAGTTCGCGTCACCGAAATTGATGAAAAAGGTCGTGTTGCCCTTTCCCACAAGGAGTATGCCAACGATTAATTCGCTTTTTTTTAAAAGTCGTTATAATGAAGTTGTTTTAAAGGAAAATAAATAATGAATGCACAAGACAAAATCCGCCTGTTTGCATTAGGTGGACTCGATGAACACGGCAAATGTATGTTTGTCGTGGAATTAGGGTCTGACCTTTTCGTCATTGAAGCGGGCCTCAAGTATCCGACCCGAGATCATCCCGGTGTCGATGCGATTATCCCTAACATTGACTATCTCATCAAAGAACGTCACCGTGTCCGTGCGTACATTATTACCCATGGTCATGATGACCAAATGGGTGCTTTACCTTACATTTATAAACAAGTGACTGCTCCGGTGTATGGTACGCCAGCAACGATTGCCTTACTCAACCAATACACGAAAGAATTAAAGCTGAATGTCGAGTATGAAACGCATATCATTCAACCGACCAGTCAAGTCAAAATTGCAGGATATGATTTTCATTTCTTCCAAACCGTTCATAGCGTGATGGATTCGTGCGGTTTTGCGATTGATACCCCCTTTGGTAACATCGTTTATTCGGGGGATTTTATTGTTGAATACAATACGCATAAACACTATAAGCATGATCTCAATGCCCTAGCGAAAATCGCGGAAAAAGAAACACTTGTTTTACTCACTGAATCCGAAGCTGCGGATAAAGTAGGATATTGCTCACCGAATCATCGCTTAAATGATCATCTGGTCATCCCGTTCCAAATGGCACAAGGCCGCGTGTTTATTGCCCTTTATAATCAATCGGTTTATAACCTTGAAGAAGTCGTTCAATTTGCAATGGCCAATCAAAAGAAAGTCATTTTCTACGATCAAGAAACCGAAAATTACATTGAAACCTTCATGAAACTCAATGCCTTATCGCTTCCTCGTGACAAAATTGTCAGTCGTGAAAATCACTTACGTACAGCGATCAAAGACCAAGTCATTATCATGATGGGACAAGGCGAACGCGTTTATAAAAAAATTGATGAACTTGCCAATAGCGTCAATGAAGATAAAACGTTCTCCCTTAACACCAGTGATACCTTTATCGTCGCTTGCCCTTCCGCGCCCGCCTTTGAAGTGCTCGCCACCGATGCGATTGATGGCATTTATCAAACCGGCGCCAAAGTCGTGAATATTACCCGGAAGCAAATTCGCGGATTACACGCACAAGAAGAAGATATTAAAACGCTCGTCTCTTTGCTTAAACCGAAATACTACATGCCGGTGAAAGGTGAATATGTCCATCTCGTCGCCAACGCCAAACTTGGAGTCGCCACAGGGATCGGCTTAAATCATATGAACACCTTTTTAATGGACAATGGTTTTGTGCTTGAATTTACCGGGGGTAAACCTAAACTCTTATTATCGGAATTAGACCGTATTCCGACCGGTGATACGTTTATTGATGGTCTCGGCATTGGTGACGTCAAATCCGACGTCATTCAACAACGTCAACGCTTAGGCGAAGATGGGGTTGTTATTTTAGGAGCCACCATCTCCAAACTTCATAAAAAAATTGTCGCTGGACCGGATGTGCAAATGCGAGGTTTTGTTTTTGTGAAAGATTCCGATAACATCATGAAAGAAATCCAAACGTTATTTGCCCAAGAACTGAACGACTATGTGACCAAAAAAGCGTTTATTGCCTTGGATGATTTTAAATATTATCTCATTGAAAAGACAGGTAAAATCCTTCGTCGAATCAATGGCAAAAACCCCATTATTTTACCAATTATTCTTTGGTTTGATGAAGAACCTGCTTCCGCACCAAAGTCGACAAACTAGGCCCGCGATTTTGGGTTGAACTTGGTATAATTAACCTATGAAACCCGTCTTAAATCCACAAACGTATCCTCCCCTTTCCGATCGACCCTTTAAATTTGCGTTGGGTTTATTTTTAATCTTACTTACCTTTCTTGGGTTTATTTCCGAAGGCATTTTTTCTCAGTTTGTCAGTTTCTTTTTTGCATTTTGGATTGGTGAATTGCGCGTCCTCGGCTTTTTATTCATGATTGGTTATGGCATTAGCCTCATGTTGAATCGCCCCTTTTTAAAAATTGAACGACGGTTATCCTCATTTGGGATTGCCTTAACGATTTTATCGATATTAGGTTTATCCACCTATGGTGTCTTACAAACGATGGATAATCCTCCCGACTTAACCTTACTCGCGTTCTTTCCCAGCTTTTTTACGCTCTTTTTACCACCCGATGGCGCGTTATTTATATTTCATGAAGCCACAGTCGGTGGCGGTATTTTAGGAAGTTTTGTCGTGGCTCTTATTCGCATTCTTCAACTTGAATCTTTCAATCAACTTTTTTTATTAATCCTCTTATTTGCAGGAATTTTATTAAGCCTCGAAAAGATTTGGGCGTACATGATTCATTCGATTGCCTCTACACTGGATGAACGACAAAAAGAGCGGGAACGCTTTCGCCGCATGAGTCAACTTTCTCCGACCAAAACATTTGCCAACACGATGACGACCATTGATCCTAATAATGGAGAAACCAAAGTCGTCCGACGATTATTTCCGACGAACGCGGTCAGTGGACTAACGAAGGTTCAATTTAAACGTCCAGAATCGCAGGCGCCCCAGCAACCTAGCATGCAACCTGTATCGCTTCCTTTAGAAACGAGTGAAGAAGAACCTCAACCCATCCCCATCACCACCTCAAATAACACGCTTTATGAAGCACCGGATATTTTACCCGAGCCAATAGAGAAACCGCTTAATCCATCCGTGGCTGCACCCAAACCGATAACGGCCTATGCAACCCCCGATCTTAGTTTATTAACATCGCGAACGAATGGTCTTGACCGTGATTTTAATGAAGCAGTTACCAAAAAACGCGTGGATATCCTCCAACAAAAATTTGCTTCCTTAAATGTTCCTGCCAATATTATTGGCTATGATATTGGGCCCAGTGTTACCTCCTTTGATGTGCAAATGGCAGAAGGCGCCCAAACCCAACAAGTTAAAAAAGTGCTCCTGGATTTAGGCATTGCCCTCGGGGGCTATGAAGTCGCCTTCCATGACATCGTCCTTGGTAAAACATGCTCAACGATTGAAGTGGTCAATGAACGCGCGTCGATGGTTGGTTATAAAGAAATGATCAATGATCTCCGCAATAATGAAGAAACCTCCCATAAACTTATGATTCCGTTTGGTCGTAACATCATCGGGGAAGTCATTGCCTTTACACCGAAAGACATGATTCACCTTTTAGTCGCAGGATCGAGTGGCAGTGGAAAAACGGTGTTTATGCACACATTTATCATGACCCTTCTCATGCAAACATCCCCTGATCAAGCCCGTATGCTCCTGATTGATCCGAAGAAATTTGAATTATCCAAATATAAAAATCTTCCCCACCTACTTTGTCCGATTATTTCAGAAATGGATGAAGCAAAAGTTGCGTTAGAACGTTTAATTGACGTCATGGAAGAACGTTATCAAGCTTTGCAAGATTCCGAAACGTCTTCGCTTGATCAATATAATCGTTATGCGGTTGAAAATCAAAAACCAACCTTCCCTCTTATTTTTGCCATTATCGATGAATATAACGACCTGATTAATACGCATCCTCAAGTTTCTGATTTGGTGACGCGTCTCGCCCAAAAAGCTCGTGCAGCCGGCATACACCTTATGATCGCTACCCAACGTCCGACCACCGATATCATAACCGGTAGCATTAAAAACAACATGGCCACGATTGTCGCACTGCGTGTGGCTAAACAAGTGGATTCTGTGACGGTATTAGGACATGGCGGTGCCGAGATCCTTGGTGGAAACGGCGATATGTATTTAGTGAATCCTTTATTTGCCCGCCAAGGGGAAATTCGGGTCCAAGGTGCTTACCTCAGTGAAGATGAAATCAGTCGCGTGTGTGCGGATATTCGTTCGCGTCATTTACCCCAATATGATGAACGGTTCTTGAATTTAAAAGAAACGAGCAACCCTCCTTCCAGTGGCGATGGCTTTTCTCCGAATATGGAACTTACTGATCCCATGTATGAAAGCATTAAAGAAGCGGTCATGCGCATGGATTATGTCTCGATGAATTGGATTGCGCGAACCTATGAAATGGGCTATCCTCGTGCGTTACGCCTGTTTAAAATGTTACAAAATGATGGGGTCGTCGATGCTTCCGATACCAGCCCACAAAATAATAAAGGTCGTAAAGTGCTTATACGTCATCCGGAGGGGGTCTAACCATGGCAGTTTCCACCGGCATTGATTTAGCGTATATTCCCCGTTTTAAAGAAAAAACCGATTTAGCGAAAAAAATTTTAGCGCCCTATGAATATGAAGCCTATCTTCATCACCCGATTCCAGAACAGTTTTTAGCCGGGCGATTTGCAGCCAAAGAAGCGTTTATCAAAGCATGGAATACCTTACCGTATCCTGATTTTTCCCACATTGAAATTCATCTAGGTGAACATGGTAAACCGTTTATTCGCTACCAACAGCACCACTTTGCACTTTCCATCGCACATGATGGGGACTATGCTACGGCAATCGTTATAATAGAACGTGATGCATCTTAAATTTATGAAAGCGATTTTGGTGAAGCCGAACCAAATTCGTGTCTTGGTGTATGGGCCGCTTATTAATCATGACCGCGAGTCGGCCCGTCTTCGTGTTCAGTTTTCAATCCTTGAAACGATGACGTTACTTGAAGAAGTACCGCAAGCGAATTTAACATCGTTGCTCTTTCAATTGCATCAACCCATTACCTTGGGGAATGCTTATGAAATTGTCATTGAATCGTTTGGTAGTGTTCCCGTCGATGTCTCTGAAGCGCTTCATTTTGAGCATTTTGATCGTGATTATACCTATCCTGATGATGATCTTGGCGTGAGCTACGCGGACGTTCAAACGACCTTTAAGCTTTGGGCGCCATTAGCGAGCGCCGTGGTTTTAACCTTAAATCCAACCTCTGATTCACCCCAATACATTCCGATGAAGCGGGGTGATTTTGGTGTTTATGAAACAACTGTTTTAGGGGATTTAGATGGGTTAGCCTACACCTATGATGTCACCAATCATGGGGTGACGCGAACGACCCTCGATCCTTACGCGATGGGCTCCACCTTAAATAGTGAAGCCTCCGTGGTCATAAATCCTTCCCGCATCAACGCGATTCCGCATCACGATGAAAAACTCCCCCCCTTAACCCATCCTACTGATGCGATTATTTATGAAGCCCATGTTCGTGATTTAACAAGTGACCCGCATACGAATATTGTTTATAAGGGTCGTTTTTTAGGATTCCTTGAACGAGGTAAAACACTACAAGGAACCTCACAGCCCGTTGGATGGGATTATTTCACCTCCCTTGGATTTACCCATTTACAATTACTTCCCGTGAACGATTACCGGTCTGTCAATGAACATCAAACCGATCATGCTTACAACTGGGGATATGACCCGTATCAATTTGGTGTCATTGAAGGCAGTTATGCTTCCGATTTACACGACCCTTATAGTCGCCTTTTGGATTTTAAAACCTTGGTGAGCCAATGCCATCATGCGGGTTTACGCGTGAATTTAGATGTCGTTTATAACCACGTGTTTGAGTTTCAATATTCCGTATTTGAGAAAGTGGTTCCAGGTTATTATTTCCGTAAACGAACCGATGGAACAATGTCGAATGGGTCCTTTTGTGGCAATGACGTCGCCTCAGAAAAACCGATGGTTCGTCACTTAATTGTGCATTTAGCCTTGTATTGGGTAAAAATGTTCCATATCGATGGCTATCGCTTTGATTTAATGGGGATCATCGACCAAACCACCATGCAACACCTTAGCGATTCGATTCACGCCCTTCGTCCCGATTTTATGATGTATGGCGAAGGTTGGAATATGCCCACGGAACTCCCTTTTGAGGCTAAAACGATTACCGAACGGCATGTAGCTTTACCGTCCCTTAGTTTTTTTAATGATACGTTCCGCAATGTGTTTAAGGGTGGTAATTTTGAAAATGATATTCTTGTCCCCGGTTTTACAACAGGAAACCCTTCCTTAATGCATGAAGCGATGGGTGGCATGCTTGGTTCCGCATATCCTCATCTTGGTGGTTATAAAGTCAGTCAACCAAATCAATCCATCAATTATGTCGAATGTCATGACAATGGAACTTTCTACGATAAATTGATTCGTTTGTATCCTAACGCATCAGAAACTGAACTTCAGGCTTATATTCGCTTTAGTATTAGTGTGATTTTAACCGCCCAAGGCATTCCTTTCCTCCACATGGGCCAAGAAGTGGGTGGCACAAAATTAGGCGATCATAATTCGTATAAATCAGGCGATGCGGTCAATCAATTTCGCTTTGAACGAATTCAACCATACACCCCTGTTATCGCGACCTTGAAAGATTTAATTAGTTTACGAAAAGCATTTCCAGTGCTTCGTCAACCGCACTGTTTACCTACCCAAAACTTTCATATTGAAGTGCTACAAGAAGGAACCTTTATGATTCATTATCGTTGGGAAAAAGACACTTTTACCCTCGTGATCAACGCCCAGAATCATTCGGTTACTTATCACGGAAACCCCCTTCAAGGTCAGCTTTATTTTGATGGGCAAATGCGAGTGGATCAAGCCTTCTCTTTAAAGGATATTCCTCCCTTAAGTGTGCTTTTTTTGAGACAAACATAAGACATATTCAAGACGTTTTCATTCTAATTTAACCCTAGACTATCTCTTAAAGAGGTAAGGTTATGATTTCAAATGTTATGGTGATTGGTTTAATGGATGACGTTATTTCCAGTAATACACGATATATTAAAGTCCAACGTGGGTACCGCAATGTCGAAGGGGTCTTTGTGGAAGATAAGATTCCCATTCGCTACTGGACACGGGCAACGAATAATTATTTTATGACCATGGCAAAGGGGACCTTAGTCGGCATTCGTGGTCGACTTGAAACCGAAGCAGAAGTGGGTGTTTTAATCATGTGTGATTTTCTTGAAACGCTCCATTTACCTTTAAAGACATAACGTGTAGTCAAACGAAATATTTTCGCTTACAATTAAATCGATGCGAAAATATCTACGTTTAATTCCCTTACTCTTTATTCCTTTGTTACTTTCCTATTTTTTTGTCGTCCTACCGAATATGTTGTTGCGGAATATATTGCCTTTATCGTATCGGTATCGCTCCTTACGTTTTGTCGTTAGGATTCTTTATGCGGGATTACGCATTGATTTGCGAGTCCAAAATCCGGAAGTTAGTGAAACGACCAAAGATGCCTTTATTGTGTGTAATCACCATTCGTTCATTGATCCTTTCTTTATTATTCATTTATTTCCTAATCCGGTACGTTTTTTGTCGAAAAAAGAAGTACGACATTTGGCTTTGTTTGGGGATGCAACGGCAAGCATTGATGCGTTATTTATTAATCGCAAAAGCATCAAATCCCAAATTACGTTACTCAAATCGATGAAAGGGATGTTAGAACAACGAAAAACAAATTGGTTGGTGTTCCCAGAAGGGACTCGCAATCGTGAATTTTATTCCCAACCCCTTCTCCCCTTTAAACCCGGCGCCTTTAAACAAGCGATGGAAGCCAAAGTTGATATTTTACCGATGGTCACCTATGGTTTTCAACGGGTTTTAGATAAAAAAATTCATTGGAAAAAATATCCTGTCCAAATCGCTTTTTTAAAACCGATTACCCCTGCCATGTATGAAGGTTTTTCCACGCGTGAAGTCGCCGAACTCGTTCAAGCTCAGATGCAACAAGAAAGTGATAAACTAGTGATAGAAGATCAGCGTTTATGCGCTGAATTCGGACACAAAGTATGAACATTTTATCGATTATCGAGCATAAGGCGAACGGCGATATTTTAACCCACGAAGAAATTCGTTATTTTATTGATCACTACGTGAATGGATCGATCCCTGATTATCAAATGGCCAGCTTACTCATGGCCATTAAATTAAAGGGCATGAATGCTCAAGAAACGTCAGATTTAACCCTCGCGATGGTTCACAGCGGTGAAACCATTGATTTATCCGCGATTGAAGGTGTAAAAGTGGATAAGCATTCTACCGGGGGTGTTGGTGATAAAACATCGCTGGTGGTCGGTCCTCTTGTCGCTAGTCTTGGTTTAAAACTCGCCAAAATGTCTGGTAAAGGATTAGGTCATACGGGCGGTACGATTGATAAACTCGAATCCATTCCGGGGTTAACCACCGCCTTAACACAAACCCAATTTATTCAGCAAGTACAAACGGTGGGTATGGCCATTATTGGTCAAACCAATGCCCTTGTTCCTGCGGATAAACTCCTTTATGCCTTACGGGATGTCACCGGAACCGTACAATCCATCCCTCTGATTGCTTCTTCGATCATGAGTAAAAAAATCGCGTCTGGTGCACAAACGATTTTACTTGATGTGAAATATGGCAATGGCGCATTTATGAAAACGGTAGATGATGCCAAAGTGCTTGCACGTGCCATGGTCGATATTGGTAAAGCACTCGGTCGCGATACGCGTGCCTTGCTTTCTGATATGAATCAACCTTTAGGCTTGGCCATTGGCAATCGCCTAGAAGTGAAAGAAGCCATGGCGACCTTAAAGGGTCAAGGACCTCATGATTTTACCCAATTATGTGTCGAAGCGGCGGCGGTGATTGCGATTCAAGCCGGCTTATATTCAGATTTAATGGTTGCAAAAGAGGCGGTTAAAAACCAACTTCAATCCGGTCGTGCCTTGACGATTTTTAACCAGTTTATTCAGGCACAAGGCGGCGATTTAAACGCCTTTAATAATCCAAATCTTCATCACGTTAATGTCATAAAACCCATTCTCGCCACCTCTTCAGGTATCCTTCATGCGGTGGAGGCGTTACCGTTAGGCTTACTTTCGGTTGATCTTGGCGCAGGACGACAGACCAAAGCCGATGTGATTGATTTTAATGCAGGCATTGTTTTACACGTTAAGCCAGGCGATACCGTACAAAAAGGGGATACCCTCTGTATGCTTTACACGAATAAACCCTGGGTGGCATCATGGGAAGCAACCGCCCGTGAAGCTTTTCACCTTCAAAAGGAAGCGTATCACGCCCCGCATGATGCGTTTATCATGATAGAATAACATCAATGCGTCTCGTTCTCCAAACCATTGAAAAAGCGACTCTTACCGTCCCACACAATCCGAAGGTCTCTGTTAAAAAAGGATTAATCGTTTATGTGGGATTTTCGCATGGCGATACCCTTGAAATCCTTCCCAAAATGGTTGATAAACTTCTTCATTTACGTATTTTTCCCGATGATCAAGGAAAAACGAATTGGACACTTGATCAACATCAAGGTCACCTCTTACTTGTCCCTAATTTCACCTTATATGGCGATGTGTCCTCTTCGCGTCGCCCTAGTTTTTCGCATTGTTTACCTCCGAAAGAGGCTACCCTCCTTTTTCAACAGTTCGTCGCCTTATGCCAAGACAAGCGACCGGGAACCCAAGCAGGATATTTTGGGGAAGATATGCACATTGAGGTCGTCCATCAAGGTCCGTTTACCATGGTTATTGAAGTATGAAACCACGCGTGATGATTGGTTTAAGTGGCGGGGTGGATTCTGCCGTCGCCGCTTATGTATTAAAACAACAAGGCTATGATGTCATTGCCGGTTTTATGCGTAATTGGGATGCCTTTGCGAATAACGATATGCTTGGAAATCCCACGTTGCGTGATCCCATGTGTCCACAAGAAGTTGATTTTGAAGATGCAGAAAAAGTGGCCAAAGCCCTTGATATTCCCTTATTCCGAATCGATTTTATTCAAGAGTATTGGGACCATGTTTTTACGTACTTTTTAAAAGAATACGAACTCGGTCGCACACCGAATCCGGATATCTTTTGTAACAAATACATTAAATTTGATGCCTTTTTAGCGTTTGCCAAATCCCATGGAGCCTCGCTTATTGCCATGGGGCATTATGCAGGACGCGTGGACCGTGATGGAATCGCGTGGATGGAAATGTCCGCCGATGAAAATAAAGATCAAACGTATTTTTTATCGCAACTTTCTCAACAGCAATTAACGTCCACCCTTTTTCCGATTGCCCACATGCCCAAAGCAGAAGTACGGGCCATTGCCAAAAAGTTAAATCTTATTGTCGCCGATAAAAAAGATTCAACCGGGGTTTGTTTTATTGGCGAACGTCACTTCAAGGATTTCTTAAAAAACTATATTCCTGCGCAACCCGGTGTCATGATTGATAAAGCTTCCCAAACCGTCGTGGGTGAACACGAAGGGGTGTTTTATTACACGATTGGTCAACGCAAAGGGCTTAACATTGGGGGTTCTACACGTTTTGCAAGCTTACCGTGGTTTGTGGTGGAAAAAGATGTCAAACGCAATATTTTATATGTTGCACAAGGCGAAGATAATGCCTATTTACTTGCCGACACCATTACCGTCAACACCTTAAATTGGATCAGTGAAAAACCGAAGGTCGGTGACACCATCATGGCCCGTTTTCGCCACCGTCAACCGTTATTACCGGTTACGATTACGTCTTTAACCGATGAATCCATGACCTTAATCTTTCCTAAACCCTATAAAGCGTTAACACCAGGTCAAGGAGCGGTTTTATACTTGCCACCTTATTGCTTGGGTGGAGGACTCATTAACGAAGTTTTTTATCAAGGGCATAAGCGTTAATGTTATAATACTTACGAAGCCAATTTTGGAACGTATTTAGTAAAGCGACAACGAACCAGTGCAAGCGTTGAAATACCCCAAAAGCGCCACTTCCTCGATGCAGTGAATGCCTGCCGTAGCATCGGCGTTAACGATGAAAAAAGGTTGTGAAAATCACAACAAAATAGGATGGTACCACGATTGATTCGTTCCTTGAGGGTACTTTTTTTTATTTAAAGGAGAGACGAGATGAAACCATTAACCGGACAACAAATTCGCACGATGTGGCTTGATTTTTTTGTGAGTAAAGGCCACGTCACCATTCCTTCTGCTAATTTAATTCCGTTTCAAGATCCCACCTTACTTTGGATTAATTCAGGGGTTGCAGCGATAAAAAAATACTTTGATGGCAGTGAAATTCCTTCCCATCGCCGTTTAACGAATGCTCAAAAAAGTTTACGAACGAACGATATCGAACAAGTCGGGTACACCGCCCGTCATCATACGTTTTTTGAAATGTTAGGCAATTTCTCCATTGGGGATTATTTCCGTGATGAGGTGATTCCGTGGGCTTGGGAACTCTTAACAAGTCCAAAATGGTTTGCACTCGATCCTAAAAAACTTTTTATGACGTACAGTCCTTTGGATGAGGCTACTAAAAAGAAGTGGTTACAATGTGGTGTGGATGAAGCCCATTTAATTCCTCTTGAAGGCAACTTTTGGGAGATTGGTGAAGGTCCGTGTGGTCCTGATACGGAAATCTTTTTTGATCGGGGTGAAGCATTTGACCCCCAAAAATTAGGTGTCGAATTACTGCGTCAAGAAATCAACAACGATCGTTACATTGAAATTTGGAACATTGTTTTTTCGCAATTTAACGCGGTGACTGGTGTCAAACGTGAACTCTATAAAGAACTACCGAGTAAAAACATTGATACCGGTGCGGGCTTAGAACGCTTAGCGTGTGTCATGCAAGGTACCGAAACCAACTTTGAAACCGATTTATTTTTTCCGATAATTCAACATGTTCAATCGTTAACCGATGTTGCGTATCAAGGCAACAATGTCCGGTCTTATCGCGTGATTGCTGATCACATTCGCACCTTAACGGTCACGTTAGCCGATGGTGCGGTCTTCTCTAATGAAGGTCGGGGGTATGTTTTACGTCGGATTTTACGCCGTGCGTTACGATATGGACGTAAACTTGACTTATTAACCCCATTTTTATCAAGCCTCGTAAAAACCGCAGTTGCCATCCTTCAAGACGCCTATCCGAATGTGTTAGCCCGACAAATCTTGATTGAAAAAATGATTCATCAAGAAGAACTCAAATTTATATCTACCTTAAATCATGGCGAATCGTTATTAAAATCAATGCTGGAAAAACAACCGACGTTATCCGGTCACGATGCCTTTAAACTTTATGACACGTTTGGTTTTCCCATTGAACTCACCTTAGAAATTGCGCAAGAACAAGGGCAAAGCGTGGATATGGAAGCGTTTAACCTAGCGATGCAAGAACAAAAAGAACGCGCCCGTCAAGCGCGAGCCCATGTCGATAGCATGGCGAAACAATCCCCTGCCTTAATGGCGTTTTCTATGCCCACTCGTTTTGATTATGATGCCGTCACCTTAGAAGCCACAGTCATTGGGTTATTCGTGGATGGAGAAGCGGTTAACGAACTCGAAGAAGGTTGGGTTTTGTTAGATCAAACTCCTTTTTATGCGGAAAGTGGTGGTCAGATTAGTGATGTCGGCAGCTTACGTCACGCCACGATGGAAGCGCGTGTTCATAACGTTCAAAAAGCACCCCAAAAGCAACCCATGCACTTGATTCAATGTGATTATGGATCTATTAAGCTTGGGGATAAAGTCATCGCAACCATTGACACCAAGCGTCGGTATGCGATTCGCCAACATCACTCGGCGGTGCACTTACTTCAAGCATCTTTAAAACGGCATATTGGGGATCATGTCTTACAACAAGGTTCGTTTGTGGGTCCTGATTATGCCCGATTTGACTTTTCTCAACCTGAAAAAATTCAAGAAGAAACGTTACGAATCATTGAAGCGGATGTCAATGAAATGATTCAAGACGCGGTCGATAGTACCACCGAAATCTTACCCATTGACGAAGCCAAAAAAACAGGCGCAACCGCCCCCTTTGATGAAAAATATGGGGACATGGTTCGCATTGTAACCCTTGGTCCTCGTTCGAAAGAATTTTGTGGCGGAACACACATCAAAAATACGGCAGAAATTGGTGCCTTTGCGATTGTGTCTGAAGAATCGATTGCCGCTGGGGTTCGCCGCATTCAAGTCGTCGCTGGTAAAGCAGCTTATGCCCACATGAAACAAAAAGAACTCATGTTAGCCTCAATTCAACACCAATTACAAGCGAGTTCACCCGTTGAAATTCGTGATCGCTTGAAAGCACTTATCCAAGAAAAAGAAACGTTAAAATCGACCGTTTCCATCTTGGAAAAACAACAAATTAAGGGTCTTATCGCTTCCTTAACCATAACATCCTCCCCTCTCCCGTATCTTGCGGTTAATGTCGGATCTTTGTCACGAAATTTATTGGGTCAAGTGATGGATGAATTAAAAGTTAAATATCCCGAATCCATCTTAGTTTTGATGGCCGAAGACCATGGGCAATTCCCGCTTGTCATTTATGTCCATCCCCGTTATCAAACCCCAACTCGTAAGGCCGGATTATGGATGAAAAAACTTGCGACCGCGATGGGCGGTTCCGGTGGAGGCCGCCAGGATTTAGCGTTTGGTTCGGGTAAACTAAAAATTGATCTTAGCAAATGGATCAAGGAAAATCTTGAATGATTCCCTTTCCCTACTTAAGTTTTGATCTCGGCAAAAAGCGAATTGGCGTTGCCACCAAAAATCGTATTGGAATTATCACACCGTTACCCACGCTTTTTGTTCAAGGTCCCTTTCCGTTATTTTGGGAGAAACACCTACCCATGCTTCTTGAAAAATATATGCCAAAAGGTTTACTTTTTGGCGTTCCCCTTCAACCCAATGGTGAACCTTCTGAACAAACGCTCTGGGTAGAAAGTATTATTGAACAAACCAAAGGGTTAACCAACCTTCCCATTGCAACCGTTGGGGAGTTGCTTACCTCGGTGGAAGCGCATGAGCGTTTATTTGAAATGGGCATCCCCAGTAAAAAACATAAAGCGTATGTCGATTCCATCGCGGCACAAATAATTGCCGAAACGTATGAGAACAAACAAAAATCATAGTATTTTACCAAAATCCTTGTTAAAATAGACAAGCACGAAAAAAGGAGTCGATCCATGGAAGAAAAAATTCAATTAACGCGCGAAGGGTATGACAAACTCAACGCCGAATTACGTAATCTTATCGATGTCATCCGCCCGGAAGTCATCGAACAACTTGCCTATGCACGTTCGTTAGGTGATTTATCAGAAAACGCTGATTATGACGCGGCAAAAGCTCGCCAAGCAGATGTTGAACAACGCATCCAACAACTCGAAGACATTTTAGCGAATGCGACGATCATTGAAGAAGTGAACACGAGCACCAAGGTTGTCAGTTTTGGTCGCACCGTGACGTTAAAAAACTTAACCAATTCAAAAACGTATACGTTTAAAATTGTTGGTACTCACGAAACGAATCCCTCTGAAGGCACGATTTCTAATGCCTCCCCATTAGGTGAAGCCATCATGGGAGCAAAAATCAATGATAAAGTTACGGTTAAAGCACCTAAACCGTATCAAGTTCAAGTTCTTAAAGTCGAATAAGATTTTTACCGTCTAATTATTCCCAACCTCCCCTATTACTAGGTGGAGGTTTTTTTATGTTTAAAGTCATTCTAGGTGTTCTATTTTTTACGATTATTTCGCTTGTCATGTTTGTGAATTTAGATCCGAATATTTCTCAATCCTTGTCCGCATCATCCCTGGTGAGTGGGTATGCTTCGATTACCTTAACGGGTGAAGTGATTAAGCCAGGGACGTATCTCATGGATGAAAATACACCGTTATCGTCAGCGTTAGGTTTTGCAGGAGGGACGACGATGAATGCGGATGAGCTTGCCTACTCAAGCACGCTTATCCTTCAACCGGGAATGGCGATTTATATTGCCCCAAAATATGATCCCAGTGATGTTTGTCAAAAAGAACCGATTGCTAAAATTGGTTTAAATAGTGCCACCAGTCAAGAATTAACGCAATTATCCAATGTCGGTCAAAGTCTTGCCGAGGCCATCTTACAATACCGGCAACAAGAAGGATCCTTCACCTATTTAGAAGAAATCATGAATGTATCTGGCATTGGTAATGCGACCTTTGTTCGCATTCGTAATTACATCACCTTGATGTAAATGGAACTGGCGTACGTATTCCTTTGGAGTCTAGGGCAATGGTTGCTTTATCATGAGGGCGTTGGATGGTATTTTCTAGGTTTACTCATCCTTGTTTATCCTTTACGACGATGGTGGAAACCGATGGTCCCTCTTTATGTGGGATGGGGTGTCATTGGGATGGTATTTCTCATTCAAAGTGTCTTCAAGCAACCAACCTACCGCGTAGTTCAAGCACAACCGCATTATGTCATTGTGGAGCGGGCGACAACCCGTTATTACATTAGCCAACCTGAGACATTATGGGAGGTTGGGGATTACCTTGTTTGCCCAACCTCTCCTAAGAAAGCGCCGTTACGCATGACGACCTATGAAGGAAACTTTGATTTTGCTTCGTATTTATCGTTTTATCATGTTCAAGCAGAACTGTATTGCGATTGGCAAATCGCGTCTTCCTCATGGTTTCGGCCGCTATCGTGGAAAACCAACACGTTATCCTCATGGCAACCTTCGATACAACCGTATGTAAGTGCCATCCTTTGGGACGATAATTTAAGTAGTCAACCAGGTCTCGATAGTTTATATCTACTTTCGATTAGCGGCCTGGGTTGGTGGACTCTTTTACACGTCGTGGATACTTTTTTAAAACCGCTTCTCCGGGATAAGCATCATCGTCTCGGCATGACGGTCTTCGTTTTTCTATATGGCGGATTGATGATCACGGAAGCGAGTCTTTTTCGGGTGAGTATGAGTTATCTTATTCCTCGGTGGGTTCCTAAACCAGCCCAACCATGGGTTAAACGGTTCGGATATGGCGTTTATATGATGTTGTTCCCCTTTGCTTTTTTACATACTGGTTTTTTTATTTATGCTTGTTTTGTCCTTTACTACCGAAAAATTGTTCCAATAATACACCGATATCCCTGGTTTAAAAATTTGAGTTTTCTCATGTTTGTCTATTTGCTTCAAGCGGTATTTTTTCAACACATTGTTTTCTTACAACCGCTCATCTTACCGTTATGGCTCCTTTTATTACCCCCCTTATGGATTGGCGCGTGGTTCGCGACAGGATGGGTGAGTTTTCAAAAAGGGTGGGAAACGATTACCCGGTTTGTTTTTTCTCGCCTCACAGAAATGGCATCATTTAGCCCTGTTTATTATGTGCGGTCGTTCGATACTTTATTTCAGTTTTTAGGTCTTATTTTGCTCCTCTTGTGGGTATGGAGTTTACGTCACCATGTGTTTCCTTGGCTCAAGGTATTCACCATGGTCACTATTCTTTTTGTGTTCGTCACACAAATTACGTGGGAAACGTGGGTATACCCCTTTCGCATTCATTTCATTAATGTGGGACAAGGCGATGCAACCTTGATTACGATCCAGCAAAAGACCATCCTGATTGATACGGGGGGTTCTTTATACCGCGATCTTGCTTCAGACGTCTTAGTGCCTTATTTCCGAAGACAAGGCATTCAAGGCTTAAATCATGTCATTATCACCCACGATGATTTTGATCATGGTGGTGCTTTATCTTCTCTACAAAAACAAATCCCAATCGGTGAAATTCACCGTTTTGAATTTTCTCAACTTCATGGTCCTTCATGGCAACTTAAAAATCTCAATCTTTGGCAAGATGAAGCGAAAGAAGATAATGAA
This sequence comes from Bacillota bacterium, assembly GCA_030834445.1. Taxonomy (GTDB): domain Bacteria; phylum Bacillota_I; class Bacilli_A; order RFN20; family CAG-826; genus UBA970. The sequence goes on from JAURFC010000001.1 coordinate 82,453, forward strand.
AATTCGCTCATATTATGGTTCCAATACGCCTCATGTCGGGTTTTAATTACTGGGGATGCCTCCGTAGCCTTAGAAGAACGTCTCTTGTTTTATTCTCCTCTAAGAGGGTTAGACGTTTTACGTATTGGTCATCACGGTTCGAATACATCCACGAGTGATGCCTTTTTGAAATGGACTCAACCACGTTATGCGGTGATTTCCGTGGGAGGGGGAAATCGTTATGGCCATCCGCATACGGACGTGATTGATCGTTTAAACGCAGCAAACATTCCCATCTTTCGTACCGATTTTCATGGGACAATTGTCATGAACTCTTGTACAATAAAAACATGATTCGATTACTTCTTAGTCCCACACGTTATCAACAACAATTACAGTTATCGCTTTGGTTGAAGGATTATCCTGAAGATCAATGGGAGATTATGTCTATGGATGCTTTAACCACGACCATTCAAGATATTGTTCAAGAAGCCTACACCTTTACCTTATTAGGAAAACAGCGTCTTTTACTTATTCAAAATGCGTATTTTTTCACCTCTGTGCGTAAACCAAGCATCGATCAAGAACAAGATTTTGACGTATTTGAACAACTGTTTCGTCAAACACTTGATTTACCGCACCTTATTTTTTTACTTGAAGAAGACGTCGATGGGAAAAATAAATGGGTCAAACTGATTAAACAATCCAACGATGTCACCTTATTACCTGTCTTAAAAAAACAAGAATGGGCTCCTGTTCTCGAAAAAGCAATCCAGGAAAGAAAAATTCCCTGGGGTACTGGCGCCACATGGGCGTTAACCGAACGGTTATATCCGGATTTAGACCGCGCCATTAACGAGCTTGATAAATTACAATTACTGGGTGAAACGATTACAGAAAAACACATTCAACGCTGGGTCCCTTTAACGTTAGAATCGAATGTCTTTGAACTGAGCAACGCGATATTAAAAGGCCAAATTAGAGAGGCTTTATCCATTTTTCGTGACTTAAGTTATCAACGCGTCGAACCGATCACCTTACTCACGTTAATGAGTCGCCAATTTCAAGGCATGGAAATTGTTTATGCCCTCGAAGAAAAAGGATTGTCGCCTATCGCCATTGCTCAAGCACTTAATTGGCATGAGTACCGCGTAAAAGTATTATTGCAAGCCAAAAAGACATTTCCCTTATCACGTGTTGAAAATGCGGTATCTTCGCTCGCGGACTTAGATTATCAAATTAAAAGTGGGCAAATAGATCGGATTCAAGCGTTTGAAATGTGGTTACTCAACGTTTAATTTTATTTTTTTAAAAGACGACCATAAAGCGAAGGACGACGATCGCGGAAAACGCCCCATGAATAACGATCTTTTCGAATCGCGGCTAAATCATACTCGGCATAAAGAATGCCTGCTTTGTCACGGGTTAATTGCTGAAGTAGCTGCCCGCAATGATCGGTGGCAAAACTTGAACCATAAAACGTCATGGCATGGTTTCCATAGGCCTCTTGACCAATACGATTGGCCGCAATCACAGGAATAATATTACTCGCGGCATGGCCTTGCATAGTGGTTTGCCAATGTGCTTGAGAATCATGCGGAAGGGTTGGTTCAGAACCAATGGCCGTCGGATAAAGTAAAATATCCGCCCCTTCTAGGGTTAAAATACGGGCGACTTCCGGAAACCATTGATCCCAGCATATCCCGATACCAATGTTTCCTACACTGGTTTCAAATACTTTAAATCCGGTATCCCCGGGGGAGAAATAAAATTTTTCTTGATAACTTTCTCCGGTAGGAATATGACTTTTACGGTATTGACCCAGTAAACGACCATCCGCATCAATCATTACCAAGGAATTAAAAAATAAGTTTTTGTCTTTTTCAAAATAGGAAAGCGGCAAAACGACCTTTAGTTTTTTGGCAAGCGCTTGAAAAACGGGAAAAATATCATTCTTTTCATAATCAATCGCTAATTCAAAATGGTCATAATCTTCAATTTGGCAAAAGTAATACCCTAAAAATAATTCAGGGAGAAGAATGAGTTTAGCACCTTTTTGGGCAGCGGTTTCAATCGCTTGAATCGCAGTTTGAATATTATCGTGGTGATTTTTTGACATCGCCATTTGAATGGCGGCGACTTTGAGAGGCGTACGGTCCATACGTTAAGGCTCCTTGAGGTAATTGTTGGGTAATACAATGAATATTCCCACCCCCTAATAATACTTCTTTCGTGTCTAACATCACGACTTTTCGATCCGGAAATGCTGCTTGTATTTGTTGGAGGGCGATTTCATCAAATTTTTGATTAAATTTGGGAACAATAACCCCGCCATTAACGAGGTATAAGTTAAGGTAGGAGGCAGCAAGTCGTTCATTCATAGGGCGTTTTTTACTCACATCCGTGGGCGACAAGGCTGCAGATTCAAAATACGTACGATGAATTGCTTTCGGCATCGTCACGGTGGTGATTTTTAAAGGGTTTCCGTCAAGATCGGTGGCAGCCTTTAATGCGGCCATCGTCCGTTCGGATAACGGTTGTTGCGCATCACGGACATCCGTTGCATACGCGAGTAGAACATGCCCAGGACCAATAAAGGTTGCCACATTATCGACATGTTCACGTGTTTCATCGTTATAAATGCCGCGTGGGAGCCAAATGACTTTTTTCGCCCCGAGGGCATCACGTAGCTTTTGTTCGATTTGCTCTTTGGAAAGGTTCGGATTGCGTCCGGGATGTAATAAATTATATTCCGTAACTAGAAGAAGACCGTTTTCATCTATGTGAAATGCGCCACCTTCCATCACAAAGTCGTTCATACGATACCGTTCAATGTGGAAGTAATCACACATGATTTCAGCCACTTTATCATCGGCATCCCATGGCGAATAAAGGCCGTGTGTTAAGCCCCCATACGCATTAAACGTCCAATCAATCGCACGGACATCCTCCTTCGCATTAACGATAAAGGTGGGTGCGACATCGCGAGCCCAAGCATCGTCTGAAGGACATTCAAAAAAGGTTATATTGGTAAGTTTGATGGATTCATACTGAGAAAAGAGGGTAGGGTGAACGCCGATAAAAACGGGTTCAAAATCACTGATCGCTTTGGCAATTGTTAAAAAAACATCACGAGCTTCTTTTCCATGATTTCGCCATACATCGCCACGAAAGGGCATGAGCATCAGTGTTCCATCGTGTGTTGCGTATTCTGGCGGCATGAAAAAGCCATCTTTTTTGGGGGAAGTTGTTAAGGCTTTCATATAAATCATTATACCCTATTTTCTCCCTATCCTTTTTAACAACGCTTTTTACTCGTATTCAGGCACTTTTTTTAGAGGTTTAAAAGTGGTGAAAAAACCGCGAAAATATGAAAGACTTGACACAAAATAATTGAGTGATAACATAATTTCATACGATAAAGGAGACCAACTCAATATGGTATTAGAACAAATTCGTGAACTCGTAAGTAAAAAATTTAAAGTCGCTGCAGATAAAGTTACCTTAGAAACCCGTCTTCGTGAAGATCTCAATGTGGATTCCTTAGATGCTGTTGAACTTGTCATGGAGCTCGAAGATGTCTTTGATATAAAAATCCAAGACGATGAAGCTCAAGCCCTTAAAACCGTGGGTGATATCGTTAATTTTGTCTCTGCTAAAAAAGCTTAATTATTATGGATTTTAAAAAGGTTCAAGACTTACTCAAGTATTTTGAATCGTCTAAATTAACAACCCTTTCTGTGGAAGAAGGGGATTTTAAATTGCATGTTTCAAAACTGAAGGATGTCCTCCCTGTTGCCCCCGCAGCCCCGGTGAATGAACCAAAAATGCTTCCTCCGGAAGTCACCCCTAAACAACAAACTAATACGGCGAACAAACCTACTGAAGACGTCTTGCTGAAAGATGTGACCTCCCCTCTCGTGGGAACCTTTTACGCCGCAAGCTCGCCCAATGCCGAACCCTTTATCAAAGTCGGTCAACAAGTGAATAAAGGTCAAACCATCTGTATTGTCGAAGCCATGAAAATCATGAATGAAATTACTTCTCCGTTTACAGGAGTGGTTGAAAAAATTAATTTCCGCAACGGAGACGTCGTTGGATTTAACGCCGTCATCGTGCAAATTCGCCCACACGGGTAAATTCACGTATGGCAGAAAAACTACTCGTAGCCAATCGAGGCGAAATCGCGGTTCGTGTTATCCGTGCATGTAAGGAACTCAGTATCCCTACGGTTGCGGTGTATTCCACAGCCGATGAACATTCCATGCATGTCAAATTGGCCGATGAAGCCATTTGTATCGGCGAACCACGCTCCAACAAAAGTTATTTAAATATTAATAATATTCTTTCAGCTGCCGTCGCTAGTGGGGCTACTATGATCCACCCCGGTTACGGTTTTTTATCGGAAAACGAACAATTCGCTGAAATCGTTGCCTCCTGTGGGATTAAATTTGTCGGTCCCTCCGCCGATGCGATTAGCAAAATTGGCGACAAAGCATCTGCCAAAGCCATTGCCCGTAAAGCGGGTGTGCCTGTCGTGGAAGGATCAGAAGGCATTGTCGATGGACTGGAAGAAGGCTTAAAAATTGCCAAAAAGATTGGGTTTCCAGTCATGATCAAAGCGACCTCGGGTGGCGGTGGTCGTGGGATTTCCATCATTCGTAGTGAAAAAGAATTCCGCGACGTTTTTGATCGCACCTCAATGGAAGCAGAAGCAAGTTTTGGGGATAAAAACCTCTACGTGGAAAAATATATTGAAAATCCCCGTCATATCGAAGTCCAGATTCTTTGTGATTCCCATGGCAGTTGTATTTATTTAGGGGAACGCGATTGCTCTTTACAACGTCGTAATCAAAAAATCATTGAAGAAGGACCTTCTCCGGTTGTTAATAAAGTGTTGCGTAAAAAAATGGGCGAAGCGGCGGTTAAGTTAGCGAAAGCCGTCAATTATGTCAACGCCGGAACGATTGAATTTTTAGTGGATAAAAATTTAAACTTTTATTTCATTGAAATGAATACACGTATTCAAGTCGAACATCCTGTCACCGAAATGATTACAGGCGTCGATTTAGTCAAAGAACAATTACGGATTGCCCTTGGTAAACCGTTATCACTTACTCAAAAACAAGTCATCTTAGAAGGTCATGCGATTGAATGTCGCATTAATGCCGAAGATGTCAAAGAAAATTTCCGGCCATCTCCGGGAAAAATCACCCAATTAATCTTACCTGGTGGCAATGGCGTTCGCCTCGATACCCATATTTATCCGGGTTATGAAGTGCCTCCCTTTTATGATTCCATGCTCGCCAAATTAATTGTCCATGCGCCCACCCGTAAGGAAGCCATTCGTAAAATGCTCGTTGCCCTTGAACAATTTATGGTCGATGGAATTACAACCAACATTGAATTTCATTATTCCCTGTTACACACCCAAGAATTTATCTCCGGGGAAGTGGATACTGGATTTATCGGTCGCTTTTTAGAGCGGTTAAAGGAGATGCATGAGTAATCAGGACATCTTTAGCAAACAAAAACCCAAATTAAGAACGTTTCTTAAGGTGGCAGAACAACCGATTCCGAAACAACAAATTGATATTCCGGATGGTTTGTTTGTTGAATGTGAACACTGTCATGCTCCGCTTTATCAAAAAACACTGAGTGAAAACCTCATGGTGTGTCCGCATTGTCAATTTCATTTTCGTTTGCATGTCGAAGAACGCCTCGCGCTCATAACCGATCCAAAATCATTTGTGGAAATCAATGCGTCCCTGACCCCAAATGACCCGCTTCAAATGCCCGGTTATGCTGGCAAAATTTCTGTTTCTCAACAATCAACGCATCATCAAGAAGCCTTTGTGTTTGGGACGGCAACCATCGAAAACATGCCTGTTGCCGTTGGAATTTTGGATTCCTTTTTCATGATGGGATCGATGGGATCGGTGGTCGGCGAAAAAATTACGCGTCTGATTGAAATGGCGATCAAACAAGCTTTACCCGTGCTTATTTTTTCTGCGTCAGGGGGTGCCCGTATGCAAGAAGGTATTTTTTCCCTCATGCAAATGGTGAAAACCTCTGCTGCGTTAAAAAAGCTCGATCAAGTAGGCGGTTTATTTCTTTCGGTATTGACCCATCCAACCACGGGGGGAGTCGCGGCTAGTTATGCATCCTTAGGTGATATTATTTTAGCGGAACACGGTGCCTTAATCGGATTTGCCGGCGCCCGCGTTATTAAACAAACCATTCAACAAGATTTACCAGAAGGTTTTCAAACCGCGCAATTTCAGTTACAACATGGTCAGGTCGATCGCGTCGTTCAACGGCACGAACTGAAAGCAACCTTGACCCAATTACTCCGTTTACATGGAGTGAAGGAACACGTCCATGGATAATCAACCCGAAGAACAAGTTTGGCAACGCGTCCGCCTTGCCCGTCACCCTAAACGTCCGACTGCGAAAAAAATTATCGCCGAACTTTTCCCTGATTTTATCGAACTCCATGGTGATCGCCAATTTGGGGATGATGCTTCGATTATTGCGGGTTTAGCAACCTTTCATGGGGTGCCAATCACCATCATCGCTCAAGAAAAAGGCACGAATACCGAAGAAAAAATTAAACGTAATTTTGGCATGCCCCATCCAGAAGGATATCGCAAAGCCTTACGGTTTATGAAACAGGCCGAAAAATTTCATCGTCCGATTTTTTGTATCATCGATACCCCTGGGGCTTACCCTGGTATCGGGGCAGAAGAACGCGGACAAGCCCAAGCGATTGCCTATAATCTTTTTGAGATGATTGATCTAAAAACCCCAATTGTGGGGGTTGTTTTATCCGAAGGTGGAAGCGGAGGTGCTTTAGCCATTGGAGTTGGTGATGCCCTTTTCATGTTAGAAAACGCGATTTATTCGATTATTTCACCCGAAGGATTTGCTTCCATTTTGTTTAAGGATTCTACTCAAGCAAAAAAAGCGGCGGCATTAATGAAACTGACGGCGCACGATCTTGCTTCCTTTCATATCATTGATGGCATTATTCCAGAAGTGCCAGAAGGATTCCAAGACGATATCCCTTTTACCCTCAAAGCCCTTGATAAAATCGTCTGGAAATCACTGCAAAGCCTCCAAAAAAAATCACTCACAACCCTCGTCGAACAACGGTATACACGCTTCCGTAAGATGGGTTCATTTACGGAGAGTAACGAATGAAAAAAATTTCTTTATCTCTTGATATTGTTAGTACCGGAAAATATATTCCCTCCGCCGTCATTACCAATGATGACCTTGAAAAAATGGTCGACACGAATGATGAATGGATTGTTTCTCATACCGGGATTAAAACCCGTCATAAAGCCGTAGGAGAAGATACCTCCGATTTAGCCTATAAAGCGGCCAAAGATGCTCTTGAAAAAGGTAAAGTTGATCCTGAAACCATTGATGCGATTATTGTTGCCACGATTACCGCTGATTTTGCCTCCCCGTCGATGGCGGCGATTGTACAAGCCCGTCTTGGTTTAAATCACCGCGATATTACGTGTTTTGATGTGAATGCCGCGTGTACCGGTTTTGTCTACGCATTACAAATGGCTACGGCTCTCGTCAATACTGGACCCTACCGTCATATTCTTGTGATCGGTGCAGAAGTGCTGACGAAAATCCTCGATTATACCGATCGTAATACGTGCATTTTGTTTGGTGACGGAGCAGGTGCGATGATTATTCGTCAAGGTCAACCGCATCAAAAAGCATTTTTCTATACGGCGTCAGAAGGGGATATTGAAGATGTCCTTTCCGTTAAAGAAATTTTAAGGATGCAAGGGCGTCGCGTCTTTAAATTCGCGATTAATGCCGTAGAAAAATCAATTAATCGTCTTTTAGAGCTCGATGAAGCGCGCCTTGATCAAGTCACCAAAATTATTCCTCATCAAGCCAACTATCGCATTATTGATGGGGTGGCAGAACTGAAAAAAATTCCCTTAAATAAATTTTTCCTTAATTTAGAGCATTATGGCAATACGTCCGCGGCATCCATTCCGATTGCCTTTGATGAATATACTCAAGAACAACCTCTGCGTGAAGGCGATAAAATCATGATGGTCGGCTTTGGGGCCGGACTTACATGGGGAGGGGTGGTGTTCACCCGATGAAACGCTACGCTCTCTTATTTGCCGGTCAAGGCGCACAATTTGCGGGAATGGGTCTCCCCTTACTCGAACAAACCCCAGATTTAAAACCCTACGCAAAAACACTAGAAAACAGCTTAGGAATCGATATTCTCAACGTTCTTCAAGGCGAAGATGGTCGTTTACAACAAACGTTATTCACGCAACCGGCGATTGTTTTTACCTCCCTTTTACTTTACCGTCAATTACAAGCGTTTCTCCCCTATGATCCGAACGCGGTAGCAGGATTTTCGTTAGGTGAAATTACCGCCTTAACGGCGAGTGGTGCTTTGAGTGAATCTGCGATGTTTTCCTTACTCTCTGTTCGTGCCAAAGCCATGGAAGAAGCGACGAAACTTCATCCCGGAAAAATGGTCGCCGTCCTCGGGGCGAGTGATGACCAATTGCAGCAAATGATTGAAAAAGTTGCGCATCTTGGTCCGGTTTATATTGTCAATTACAATAGCCCGGGGCAACGCGTTTTATCCGGCGATGACGCCGCCATCGATGCCTTAATTCCGCTTGCACCCACTTTCGGAGCGCGTCGCGCAATTCCTTTAGCCGTTTCAGGCGCCTTTCATAGTCCGTTCATGAAGCATGCCTATGACGCCCTTCATGCTTTTTTACCTTCGTTATCCTTCCAAACACCGCGTCTACCGCAATACATGAATAAAACCGCTCAGCCTGCAACCTTGGCTGAAATACCTCGTCTCGTTGCCGAACAAGTCATGTCGCCCGTCCAATTCGAAAGCACGTTACGCACGATGGCGGACGAAGGAATCGATACCTTTATTGAAATTGGCCCCGGCTCGGTGCTTGCAGGTTTAGTGAAAAAGACACTTCCCGAGGCACGGGTGGTGAGTTATAACGGTCTTGCCGATGAACCACTGATTAAGGAGTTATTATTATGATTTCAACACAAAAAGTCGCATTAGTCACCGGCGGAGCAACGGGCATTGGTTTAGCCATCAGCCAACAACTTCTTTCCGAAGGCTTTACCGTTGTGGTGAATTATCAAGCCAGTCAAGTTGCTGCCGATGCGTTTGTGGCGTCTGCCCAGGCTAACGGACAGGTCGCACTTGCTGTTCAAGCCAACATTGGAGTTGCAAGCGATGTAGCGCGTTTGATTGAAACCATCCTTTCCTCCTTTGGGCGATTGGATGTAGTCGTCAACAATGCTGGGATTACCGAAGATGGATTAATGCTACGTATGAGTGAAGAACAATTTGATCGTGTCATTCAAACGAATTTAAAAGGGGTTTGGCTCGTGTGCAAACATGCCTTAAAACCACTCATGCAATCTGGTCAAGGTCGCATTATTAATATTGCGTCCGTAGCAGGACTCATGGGTAATTTTGGTCAATCCAATTATGCCGCTGCAAAAGCTGGCGTCATCGGTATGAGTAAAACCATTGCCCGCGAAATGGCATCCCGTGCCATCACCGTGAACGTGGTCGCCCCGGGATTTATCGAAACACGCATGACCGATAAATTATCAGATAGCATCAAGGAATCGGCATTAACGATGATTCCTTTAAAACGCTTTGGTCAACCCTCAGATATCGCTCATATCGTTAGTTTTTTAGCCTCGGATAAGGCACAATATATTACAGGTCAAACCTTCGTCGTCGACGGTGGCATGACTATGTATTAAAGGAGAAATTATGAAAAAACGTGTTGTTGTAACCGGTTTAGGAGCCGTCACACCGATTGGAAATAATGTTTCTACCATGTGGGATGGGATGATGCAAGGCGTCAATGGCATCGGACACATTACGCGATATGATGCCTCCCAACAAAAAGTTCAAATTGCCGCAGAAGTCAAAAATTTAGACCCCACCCAATATTTAGATGAACGGACCGCAAGTAAACTCGATCGTGTAATCGTGTTAGGAATCGTGGCCGCCTCGGAAGCTTATGCCGATGCACGTTTAACGCCAGAATCCGTTGACCCATATCGTTTTGGGACGTTTGTGACCTCTGGCATTGGCGGTCTTAACTCGATTTGGAGTGAGTCCCAAGTCGCCATGAATCGTGGGACTGATCGTATTTCGCCTCATTTTATTACGAATGCCATTATTAACTTAGTGGGTGGTAATATTTCCATGCGCTTTAAAGCCAAAGGACCCAATCTACCGATCGTCACTGCCTGCTCAGCCAGTACGAATTCGATCGGTGAAGCGTTTCGTTATATTCGCGATGGCTATTTAGATGTGGCCTTTGCCGGAGGATCAGAATCCTCCATTAATGAACTCGGTATTGGCGGTTTTGCGGTCATGCGTGCCTTAAATAGCGGCAATAATCCCGAACTTGCCTCGATGCCATTTGATAAGAAACGTTCTGGTTTTGTCATGGGCGAAGGTGCAGGTGTTCTCATTTTAGAAAGTTATGATCATGCCGTAGCGCGTGGTGCTCACATTTATGCCGAACTCGTCGGTTATGGTGTAACATCGGATGCCTTCCATGTCACCGCTCCTGATGAAACCGCGGAAGGTATTACTCGTTGTATGCAACTTGCGTTAGAAGACGCTGGCATTGCTCCTGAAGCGATTGATTATATTAATGCCCATGGAACATCCACACCGCTGAATGACAAAATTGAAACACTCGGCATTAAAAAGACATTTGGTCCTCATGCCTATGCCTTAAATGTTTCCTCAACCAAAGGGATGACAGGGCATATGCTTGGTGCGACCGGAGCTGTGGAGTCCATTGCCTGTGTTTTAGCGCTTGTTAACCAAATTGTTCCTCCTACCATTACCACGACTGAACCCTCTGAAGAATGTGATCTTAACTACACCTTAGGCAAGCCATTCCCACGTTCGGTTCAGTACGCCTTAAACATTAATTTGGGCTTTGGTGGGCAAAATGCAGCCTTAATCTTTAAACGGTTTGAAGCATAATGAAAATGGATTTAGAACAAATCAAAGCGATCATTCCCCATCGCGACCCATTTATTCTTATTGACCGGATTACGGTCAATGAAAGTTTAAAGGAAACGATTGCGGAAAAAGACGTCAATGAAAACGAATTTTGGGTTCCTGGCCATTTTCCTGGTCATCCCGTTATGCCTGGAGTATTAATGGTTGAAGCCATGGCGCAAACGGGTGCTGTGAACATTTTAACCTTACCGCAATATCAAGGTAAAATCGGTTATTTTTCTAGCATTCAAGATGTGAAATTTAAACGCAAAGTTGTTCCTGGGGATACGTTAATTATCAAAGCGAAATATCTGAGCCAACGGGCCGCATTCTTTTTCTTTGAAGGGGAAGCGTTTGTGAATCAGGATCTCGTTTGTGTCGCGCGCTTTTCGGTTGCGGTAGCATCCTAATGAATTTACTCGTTTTTGAAACCATTGATTCCACGAATACCTATGTCAAAACCCACGCGGATAATTTACCATCTGGGACGATTGTTAGGGCACGTTATCAAACCCAAGGTCGTGGACAATTTTCTCGTTCATGGGAATCCAGTCCCAATGACAATCTTTTATTCACGCTTTTACTGAAAGCACCGTTCCCTGAACTAGCTATTCAAACCTTAGAAAAAATAGCGATTGAAAGCCTAATTTCCTTTTTAAAAACGTATGGGATTGAACCGCTTCATAAATTGCCCAACGATATTTATGTGCAAGGAAAGAAAATTGCAGGGATGCTTTTAGAAACTAAACATGAAGGGGCGACATTGACCACGTTAATCCTTGGCATTGGCCTCAATGTGAACCAACAAAGTTTTACCAATTTACCACACGCAAGTTCCCTCGCCTTACTTACCCAAAAAACCTACGATATCGATTCGTTTGCGCAAGCATTTTTTACAATTTTTATTGAAAGCGTCCAATCCGTCTTCGTGATAAAATAAACTAGAAATAAGGAGCAAAAATATGCAAGTTGGAATTATTGGATTAGGTCGTATGGGAGAAAATATGTCACGTCGTTTGATAGCCAATGGCTTTACAACGATTGGCTATCGTACTTCACTTGATAAAGCGAAAGAACAAGCCCAAAAAGGTTATATTACCTCGGCGGCAACAAGTTTAAAAGATCTCGTTCAGCAAACAAAAAAACAAGGTGAACGCGGTGTTTTCTTACTCGTTGTTCCTGCACAAACGGTTGAATCAACGCTGGATGAACTCATTCCGCTTTGTGCGCCAGGCGACATTATTATCGATCATGGTAATAGTAACTTTAAAGATACTGTCCGTCGTCATCAACGACTTCAAGGTCATCAACTTCATTATCTTGATTGCGGGACATCCGGTGGTGTTTATGGTTTAACGCGCGGTTATTGTTTGATGGTGGGTGGTGATCAAGAACCTGTTGCCTACTGTGCATCCATTTTTGAAACGTTATCCCCGGCCACTGACGCAGCGCCTCGCTTACTAACTGATAAACCCGTTTCCCCTGCCGAACACGGATGGTTACACTGTGGTCCAACTGGTGCAGGGCATTTTGTGAAAATGGTCCACAACGGGATTGAATACGGCATTATGCAAGCGTATGCCGAAGGTCTCAATATTCTTTCACAAGCGAATTTAGGATCTTCCTATCTCAATAAAGGCGATGCCGAAGTGGCACCGATGGCTGATCCTGAACATTATCAATATCAACTCAATATTCCTGAAATTACCGAATTATGGCGCCGTGGTTCTGTCATTGGCAGTTGGTTACTGGATTTAACCGCGGAAGTCTTAAAAGAAAATCCAACCCTTGAAGGCTTTCAAGGGGGTGTCTCCGATTCTGGAGAAGGGCGTTGGACGGTGCATGCTGCGGTTGATTTAGGCGTCCCCGCTCCGGTTTTATCCACCGCATTATTTACGCGATTTGAAAGCCGAAACCAAGGCGAATATGCCCGACGTGTTCTCAATGGCATGCGGTTCATGTTCGGGGGACATCATGTCCGAAAATAACGCCCTCGTTATTTTTGGAGCAACCGGTGATCTTTGTTTTAATAAATTACTTCCTGCGATTGCACAACTCAATCAAGATAATCCGGAATCCATTCACACCGTTTTCCTTGTCGGTCGACAAGTTCAAACGCGTGAGGCTTATTTTGCCTTAGCAGAAGAAAAAGGATTAAGCCTGGATAAGATTGCCACGTTAGTCCCTAAAATGACCTATGTATACATGCAAGCGGGAGACGGCGAAGATTACGGCGCTTTGAGTGATGTTTTGCAACCGTATCAAGGGCGTTATTTTTATGTTGCGACCCCGCCGACTATGTATTGGGTCATTTTAGAATCGCTCGTCGATCGAGGCTTACTGGTTCGCCAGCAAGCAAACCATCGCATTGCGTTTGAAAAACCTTTTGGAGAAGATGGGGCTGCCGCCGATGTTTTAGTCCGTCTTATGACCGGAAAAATTATAGAAAACCAATTATTTCGTGTCGACCATTATTTAGCAAAACCGATGATCCAAGGGCTTGTCCCTCTACGTCAACGTATGAAAACGTTAGCGACGCTCTTTCAAGCACCTACTTTAAAGTATGTAACGCTCAAAGCATTTGAAACCTTGGGCATTTTGTCTCGGGGAAAATTTTATGAAGCAACCGGGGCCATGAATGATATGATTCAAAGTCATTTATTATTGACGTTAGCCCAAGCCATCGCGCCCTTAAACGCGCAAGGATCTATAGAACCTGCTGAATTTTTAAAGGGGTTATCCGTCAATCCTTCTTCGATCAAGCTTGGTCAGTACGAGGGGTATCGTGATGAAGTTCATGTGAATCCTGCCTCCACCACCGAAACCTTTGCCGCGTTTTCTTTAACCCACCGTGATCCTGATTTGCGCGGCGTTGATTTTTGGATTATGACGGGGAAAAAATGTTCGGAAAAACGAACGGATATCGTCTTTTATTTTGCCGATGAAGCGTGGTTCCGTATTAAAATTGCCCCCGATATTGGCATGACCTACAACGCCGCATTTAAAGCGTTATGTTCCCCCGCACAACTTAAAGAATTAACCCAACTCAATTCCTTACGTTGGACACAAAAAGAAGCGTATGAAACGATTTTTTCAGAATTTATTCTCGGGAATTCCCGGTTATTTCCTTCCTCGGATGCCATCTTGGCGTCCTGGAACATTATGGAGCAGGCACACCGCCATGCGCCTCTTCCCAAACCATATCATCATGAAAACGATGTTTTAGAAGGAGTGGTTATCCATGAAACGTTATGATGTCACCATGCCCATCACGCCGACGATGATGGTGTATAAAAACAAAGAGGAAAAGAAACCCATTTTTCACGTAGATGATCAGTTAGCTGCCGGAAAAAGCTATGAAACCACCTTGACGATGAACCTTCATACCGGGACACATATGGATTTTCCCTTACACATGCAAAAAAACGGATCCACCTCCACCGGTTTTGACCCATCTACCTTATTACGGATGGTGCGTGTTATTGAACTTCGTCAGACAAACATCATTGAAAAAAAACATCTCGAAACACTGGGATTACGTCGGGGTGATTTTATTTTATTCAAAACCGACAATTCCTTTATCGAAACATTTGCCTTTGATTTTACGTTTGTTTCTCAGGACGCTGCGTTTTATTTAGTGACGTGTGGCATTGCGGGTGTGGGTATTGATGCGTTAGGAATTGAGCGAGATCAACCCGAACATCAAACCCATCATACCTTCATGAATGCCGGTATTTTGATTCTTGAAGGATTACGTTTAAAAGACGTTCCTGCAGGGGATTATTACATGATAGCCCTACCCTTATCGATTCCGAATCGGGATGCCTTACCACTTCGCGTGTTACTTGAGGCTCGTTAACATGACGCGAAAACCTCGTTTCCTACTCATGGGTACTCCTATGCCTGCAAAAAAAGTGTTTGAAGTCATACTTCAAGCAGGGTATGAAGTCGTTGGCATCGTGTGTCAACCGGATAAAATAACCGGACGGAATCAAACCCTGGAAAAACCACCGACCAAACGTCTAGCAGAACACTATGGTATTCCTGTCTTTCAACCGAAAAAAATTAAAGAAGATCCCGGAGAAATCCTTTCCTTAGATATCGATTACATTCTCACGCTTGCCTATGGCCAAATTGTCCCACAAACCGTGTTAGATCTTCCAAAATATGGCGCGTATAATCTCCATGGGAGTTTATTGCCGCTTTTACGCGGCGCCTCTCCACTTCATTATGCGCTCATTGAAGGGTTTCAAGAAACGGGTGTGACGTTAATGAAAATGGTTCTTTCCATGGATGCTGGGGACATGCTAACCCATGAAATCATTCCGGTTCATGAAAATGACACCTATACTTCGCTCCTTCAACGGTTTACTAAGGTCACGCAAACATTTATTTTAAAACAGCTTCCCTTATTGATTTCCAATCAATTAAAGCCGATACCACAAGATACCTCAAAGGTGACCTTTGCGCCCCTGATCAAAAAAGACCAAGAACATTTGGATTTAACCTTGCCACCCCAACGCTTTCTTGGCTGGGTCAAAGCATTATCCGAAGAACCTGGAGGGTATGTTCTTCTTGATGGAAAAAAATTAAAACTCTTTGATGTGTCCGTGGAAGCATGGACGATGCTTCATCCATTAGGAACAATCCTTGAACTTCAACCAACCGGTTTACGTCTTCAAGGTCAAGGGGCGGTTTATTGTATTAAAACCGTGCAACTTGAAGGAAAAACACGTCAACCCGTTTCTGTGATCGCCCATGGGTATGCTCATTGGGTAGGTCGATGTGTCCAATAAAACGATGAAACGAACGTTGGACGTATCCGTCCACGACATCGTGGATTTAATTTTACGAACTGGCGACTTAGACAGTCGCATTTTTAATCGTTCGACGATGCAAGAAGGCTCCAAGATGCATATCCAATACCAACGTGAACATGCTCAGCCGGGGTATCAAGCCGAAGTTGACCTTCATACCTCCTGGACGAAAGGGGAATTAACCTTCGCGATTTCCGGACGAGCCGATGGTCTGTATGAAGCGGAAGATGGTCTTCACATTGAAGAAATTAAAACCACGGTTGCACCGTTAGAAACGTTTCATGCGCAACATGAACCTTGGCATTTGGGCCAAGCGCTTTTTTACGCTTGGATGTACTTACAGTCACACGTTTTTACCACGATTCATATTGACCTTTACTACGCCCATCAAACGAATAAAGATACGCTACGAAAAACCTACATGTTTACCCCAGAAGAAGTGGAACACGATGTATCTCGTGTGTTGGAAGAATTTTATGAATTTTATCAACCCCTCCTACAACATCAAGACGACTTAAAAGAGACCGTTAAGGACTTACAATTTCCCTTTAAAAACTTTCGTCATGGGCAACGCGAACTTGCTAAATATGTCTATGGCGTAGCCCAACAAGGGGGGCGGCTTTTTGTGGAAGCACCGACCGGCATTGGAAAAACCATTTCCACCTTATTTCCCTTTGTCAAACAACTGGGAAATCACTTAGAAAAAGTATTTTATTTCACTGCGAAAAATTCAGGAAAACAGGCCGCGGTGGAAGCATGTGAACGGTTGCAAATCCAAATTCCGCATTTACGTTATTTAGTCATTACCGCGAAAGATCAAGCCAGTTTTTGCCCACGGGGTAAAATCAATCCCGATGATTGCTTGTATGCGCGTGGATATTATGATCGGATTAAAGATGCCTTACATGATGCCCTCAATCATGCCTCCTCCTTTACGTTAGAAACCATTCAGTTTTATGCGGAAAAACATCAGGTGGAACCTTTTGAATTTTCTTTGGATTTAAGTTTATTTGTCGATGTGATCATCGCTGATTACAACTATTTATTTGATCCTTCCGCCTATTTGCGTCGGTTTTTTGAAGCCCACCCGGAACGGTATGCGGTCCTCGTGGATGAAGCGCATAACCTTGTAGAACGCAGTCGCGAAATGTATTCTAGTGTGTTTACCGATGCGATGATGCACGAATTAAAGAAGATGCACAAAGGCACGTTTTCTAAACCCCTGAAACAGGCGATTCAAAAACTTGAAAAACAATGGACGATATTGTTAAAAGAGGCGACCTTACCGTGTGTGATTCCTTCCCCTAAAACCTGGTTGAATCGTCTTAATGATTTTCTTTTACTTGCCCAAGCCGAAATGAAAGCCATGCAAGCCTCGTTCCCCGAAACGATGATGGATGCGTATTTTAAATGCTTACGCTTTTCCCGCATGGTGGAGTTATATGATGATCAATATGTGTACACGATGACGCAGGATGGTGAGCACCCGACACTAACTTTACTTTGTTTAGATTCTTCCCATCATCTTCGTCGCATCAGTCAACAACTTAAAGGCGCAGTATTCTTTTCGGCGACCTTATCCCCATTATCGTATTATTTGCCCATGCTCGGAGCAGAATCAACCGATCCGGTCTTGCAATTACCCTCCCCCTTTCGACCAGAAAACTTCCTCATTATGATTGCCAGTCGTGTGCAAACAACGTTAAAAAAACGCCAAGACACCATCCATGAAGTAACGCTTTATTTAGAACAGTTCATTACGGGAAAACTCGGTAATTACTTATTTTTCTTTCCTTCATATCAATACTTAGAAGCGGTGAAGGCGGCCTTTCATGCGCCAGAACATACCGAAGTACTTGGTCAACATCAAGGCATGAACTTCGAAGAACGAGACGCTTTTTTACAAAAATTTACCCATCAACCGCAAAAAACGACGATTGGTTTTGCCGTCTTAGGCGGCGTTTTTTCCGAAGGGATTGATCTAGTCGCTGATCGTTTGATTGGCGTAGCGATTGTCTCGGTTGGCCTACCCGGATTATCGTTTCATCGTGATTTGTTGGTGAAATATTTTGATGATCAAGCGCGACAAGGTTTTCAATTTGCCTATGGTTATCCCGCGATGAATAAAGTTTTACAAGCACTGGGACGGGTCATTCGTTCCGAAGATGACCGTGGCGTAGCCTTATTGCTCGATGCCCGGTATTTGCATCCGGATTATCAACCGATTTTTCAACGGTATCCAACCTATGATGTAATTTTGTCACCGGATGAGTGTTTGGATGCGGTACATGCGTTCTTTGCCCAAGACAAACAGTAGCAATTTCCCTTAAAAATCGTTATGATAACTAAGTAATTATGGGCTATAACGCACGAAATATACGTAACTTCTCCATCATCGCGCACATCGATCATGGTAAATCCACCTTAGCCGATCGTCTCATTGAAATGACCGGAACGCTGAGCAAACGGGAAATGAAAGCCCAGCTTTTAGATTCGATGGATTTAGAACGTGAACGGGGGATTACGATTAAACTCACCACCGTCACACTTGATTATGTGGCCAAAGACGGTCAACTTTATACCTTTAACTTAATTGATACGCCTGGACACGTCGATTTCACTTATGAAGTTTCACGTTCCTTAGCAGCCTGTGAAGGGGCATTACTCGTTGTCGATGCTTCCCAAGGTGTTGAAGCCCAAACGCTCGCCAATGTGTATTTAGCCGTCGATAACGACTTAGCGATCGTTCCCATTATTAATAAAATCGACTTACCATCGGCAGATCCTGAACGTGTCAAAGCCGAAATAAAACGTCGCATTGGGATTGATGCAGACGATGCACTTCCTATTTCCGCAAAAACCGGACTCGGGGTGGATCATGTTCTTGAACGGATTATCACTGCCATTCCTTCTCCCAGCGGTCAATTCGATTCACCATTAAAAGCACTCATTTTTGATTCTTTTTATGATGCGTATCGTGGCGTTGTCATTTTAATTCGCATCATGGAAGGTCAGGTCCAATTAGGGGATAAAATTTTACTCATGTCGAGTCAGAAAACCTATGACGTCACTGAACTCGGCATCTTCCGACCAAATCAAGAAAAAAAAGACATTCTGCGTGCGGGGGAAGTTGGTTATCTTGCTGCCCAAATCCGCGATATTAAAGATGTGCGATCGGGGGAAACCGTCACCCTCATAGACAACCCGACCCCGCAACCTTTACCGGGGTATCGCCATATGAACCCGATGGTTTTCTGTGGTCTATACCCTGTGGATGGAAAAAAATATACCGACTTAAAAGATGCATTAGCCAAGTTAGCCTTATCAGACGCGAGTTTACAGTATGAACCAGAAACCTCACAAGCGCTTGGTTTTGGTTTTCGTTGTGGCTTTTTAGGGTTACTGCATATGGACGTCATTCAAGAACGGTTAGAACGTGAATACCAGTTAAATTTAATTCTGACGGCACCTTCGGTTGTGTATCACGTTCATCTCAATGACGGTTCGATGCTTACGCTCGATAATCCGAGTAAATTACCACATCCCACGCTCATTAAAGAAATTGCCGAACCCTATGTCAAAGCGATGATTACAACCCCTCAAGATTATGTAGGCAATCTCATGGAATTATGCCAAGCACGACGCGGCATTTACACCGATCTAGAATATGTGGATGAAACGCGAATGATCCTTCATTACGAAATTCCTTTAGCTGAAGTCGTTTATAACTTTTTTGATAAACTAAAAAGCTTATCCAAAGGCTATGCTTCCTTTGATTATCAACTCTCAGATTATAAAGTGGGCAATTTAGCGAAAATGGATATTCTCCTCAATGCGGAAGCGATTGATGCTTTATCTACGATTGTTCATAAACCTTCCGCCTATGCCCGTGGATCGGTGATCGTCGAAAAACTCAAAGAAATTATTCCCCGACAACAATTTGAAATTCCTGTCCAAGCGGCGATTAATGGCAAAGTCATTGCCCGCACGGACATTAAAGCCATGCGTAAAGATGTGTTAGCGAAATGTTATGGGGGCGATATTTCCCGTAAACGGAAACTTTTAGACAAGCAAAAAGAAGGAAAAAAACGCATGAAAAACATTGGTTCCGTCGAAGTTCCTCAAGAAGCGTTTATGACAGTTCTTTCCATTGACGACTAAAAGACATAATCTACTAATTTTCTACTATTTATTTCTCCATTATGGTATAGTACGAGTATGCCTGTCGCAGATTTAGCCATTCGTTTTACCGAAGAAACCTATGCAACCAAAGCTGATGTTGCTCGTGCTTTAGGCACGTCGGTGGTCGAACCCATATGGCAAACGATTGAAACGTATCGCCAATCCTTTGAACGTGTCCTACGCTTAACAAGCATTGATAAACAACCTTTACGGCTCATATTGTCCCCATCCTTATTGGAACGCATTCACCGCTTAGAACGGTTGATGCTCAAAGCGATGGGTCGCACCCAAAACGCCAACGCATTCACGAACTTTACTTCCGAACAAAAAGCATTTCTTATACCTGTCTTACAACCACTTGCAAAACGTTATGGAGCCTCAACTTCAGAACGTAAACTCGGTTATATCATTGATCAAAAACCGATTGAAGAACCTGGTTTTGATGTCGTTCACCATTATTTTCACGCGCTTTCGCATAGTGTAGAAAAAAGGATGTCACCGTTGAATGAAGAATGGATTTTGGCGATGTTAACGCATTTCCATGGAACCGATAACTTACCGAGTTTTTACCGCGAAAAAGAATTAACTGATCGCCCAAAAAGTTTAGTGGCACGTATTTATGAAGCCGCACCATATCCCCAAATTGAATCCTTAATGACCACCCTCATGCAGTATGTAGAAAATACGTCCTATTCGTCGCTTTTAGTAGCGATGATTGCTTGTTTTTATGTTGATTATGTCAAACCTTTTGAAAGCTTTAACGATGAAATGAGTGTGCTGACGTGTAAAAACATTTTGATGCAATCGGGATGGGAAAGTCTTGCGGCCTATCTTCCTTTAGAAGGGGTGATGGATGCTCCCGCCTTTTCTTCCATCTGTCAAGAAGTTCAAAAAACGAAAGATGTGACCTATTTTGTCATGTTTTTACTTCCAGTTTTTGAAGACGCCATCCACGCGATGCTGAATCAATGGACGCAAACCCAAATCGAGGTTATTCAACAAGAACAACGACAACCGGATCCTACTCCGCTTGTCACCAATCTTCCTTCCGAACCTGTCAGTCCAAGTGTTCATCAAGAAATTGATGCCAATCGTTATCAAACCTCGTTATTAGAAACCCACCCAAGTATGCGCAAAGCAGAAGCGTATTTTTACGCTCGCCATCGCGAAAAAGGGAAGTTTTATACGATTGCCCAATTCAAAACACTGATGGGATGTGCGTATGAAACGGCGCGAACGTCGATGGAACATTTAGTGGAATTAGGGTATTATCGTAAAGAACAATACAAAAATAAGTATGTGTACACCCCCCAAGGAGATTAATGTATGTTACGTTTCATGTCGTCGTTAAATGGTGCCTTTGATATCTTGCTGTTACTCGCGATTTTTGGTGCTGTCGGTTTTGTCGCCTACTACATTCGCAAAACCTTTTATCCTGCACCTTGGGATAACAAAAAAGTCGATCCCAAAACAGCAGCGAAAGAAGAACTTGAACGTGTTTTAATACCCCTTGATCAACCTTTAAAATCTTCGGAAGCAAAAGAACCAGTGACCCAAAAACCGGTCGTCAAAAAGACGACGGCCAAAAAAACCACGACCAAACGTCGTTCCTCCTCTTCAAAAAACGTTGAACGCTAAAGCTCTTTACCTTCACGTTCCCTTTTGTGATCACATTTGTCATTATTGTGATTTCACCAAAATGCTGACCAATCCAAAAATCACCTTGGATTATGTTCATATGGTCCTTCGTGAACTTGAATCGTATCCTTTCACCGTTTTTGACTCGATTTTTATTGGCGGAGGTACACCCACTGCCCTTACCGTCTCCGAATGGATGCCATTATTAGAGGCGCTTTCCTCTCGTCGTCATGCCCAAACGGAATGGACCATTGAATGTAATTTTGAAAGCACCACCGAAGAAAAATTACGCTTATTTCAACGTTTTGGCGTCAATCGCCTTTCCTTTGGGGTGCAAACTTTTGATGAATCAGCACTCATCGGTTTAAACCGTCATCATTCCGCACACGATATTGTCGAAGGAATTACTATGGCAAAACGGGTTGGGTTTAAGCATATCAATATTGATTTAATTTATGATTTACCCAACGTGAGTGATGACCAACTTCAACGCGATTTAGATGCTTTTTTAAAACTGGATGTCGATCATATTTCTACCTACGCCCTGACCGTTCATCCGGGAACCGTGTTTGGCATACGAGGTGTTCGTCAAGCCACGGATGAAGTTTCACGCGCCCATTATGAAACGATTTATCAGACGTTAACCAAGCACGGTTATGAGCGTTATGAAGTGAGTAACTTTGCGCGTCATGGTGCGTATTCTCGTCATAATCAAACGTACTGGCGCGATGAAAATTATCTCGGGATTGGTTTAGGGGCATCGGGATATCTACATCCCCGTCGCTATACCAACACCAAAAGTATGAAACGCTACCTCGCGGGTGAGTGGATGGGTCAAGAAGAACAACTCACCCCCAACATGGAAATGTTTGAATATCTCATGTTGAATTTACGGATGAAAGAAGGCTTTTTATTAACGTCTTTCGCCCAGCGTTTTCACCAGTCATTCCAAGAAACGTTTGCAGAATCGCTTAAAAAACTCGTTGAAAAGAAGTTACTCTTCGTGGATTCCTTTCGATGCTTTGCTACCTTCGAGGGCATGATGCTTCTTGATTACGTAGTCATCGAACTTACAAAAACAAAAATTTAGCACTTCATTATTGACAGTGCTAATATCCTTGTTATAATACTTTTAGCACTCAAGGTGCTTTAATGCTAACAACAAGGAGGCTTATGGAACATTCTCGACGTGATCAAATCTTAAAACATATCGTAGAGCACTTCATTAAAACCGCCTCTCCGGTCGGTTCAGTGACCTTAATTGATACGTATCAATTACCGTACTCCTCTGCCACCATTCGTAACGAAATGCTCGCGCTTGAAAACGATGGATTGCTTGAAAAAACGCATACGTCGTCGGGACGAATTCCTTCCTCGAAAGGGTATCGTTATTATGTCGATCATTTACGCAATCGGAATGTCGATGAAACCATTAAGTTTCAATTACAAACCATCTTGTCGCAAAAGATGCAATCTGTGAATGAAGTCATTCAAAAGAGTACCGAAATTCTTGCCAACATGACACATTTAGCCTCGGTTGTATTAGGACCGAATGCCTCACAAGAAAAACTCATTAGCATTCAAATTACCCCGTTAGACAATAATTCTGCAACCGCGGTCTTTATCACCGATTCTGGGTTTGTTGAAAATAAAACATTCGTCCTTCCTGAATCGATTGACAAACAATCACTCGCCGAATGCGTGACGATGGTCAATAACCGGCTAAAAGGGACCCCAGTGAGTCAGTTGGTTGAAAAAATGGATGCGATTAAACCGATTTTACAAGACTACATTCAAGAACATGACATCATCTATCAAGCGTTCTTCCAAGCATTTATCAACTTTGCCAGTGAACGCTTAAAACTTTATGGCCAATCGGATTTATTTAATCAGCCCGAATTTGCCAACGATGCAGAAAAATTACGTCATTTACTTCACTTACTTGAATCCCCACGCCTCATGAAAGAAGTGCGACAAATCGATGGATCACTTTCCGTGCAAATCGGACAGGGTGAAGGACAAAAATCCGATGTATCGATTATCTCAAGTCGGGTCAAAATGCCGGGAGAAAAAGAAGGTCAAATTGCCATTCTTGGTCCAACACGCATGGATTATGATCGCGTCTTATCGGCCTTAGAATATGTCACCACTATGCTTGAAAAATACTTTCAAAACCTCGAAAAGAAGGAGTAACTATGAAAAAGAAAGAAAAAGATAAAGTGAACGAGACCGTTCCAGAATCCCCGAAAACGACCCCCAAAGAACCAACCCTTGAAGAACAAATTGTTCTTCTCAAAGCTGAAGTGGATCAATGGAAAAATAAACATGCGATGGCGTATGCCGACATGGATAATCTCCGTAAATCCCAAGAAAAAACGTTCTTTGAAGCGTTGCGTTATCGGGCTGAAGGCTTTGTTGATAAACTCATTCCTGCCCTCGATGCCTTCCATATCGCGTTAAAAAACCCGGTGGAAGATCCCAAGGTCAAAAACTATCTCGTTGGATTTGAATATATTTATAACCAAATCCAGCAAGCGCTTGAAGGGGAAGGCGTCAAAGTCATTCCAATCAAACTCAGTGATGCCTTTGATGTCAAAACGATGAATGCGTTGGATACGGTGGAAGATGAAGGGCCACCCGACCGTGTGATGAAGATTTTATCGCCCGGCTATCAACTTCATGACCGGGTCGTCAAACCCGCCCTCGTCACGGTTTCCAAAAAACCGGAACCAAAACAAGAAGCCAAACAAAATAACGGCGAAAGTGCCGCTTAAATAAAGGAGAAACAATTATGGCAAAAGAAATTATTATCGGAATCGATTTAGGAACCACCAACTCGGTCGTCTCCTATGTCCAAGCGGACGGCAAAGTCAAAGTCATCCCAAACCCTGAAGGCAAAAACACCACCCCATCGGTCGTTGCCTTCAAACCAAGTGGCGAAGAAATTGTCGGGGATGCGGCCAAACGTCAAGCAGTCATTAATCCCGACACGATTTTATCGATTAAACGCTTAATGGGTACGGATCAAAAAGTCAAAGTTAATGCGTTAAACAAATCATTTACACCGCAAGAAATTTCCGCAAAAATTTTAGCCTACATGAAAAAATATGCGGAAGATTCCTTAGGTCAAAAAATTGAAAAAGCCGTCATCACCGTTCCTGCTTACTTTAACGATGCGCA
This sequence comes from Bacillota bacterium, assembly GCA_030834445.1. Classification (GTDB taxonomy): domain Bacteria; phylum Bacillota_I; class Bacilli_A; order RFN20; family CAG-826; genus UBA970. The sequence continues at coordinate 107,326 of JAURFC010000001.1, forward strand.
ACGTCAAGCGACCAAAGATGCCGGTCAAATTGCCGGGTTAGAAGTAGTTCGTATTATTAACGAACCAACTGCTTCCGCCCTTGCGTATGGTTTAGAAAGCAATAAGACAGGAAAAATCCTCGTTTACGATTTAGGAGGAGGAACGTTCGACGTCTCCATCCTTGACATTGGCGATGGGACCTTTGAAGTCATTTCTACGGCCGGGGACAACCACCTCGGGGGCGATGACTGGGATCATGAAATTGTCAAATGGATTCAAGATCAAATTAAACAACAATTTGGTGTCACCTTGGCGGACAAAATGGCATTACAACGGTTTAAAGATGCCGCAGAAAAAGCAAAAATTGAACTTTCCTCGATGGTGGAAACCACGATTTCCTTACCATTCGTGGGCCAAAACGCGAATGGACCGATTAACTTCGAAGGTAAATTAACCCGCGCCAAGTTCCAAGACATGACCAAAGATTTACTCCGTCGTACCGAAGAACCCATTCGTAAAGCCTTAGCCGACGCGAAATTAACCGCGGGCGATATTTCCGAAATTCTCATGGTCGGGGGTTCGATTCGTATGCCTGCCGTCCAAGAGCTTGTCAAAAAAGTCTTAGGGAAAAATCCAAATTACTCCGTCAATCCCGATGAAGCCGTCTCGGTGGGGGCAGCGATTCAAGGGGCCGTCATTTCCGGGGACGTCAAAGATGTTGTCTTACTCGACGTCACACCGTTAACGTTAGGTATTGAAACGATGGGTGAGGTTATGACCCCATTAATCACACGCAACACCACCATTCCGACCACGAAGAGTCAAGTTTTCTCGACTGCGGCTGACAACCAACCGGCCGTTGATATCATGGTATATCAAGGTGAACGCCCAATGGCGCGTGATAATAAGCTCCTCGGTCACTTTAAACTCGAAGGCATTAAACCGGCCCGTCGTGGAGAACCACGTATTGAAGTCACCTTCTCGATTGACGTTAACGGGATTGTGAAAGTGGCTGCCAAAGACTTAGATTCGGGTAAAAATCAAGAAATTACGATTTCGGGTACCACGGGTTTAAGCAAAGAAGAAATTGATCGCATGGTCAAAGAAGCAGAACTCAACAAGGAAGCCGATGAAAAACGTCGCGAAGAAGTCGAATTAAAGAACAAAGCAGAACAATTCATCAATAGCATCAATCAAACCTTAGAAGAAAAAGGCGATAAAATCGATGCCAAACAAAAAGAAGAAACCGTCAAGCTCAAAGAAGAACTCGAACAAGCGATCAAAGACAATGATTACGACAAATTGAAAGCCAAGATTTCTGAACTTGAAAAAGCGGCCGAAGTGATGGCCCAATATCAAGCCGCCCAAGGCGATGCCGGCAGCAGCGAACCTTCCTCATCCGATAAAAAAGATGATGATGTGATCGATGCCGATTTCACCGAAAAGAAATAGGACAATTTCATGGCCAATAAACGCGATTATTATGACGTTTTAGGAGTGAGTAAATCGGCAAGTAAAGACGAGATAAAATCCGCTTACCGTAAACTTGCTAAGCAATTTCATCCTGACGTCAATAAGGCCGCGGATGCTGAAACCAAGTTTAAAGAAGTTCAAGAAGCCTATGATGTGCTGTATGATGACCAAAAACGCGCAACGTATGACCAATTTGGTCATGCCGCCTTTGATCAACAAGCGGGTGGAAATCCGTTCCAAGGCGGTGGCTTTGGTGGTTTTTCTGGCTTCCAAGATGTCGATTTAGGCGATATTTTTGGGTCCTTCTTTGGGGGAGGAACACGTCGCGGACGCGCACGCTCTGGACCGCAACGCGGTGCGGATGCCCAAGTTCGTTACCGCATTCAATTTATGGATGCCATTTTAGGGAAGAAAGCAACACTCCCTATTGAATACGATGAAAGCTGCACCACGTGTGCGGGGTCGGGTGCGCGCTCAAGTAGTGATGTCGAAACGTGTTCCACCTGTCGTGGTTCAGGACGCCAACGCGTTCGTCAGCGTACGATTTTAGGGATGATGGAAACCGAAGTTGTCTGTGAAACGTGTAAAGGCAAAGGGAAAACGATTAAAACACCTTGCCAAACGTGCAAAGGCAAAGGCTATAATCACGTGAAAACCACGATCGATGTCACCATTCCTGCGGGAATTAATGCCGGACAACAAATTCGTATTCCCAATAAAGGAGAACGCGGCCATGAAGGTGGACAAAATGGAGATTTATATATTGAAATCGTCATTGAAAAACATCCGCATTTCAAACGCGAAGGCAATGATATTCACATGGAAGTCCCCCTCTCATTCATCGATGCGGCATTAGGAACCTCCCTTGATGTCCCGACCGTATATGGGGATATTAGTGTGGACGTTCCTGCAGGAACCCAACCCGATAAAATTTTAAAAATCAAAGGCAAAGGGGTGAAAGACCTCCGCGGCAATGCTCCTGGCGATCATTACATTCATCTTCGACTCGAAACTCCGTCTTCCCTCACGCGTAAGCAAAAAGACTTGCTTGAATCGTTCCGAAAGGAAGCCGAAGACAAAGATAATCCTTTCAAAAAGTTCAAACGCTTCTTTGGAAATTAATCTATAATAGAGGCATGCAAAAAACGTGCCAAAAATGTGGAACCTTACTGGCAGTCTCTGCGACTGTTTGTCCGGTTTGTCATACGTCCACCTTAGAAAAATTACCTGCTTCCAACGACCATACCGCGACCTATTTCACCGTCCAAGATAAAATTGAACTCGTTCGCTTAAAGCATCGTCGCCTTGTGGTAATGCTTCACCTCCTTTTTGGCATATTGGGAGTTGGTTTTTTTTATTTAGGTTATGTCAAACGAGGTTTGTTGTTAATCGGTTTAAGCGTGATTTTAGCGACACTTGGTTTTTTCTTGCCTTCCTTTCAACTTAGTTTGATGATCGTTGCCGGGGCCATCCACCTCATCCTGGCTGCTTATTATGGTTTGAATCCGGATGCCCGAGACGAACGTGGAGAACTGTTAGGTTAATGCACCGTTTTTTTGCCGATACCAACGGTCAAACGCTCACGCTCTCCGAAGCGGACATACATCACGCCTTGCGCGTATTACGTCTTAAAGTCGGAGAAACGATTGAGCTTGTTCATGATGAAGTAGTGACCATCATGAAGATTGCTTCACTTCAACCTTTTGTCATCGAACCGCTGGAAACCAAAGAAGAATCACGTGAACTCCCCTTTCACCTCACGTTACTTTATGTCGTCCCTAAAGGAGATAAATGGAGTTTTGTCCTGCAAAAAGCCGTAGAAATGGGTGTTCACGAAGTGATTGCCTTACAATCCCATTATTCGGTGGTGCGGTGGCGCGAGGCGGACATGAAACAAAAGCAAGCCCGACATGATGCGATTATCAAAGAGGCTTCCATGCAAAGTAAACGCTTACGATTAATGACGTGTGAACGTCTTTATTCCTTTGACAACGCCATTGCCCTTCCGTTTGATGTTAAATTCATCGCCTCCGAGCATGATCTTGATACCCCGATGAAGGCATCCGCCTTCCAATTTCAACCCGGTACACGGGTTGCGTTAATGATCGGTTCTGAAGGGGGATTTCACCCCGAAGAAGTGGTAGCTGCCAAGGCAAAAGGGTATCAACCCCTGACGTTAGGGCCGCGAATTTTAAGGACGGAAACCGCGGTGATAGTCGGTTTATCGTATCTTACCCTCGGAGCGCACGTATGAAATTATTTACCTTACTCAATAAACGAGCCAAGCGCCGTCGACTGGCAAAATCGCCCGAATATACGTTCTTTTTAAAACATCGTGCTATGTTACTATCGATGGATGCTTTTCGACCTTTTTTCAATTTAGAAGACCCGTTTACCTTAACCCGAGCCAATATTTTATTACGCGGATTACTCAACAAACGAACCATTGATCGTTATTTGGATGAAATGGGGCAACAATCGCTGCAACAACATGGCCGCATTAAACATCATTGGATTCGCGATGCTTATTTAGATTGGAAAAAACTTCCTTTTGCTTTTCAATGGGATGAAAAAACGTTTTATTTGCCTTTTTTCAACCAAACGATGAATTACATTTATGCCTATGAACCCGATAAAACCTATGATTATCCTTACAATACGTTGCGTGATGATCCTTCAACGTCGCTCATCGATGCCTTTGATGCGTATGGGTATGCGTTGTATCAAAGTTCTTTTTCTTGCCTTGTTGATTTAGAAATGGAAGATGCAACCTCACGCGCTTTTTATCATCCGGACTATCGCATGATTTTTATTATTAACCGGCAAGGGCGGTTGGATGTGAAGGTAAGTTTGTTTGATCGGAAAATGAAACGTCCAAGCTATGCCCATTTAACCGATCGCATTAAACGTTGTTTACCGCATTATTTCTCCTTTTCTCGCGATGCGTTTATTCAAAGCCTTCAACAGGAAGGACTCATCTCCGCCTCGCTTTATCAAACGATGAAGGCACAAAAGAATGTTCCCTTCATCCAACACGAAGGCGAATAGTGTTTTTGATTGACTAACCGCAATTTTCTATCTATAATTACCAAGGTATTCAAGGAGGTGATTGTATGGCCGTTCCATTTCATCGCACGTCAAAAACTAAAAAAAGAATGCGTCGCTCGCATTTCAAACTCACGGTGTCAGGCTTAATCACCTGTGCTAACTGTGGACAAACAATTCGTTCGCACCGTGTCTGCCCAAAATGTGGTTTCTATGGCAAGAAGCAAGTGCTCGTGGTAAATCAACCCGAAGCTGCGCCTGTTGAAGAAGCTCCCAAAAAAGCGAAAAAAGCAAAAGCTGCTCAATAAGTATTGAAACGCCCTTCACGGGCGTTTTTCTTCGGAGGAATCATGAAAAACTTAGCAACTTATATTGATCATACCTTACTGAAACAAGATGCGTCTGCGAGTGCCATTATCACGTTATGTGAGGAAGCAAAAACCCATGGATTTGCGTCCGTGTGTATTCAACCGCATTATGTTCCCCTTGCTGCCAAAGAACTGGAAGGAAGTTCCGTCCTTGTGTGTACGGTCATTGGTTTTCCCTTAGGACAAAACACCACGGAAATCAAAGTCCAAGAAACGAAGCTTGCGATTGCCCAAGGTGCCCACGAAATTGACATGGTGATTAACTTATCCTGGGTTAAAGCACGAAAGGATGAAGTACTCATCCAAGAAATTGCCGCAATTAAAGCCGCATGTGGATCACGTATTCTCAAAGTCATTTTAGAAACATCGATGTTATCGCCAGAGGACATCGTCTATGCGTGCAAGATCAGTCAAAAAGCGGGGGCAAACTTTGTCAAAACTTCCACCGGTTTTGCCAATGGCGGTGCCACCGTGGACGCCGTTCGTCTTATGAAACAAACCGTGGGCGATGCGCTTGAAGTCAAAGCCTCTGGAGGGATTCGCGATTTAGCCACGATGAAAGCGATGATTGCCGCGGGGGCGACACGCATTGGAACCTCCAGCGGGATTGCGATTTTAGCGGGACAAAAAGCAAGCGGATCCTACTAACGTTTTTGATTGCAACTCAAGGAAAGGTTGTCTATAATAGTTGAGGTTATTGGAAGGAGGTGGAACAATATGGCAAAAACACCGGTACGTGAAAATGAATCACTCGATGAAGCAATGCGTCGCTTCAAACGACAAGTGAATAAATCAGGCGTCTTACAAGAAGCCCGTAAACGTGAGTTCTATCTCAAACCAGGACTTAAACGTAAATTAAAATCCAAAGAAGCAGCGCGTAAAAAATTCAAATAAACAAAGGACCTTCGGGTCCTTTTTGTTTTTGGTGTCCTATTGATAAGTAATGTTGAAATATACGTTACACCAAACCGAAACGGATACGTGTGGTCGTCTTGTTTTAAATGTGGCATTAGCCTTTGTACATCACCATCCAGGTTATTTATTTCTTAACGTCACTTTACCGAAGCAGAGCTCGTTTTGGGATTTAGTGGTAGCGGCCAAAACCCATGGGCTAATTTTAAAACCGCAACGATATTATCATTTTCCGACGTTTCAAAAACTACGCAAACCATTTATTGCCCTCATTCAACCGGATTCCCCACATTATGTCCTCGTTCGTCCTAAACGGCATTCTTTAACAATTTATGATCCGTACACTGGTGAATCAACAATGTCCCATCGCGCCTTTTGGGAGATTTTCACCCGATATAGTCTTGTCATGGATGCTATGATGCCTGCTGCTCCACCTCCGAAAATGCCACAAACCCCGTTCTTATCGTGGCCGCTATTTGCACTTTGGGCGAGTGTTTCTTGGCTGTTTGCCATTTTCTTTTGGTGGATCGATCCTTGGAAAGGTCAATCGCTTTGGATCATCTTATTTTTTAGTGTCCAGTTGCTTTTTTTACTTTACCACGGATATGCTTACCTTCACTTTCAACGGCGAGGGTGGCAGGTGTATCACACGCTTCTTAACAATGAAAACCAATTCAAACGGTGGCTGTGGTTACTTCAATATCAAGCTTCGCTTCCTTTAAAAAAATATAGCCATGGGGTGATTCAAGGCGTAATTGTGATTTATCTCGCCTCCCTTTCTTGGTTCTTATTACTTATTTATATCGGTGTCGCTGTTTTATATATCTTACTAGAGTTTTTTGTGCATCCTCACTTCCTAAAGGCCAATAGGCGCTTAAGTGAACTCGAAAAAAAGATCTCGTATCCGTTGACTCAAGCAACATTTATTCACCTACAACGGCATGCCTTACGCATCGTGCTTGCCCACGGAATGTATTGGGTCGTCCTTATCGGTTTGATTCTTGGGGCCCTCAACGAGTATCATGCTCTCGCTCCGTTTTCTCATTTTAGTTCGTGGATCACAGGTCTTTCTGTCTTTTTCACGTTCTTTCACGTTCGCCGTGATTTTCACGCGTATCGCGAAAATCAAACGCGTTATTTTACCACCCTTGACCAATTCCTTAATTCGAAGTAACTATGATAGAATAAAGGCGTGACCTTAACGCTACAACAACCTAAAAAATTAACGTCGCTTGGTTTATCTTCGCTATATGAAACGTTGTTTCAACGCATCATTGATACGTTAAACTTACCATCTCAACTCCATCTTGATGTTTGGATCACCTCAAATGCAACGATGAAACGGTATAACCAACAATACCGCCATATCGATAAAGCCACGGATGTATTAAGTTTTCCTCAATTTGAAGTGCTTCCTTCGGTGAAAGGAAATGCCCCCCTTCCCTTAGGACAATTAATTATCAGTTATGAAAAGGCAGCCTATCAAGCAAAAGCATATGGCCACACTCCCATTCGGGAATTTTCCTTTTTATTCGTTCATGGTGTGTTACATTGTTTAGGGTATCATCATGATGATCCTACTGCCGAAGCCATCATGTTAAAACTTCAAGATCATATCTTAGGAAAGCGAGTGAACGCATGAATAAAGACGCATTAATTGCCGTCGCGATGAAAGCGGCGACATTAGGCTATACGCCTTACTCCCATTTTCCCGTGGGGGCCGCCATTATCATGAAAGATGGTAACGTCATCCAAGGGGCAAACATTGAAAACTCCTCGTATGGTTTAACGGTTTGTGCTGAACGTAACGCATTATTTCGTGCTTACCTTGAAGGCTACCGTCAGGATGATATCGTTGCCCTGGCCGTGTTTGGCCATACCGATGATCCGATTTCTCCGTGTGGTGCATGCCGACAAGTCATGGCCGAATTAGTCCCCCCTTCAACCCCCGTGTATTTAGCAAATCGCCATGGTGATTCGCTCACGATGACGGTGAAGGAACTTCTCCCATATGCTTTTGATGGTGCGGTTTTACCGGGAAAAAAATGAAAACCGGTTTTGTGACCATTATTGGTCGTCCTAATGCAGGTAAATCTACGTTATTAAATGCCTTAGTGGGTGAAAAAATTTCCATTGTTTCCGATAAATCACAAACCACGCGCCATCCGATTCAAGGGGTGTATGACGCGGAGGATTGCCAAATTGTTTTTGTCGATACGCCAGGGATTCATAAACCTCAAGCCCGTTTAGGTGAACGCATGAATGCGCATGCCTTTGGATCGATCGAAGGCGTAGATTTAGTGGTGTTACTCATTGATAGTTCCGTCCCTTTTGGCAAAGGAGACCACTATATTCTTGAACGAATTAAAACTGAAAAAAATCTTATTTTCGCTTTTAATAAAATCGATTTAGTGACGATTGAAACGATGTCCGCACTGAAAACGACCTATCAAGCAAGTGTGCCTCATGCGCAGATTCTTGAATTATCCGCTTTAAAAAAGGCACTCCTTCCTGAACTCATTGATGCGATGAAACCGTATTTAAACGAAGGGCATCGCTATTTCCCCGTGCAAACGAAAACCAATGTCTCTGAAGCCTTTCGTCTGACCGAATTCATTCGTGAAAAAGTGCTTTATTACACCTATGAAGAAATCCCGCATAGTGTCGCTGTAACGATTGATGATATTGAGACAATCGAAGGTGTGAAGACGTTGTATGCATCAATTATTGTGGAAAAAGAATCCCAAAAAGGCATATTAATTGGCCAAAAAGGTCAACGTATTCGTTCGATTCGCCTGGCGACCATTAAAGATGTCCAGCGCCATCTCCACCTAACGATTGCCCTAGAATTGTTTGTCAAAGTCGAAAAGAATTGGCGTAATTCCATTGACCGCTTAAAGGAATTTGGTTTACTTTGAACGAAGCATTTGATGGTTTTATTCTCAATGTTTCCCCCTTTAAAGAACGCCAAGCTGCCTTGCTTGTTTTAACCCCACAAGGAAAAACGACCGTCTTTGTCGCCAATAGTCAACCCAAACAGTCCGCGATGGTTGCGGCAGTAAGTCGGGGGGCCTTTTCGACGTTTTATTTTGGTGACCGAAAAGGAAAACGCGTCTTTCAAGAAGCCCGTTTGAAATTTCATCCCTTACAAAAATTAACATCGATTCAAGCTTTAATGGCTTATGAAGTTCTCATCGAGCTGGCGATCAAATATATTGAGGAAGAGGATGCGCCTCGTTATTTCAAACCCTATGTTAATGCGGTAGAAACCTTATCGCATCAACCACTTGTCGCCTTAAATGAGTTTTATCGTTTTCTTGTGGAACAAAATGGTATTCCGTTAACCTTGGATCAATGTGTCCGTTGTCATACGAAAAAAGCGATTTATTCGTTAAGTTTAAAAGAAGGCGGGTTTTTATGTAAGCCGTGTGCAGAAACATTACAAGAACCGCATGTCCCGGTGGATCAGTTAACCTTTATCCGTGATTTTTATCGGCATGGACCACGCTTAGGTATTCACGAAACGGCATTATTTCGCTTATTAAAAATGCATCATGATCATGCCTTATTTTCCTTTAATATCCCCTTAATAAGCTTTCAAAACTTTCTCACATTATTTCACGATATACACTTATAGTGGGTTGACACGATAGTCGGTAAGCCCCATAATAACCCTTGCTGTATCAGCGAGGTATTCTATGAAAAAACATTCGTTTGACACGTTAGTAACGCATCTTATCAGCACGGGTTTTGTCTATCAAGGTTCAGAAATTTATGGCGGGTTATCCAATACCTGGGATTATGGTCCATTGGGTGTCGAACTCATTAACAATTTAAAACGGACATGGTGGAAACGCTTTGTCCAAGAATCGCCTACGAATGTAGGAATTGATTCCGCAATCTTAATGAATCCCAAAGTATGGGAAGCAACCGGACACGTCGCTACGTTTAACGATCCTTTAATTGACTGCAAAGTGTGTAAGGCGCGTCATCGTGCTGATCAACTCATTCAACAAGCCTTTCCTGATCGTGATCTTGCCGGCATCGATCCTACCACCTTTGGAAACATCATTCGAGAAGAACGCGTGGCGTGTTCGAAATGTGGATCGCATGATTTTACCGACATTCGCCAATTCAATATGATGTTTAAAACCCATATTGGGGTCGTTGAAGATTCGAAATCCGCGGTTTATTTACGACCCGAAACTGCTCAAGGGGTCTTTGTTAATTTTAAAAATATTGCGAGAACAACACGCAAAAAAGTCCCTTTTGGCGTCGCCAGTGTTGGGAAAGCCTTCCGCAACGAAATCACACCCGGAAACTTTACGTTCCGTACGCGTGAATTTAGTCAGTTAGAGCTTGAATTCTTTTGCAAACCCGGAACCGAAGCAACGTGGTATTCGTATTGGCAAGAACAATGTCTTGCTTACTTAAGTTCCTTAAACATTCAAAAAGATCATTTACGTCTTCGTGAACATGATGCAAAAGAACTTGCCTTTTATTCAAAGGGAACCTCGGACATTGAATACGCATTCCCCTTTGGTTGGGGTGAGCTATGGGGTATTGCCTCTCGTACCGATTACGATTTAACGCAACATATGACAATGAGTAAAGAGGATTTATCGTATTTAGATCCAGAAACCAATGAAAAATACATTCCTTATGTGATTGAACCATCGTTAGGTTTAGATCGTCTTGCGTTAACCGTGCTTAATGATGCGTTTGAGGAAGAAGTACTTGAAAAAGATACTCGTCTCGTCTTAAAATTGCATCCCGCGATTGCCCCTTATAAAATTGCCATCCTTCCTTTATCCAAACAATTAGGTGAAAAAGCCCAGGAAGTAATGACCATCTTAAACAAACACTTTATGGTCACCTACGATGAATCGGGAAGTATTGGTAAACGGTATCGCCGTCAAGATATGATTGGAACACCGTATTGTGTAACCATAGATTTTGAGACATCCACCGATCAAACAGTGACAATTCGTGACCGTGATTCGATGAAACAGCTACGAATGCCAATCGACGACTTAATTCGTTATTTTCAAGTTAAAGTATTTTATTAGCATTTAGTTAGTTGTTATTTAGTAGTTTATTATAATCTATCCATTTGTTTCAGAAAGGAGGCTCTATGCAATTTACTCAAGATTTTCTTCAACGTCTCATCGATAAAGCGGACATCATTGATATCGTCGGTCGCTACATCCCGATTCAGCGAAAAGGGAAAAGTTATGTTGCAATTTGTCCCTTTCATCAAGACACGAATCCTTCCTTATCCATCTCTACGGATAAACAAATCTTTAAATGCTTTGTCTGTGGTACCGGGGGTTCCGCCATTCATTTCATTCAACAATACGAGAAAGTTCCTTTTCCTCAAGCCGTTAAGAAATTAGCAGACTATGTCGGGATGGAAGATCCCCAATTACAAGAAGAAGTCCTTACGGAAACCCAAAAAAACCAACAACCCTATTTTGCATGTTTAAAAGATGTTGTTTCTTATTATCAATTCATTCTCGCGAGTGATGAAGGGTTATCAGCTCGCCAATATTTAATTCAACGCGGTTTAACCGAAGAAACCATTCAAACCTTTCAAATCGGCTACGCTGGTGATCAAGGCAAAACCCTGATACCTTACTTGCTCAAAAAGGGGCACACCCGAACAACCATTGAAGCGCTTGGTTTTCATGCAGGACAAGACGGTTTATTCGATCGCTTTACCGGTCGCATTATGTTTCCCATTACGAATCCTAATGGACAAATGATTGGTTTTTCGGGTCGTTTACTCGCAGAAAAAGAAGGACAAGCAAAATATTCTAATTCTTCAGACTCACCGATTTTTAATAAAAGTTCGTTGCTCTATAATTATGCGAATATCAAACTTGCCGCCAAGCGTTCACAACACGTTTATGTCCTGGAAGGCTTTATGGACGTAATTGCGCTTCACCAAGCAGGCATACCGCAAGCGGTTGCCTTAATGGGCACATCTTTTACGGGATTTCATGCCACAATGCTCAAACGTTTAGGGGTGGAATGTCGCATCGCCTTAGATCCGGATGAAGCAGGGATGAAAGCAATGCTAAAAATAATTCCACTGCTTCAAGAAAACGCCATCCCCTTCCGCTTTATTTATGACCCCCAACAAGATAAAGATACGGATGAAATTGTGCTTGAGCAAGGTCGTGAAGGATTAGAAAATTACCTTAATAAACTCGTCAACAAGATGGATTTCACGTTTGCCTATTATGAACGATATCTTTCGCTTGATTCCACCGAATCCAAAGTTATCTTTATTCAAAATGTTCTCCCCTACTTAGTCCATGCACCAGAACTCGAACGCTTCGATTATTTAAAACGGCTTGCGGATAAAACCGGTTATCCTGTCAAAACATTAGAAACACAACTCCAAAAACTCCAACCTAAACACAATCAAGAAGATGTGTTTCAAAAGTTACGTCCGGAAAAAGAAGTCATTACCCGACTCAAACGGGCGGAAAAAGCGATGTTATTCAATATGCTCATCAATCCAGAGGCAGTGGAATTCTATCAAACGAACATCAAAGCGTTCACCGATCAACTATATCGCCACATTGCCGAATTTATGCTGGCCCTCGGACCGAAAAAACCACAAGAATTACAACATCTTATTCTCGCAATTAGTAATTCCAGTCATGAACAAGCCCCGCTCCTCATTCAAACATTGACGGATCTTAGTGAAGATAGCACTCAACCTAAAGGGACCGAAGCATCATTTCGCGAGTGGCTAGAAACCATGACCCAGGAAAAGAAGCGCATGCGAACACAGAAGCAAATCGAAGCCGGCATGATTGGAAAATCACCCGTCGAACAAGCCAAGCTCATCCAACAATTACGCACGATTCAAAAGGAGGAATCACCCCATGGCCAAACGCAAACAAAATCTCAATCAACCGGAGGAAGAAGTAATGAAGAAATCAGCGAAAAAGACCCCGAATAATGACGGCGAAATGCTGTTATTATCCAAAATCAAAAAAAGTAAAAAAGACGATGAAGAAGACAATGTTTTTGAAACATTGGATCAAGTCAAAAAACGCTTTGAAAAGAAAGCAAAATCCGAAGGTTTCATTATCCAAGATGAACTTTTCGACGCCATTGAACATTTAGAATTATCCGAAGATGATACTGACCAATTGGTAATGTACTTCAAAAACAAAAACATTAATGTTCAAATCGAAGAGGAAGAAGACCTCGAGGAAGAAGTCGACGAAGAAGAATTAAAAAATGTCGATTTGAGTGTAGAAGAAGAACCGTTTGAAACTGAATATGAACCCGATGTGTCCGAAGAAGAAGTCGATCGACCCGATATTTTTGCCAATAGTGAAGTCAAGGTCAATGATTCGGTGAAAATGTACTTAAAAGAAATCGGAAAAGTGGATTTATTGAAACCCGAAGAAGAAGTCGAAATTGCCAAAGCCATTATTGCCGGGGATATGGAAGCAAAAGACCGCCTCATTAATGCCAACTTACGTCTTGTCGTCAATTTGGCCAAACATTATGTCGGTCGTGGGATGCTTTTCTTAGATCTCATTCAAGAAGGAAACATGGGGCTTATTAAAGCCGTGGAAAAGTTTGATTACACCAAAGGTTTTAAATTCTCAACGTATGCAACATGGTGGATTCGTCAAGCGATCACCCGCGCGATTGCCGACCAAGCCCGAACGATTCGTATTCCGGTTCATATGGTGGAAACGATCAATAAAATGACGCGCGTTCAACGCCAACTTGTTCAAGAACTCGGTCGCGAACCGACTGCCGAAGAAATCAGTATTAAACTCGAAGGATTCTTATCCCCCGAACGCATTCGCGAAATCCAACGCATTGCCCTCGAACCTGTTTCTTTAGAAACGCCTATTGGGGAGGAAGATGACTCGCATTTAGGTGATTTTATCGAAGATAAAGAAGCAACCTCGCCTTCTGATCATACGACCCAAGTTCTTTTAAAAGAAGAACTTTATAAAATCATGCAAGATTTGACCGATCGCGAAGAACGCGTCTTACGTTTACGCTATGGTTTAGATGACAATCGTCCCCGTACTTTAGAAGAAGTGGGGCATGAATTTGGTGTCACCCGCGAACGGATTCGTCAAATCGAAGCCAAAGCCATTCGTAAACTTCGCCATCCTACACGTGCGAAACGTTTAGGGGATTACCGAGACCATTAAACATGGGTTTGCTTCCCCCGCGATTAAAACCCTTATTAGCGTGGATAGATGCCGCGATGATTCCCGTCGATATTGGCTCGAATCACGGTTATCTCGCACGAGCCATCGCGACAAAACTTTCGCATAAGGTCTACGCCACCGAACTTTCTGATGCCAGTTTTCAGCATCTTAAGCAGCAACTCGAAGGCTGTGGAGTTATCGCCTATCAAGCCGATGGGCTTGCCCAATTACCCGCGGAGGTCAATACCGCCATCATTACAGGGATGGGGGGATTGACCATTCAAACGATCCTTCACACGCATCCCAAAGCCACACAACAATTATCTTATCTTCTACTGGGTCCGCAATCCGATGTGGACTCATTACGGGCGTATGTCACCCAAACAGGGTGGCGAATTCGCGAGGAAAACATGGTTCACGTCCATGGGAAATTTTACCCATTTCTTTTCTTAGTTAAAGGTAAAGAAACACTCACTGCCGCCCAACTCTATTTAGGTCCACGGTTATTAGAACAGCAATCACCCACATTCTTGGCGTGGAAAAAAAGTGAATTCAATCGCTTAGAAACCTTAATGAGGACGGTTTCATTAACGGAAAAAGATCAAAAACGCTTACAATGGTTAAAGAACCATGTTAAACACTAAAACCTTACTCACACACTTTGGTAAAGATTTTCCCAAACGTCTTGCGGAAAAATATCATGATTATATCGGCTTGATGGTCGGTCCTTTACCGACTTCAATCCAAAAAGTGGTGGTCACCTTGGATTTAGAATATATGCATCAAGCGACCTTAGAGACCTTAAAACCCGACCTTGTCATTACCCATCATCCCTTTATTTATGGACCCAAGGGCGCGGTGTTACGTCGCGATGAGCGCAAACGTCACTATGTCGCTTGGTTACAAGCCCACGGCATTGCCGTCTACTCCTTACACACCAATTTTGATGAAGGGCGTGGTGGGATGAATGATGCTTTGGCCTCGGCGCTCAATCTCCACAACATTCAACCACTCCTCGGCGATCCGATGGCGCGGGGCGGTCACCTTCACCAACCGATGCCCATGGAAGCTTTCGTTGACTATGTCCGTCAACAATTACATTTACCGTATAGCTGGTATCTTGCGGAAGGAGCCTCCTTGATTCACAAAGTTGCCCTTGTCGGAGGGGGTGGTTCACGAAGTTATGCCATCGCCCAACAAGAAGGATATGATTGTTTTCTTTCCGGGGATGCGCCCCATCACGTACGACGAAGCATCGTCAACGACCAATTTAACTATGTCGAACTCGCTCATGAAATTGAAGAAATCTTTTTGCCTGTGATGAAAAACTACCTCTTACGTCTTGATCCTCAATTGACGGTCTTAACTCCTTTTCAACAAGCATTACCGAGGTTATCCCATGAATAAGGCAGCCTTTCCGTTTTCTTCCTTTGCCTTAGAACCGGGCTTTGTACAAGCATTAGCCGCCTTAGGGTATCATCAGGCAACCCCGGTTCAACAAGTCGTGATTCCTTCCGCCCTTCGCGGGGAATCGCTCATCGCTCGTTTTGAAACCGGTAGTGGTAAAACTCATGCTTTTTTAATACCTAGTTTTGCGAGATTAGATGCGCAGGCAGGCTTGCAACTCATGATTGTCTCTCCTACCCGTGAACTCGTCACCCAAACGTATCACTTTGCGAAGGCAATCGCCGATGCAGCATTTCCTTGGGTTAAAATCATGCGTCTTACTGGCGGAACCGCCTTGGAAGACGATGTTCACGCCTTAAAACAAGAACCGCATGTTTTATGCCTAACACCAGGACGCCTGACCAGTGTGCTTCAGGCCATGTCCCATACGCCCTTTCAACGGATTAAAACGCTTGTTTTAGATGAAGCGGACATGTTACTGGATGCCTCCTTTGTGCACGATGTCGATGCGATGTTAAAAACGATGGATGCGCCACAGTTGCTTGTTTTTTCTGCCTCCTTATCCAAGCCGCTTTTAGGCGTGTTACGTGCCTATATTCGTCCTGATCACATTTTTGAACCTACCGAAAAAACCGTCAACAATACTCAAGTCAACCATTTTCTTGTTGATACACGGCATCAAGAACCAGTCGATGCGTTTTTACGCCTCGTTGACCATGTTCAACCGTATCGTATGCTTGTTTTTGCCTCCACTGTCGACCGTATTCAACAATTTCACACCTCTTTAACCGCAAAAGGACTAACGTTAGGTTTACTCCATGGAGACATGGGTCATCGCGAAAGAAAAATGATGCTACGTCGAATTGCACAAGGCGAGTTTACCCTCATTTGTGCTTCCGATATTGCCGCACGCGGCATGGATTTACCGGACATTTCCGATGTCGTCAGTTTGGATCTTCCACGTGATCTTGCCTATTACTTTCATCGTGCCGGAAGAACGGGACGCTATCGTGCTACCGGAACAAGTTATGTGTTTTACACCAAAGACCAACAACGGGCGATTGATACGCTAACCCAAAAAGGCATTACGTTTACGCGGATGACTTTAAAAGAATCCGGATTAAAGCAAGTGGCCCCCGAACGGACTTGGAAACACGTGGAACAACCTGAACTTAAACGGGATATTAAAAAAGCGATTCAACGTTACGCAAGTAAAGATGTTAAACCGGGGTATAAAAAGAAGGTGAAACGAGCCGTTGAACGCGTGAAGCAAAAATACAAACGGAAAGCGATAGATGCCGTCATTCGAAAACGGTTATACGGAGGGAAAAAAGATGAGTAAATTATGGATTGGGAGTCATATTGATATGACAGCACCCGATTATTTAGAAGGCGCGGTCAAAACGGCACTTTCTTATGGGGCCAGCACGTTTATGATTTATACGGGAGCCCCGCAAAATTCTATCCGCAAACCCATTGAAAGCATGCGCATTCAAGAAGGACGAGCGTTGCTTGAAGCATCCGGCATGGATGCAAGTAAAGTCGTCGTCCATGCCCCTTATATCATTAATTTAGGCAACACCGTCAAACCGGAAACGTACGCGATTGGCGTGGAATTTCTTATCCGCGAATTACGTCGCGTCCACCAAATGGGTTTTTCCATGCTCGTGTTACATCCCGGCGCCCATGTGGGCATGGGGACGCAAGCCGCGCTTGATTCCATCGTTAAGGGGTTGGATGAAGTCTTATCCCAAGATGGTACCCATGTTACGATTGCGCTAGAAACTATGGCCGGAAAAGGAACCGAAGTGGGCATCACCTTTGAAGAAATTCGTTATCTCATCGATCATTGCGCGTATCCTGATCGCCTCGGAGTATGCCTGGATACATGTCATATCGCCGATGCAGGCTATGCGGTGGAAAATGTGGATGAAATCATTGAAACATTTGATCACATCATCGGTTTATCGCGATTAAAAGTCGTTCATATTAACGATTCTAAAAATCCACGAGGGGCGCGAAAAGACCGTCACGAAAATATTGGTTACGGGACGATTGGTTTTAAAACGATTGCTTCCTACGTCCATCATCCGCGCTTAGAAGGCATCCCAAAAATCTTGGAAACCCCTTATGTGAATGAACGTCCGCCATACGCCCTTGAGATTGCCTTATTAAAGGCCAACCAGGAAGAAGAAAACTGGCGCGATAAACTTGAAAGTGCTACATAGTTTGCCGTAAGATATGCTATGATTGATAAGCGTTAAAGGAGAAGATTTATATGCGCGATACATTTATGTTAAAATGCACAATTTGTGGTGAAGAAAATTACTTAGCGAGCAAAAACCGCCGTACGCATCCTGAAAAGATGGAAATTAGAAAATATTGTGCACGATGCAACCAATCCACCGTCCACAAAGAAAAGAAATAAGGAGATTCGCTAAGTGAACGCAACGGAATTACGCCCAGGCAATCACTTCGTCTACGATCAAAATCTTTACACGGTGATTGATGTCGCCTTAAATAAAACTGCCATGCGCAAAATGGTGGTTAAAGTCAAAGTGCGAAACCTTCGCTCGGGTTCGACGACAGAAATGTCGTTTTTAAGCGGAACGGATGTCGAAAAAGTGACACTCGATAAACGTAAAATGACGTATCTTTATGAATCAGCAGGCAATCTTGTATTTATGGACCAAGAAACGTTTGATCAACTCGAAATTAGTCGAGAACGATTGGAATGGGAACTTAATTTTTTAAAAACCGAACAAGAAATTGAAATCCTTCAATACGAAGATGAACTATTAGGCATTTCCTTACCGGCAAAAGTGAATTTACAAGTCACGGAAACCGAACCTGCAGTCAAAGGAGATACCGTGAATAAAGCGATGAAAGATGCCCTCTTGGAAACAGGTTATAAAATTCGTGTTCCTTTATTTATTTCCGCCGGTGAAGTCATTATTGTCCGCACCGATGATGGAAGTTATGATGGACGCGCTTAATTAAAGGAGAAAAAAATGGATATTTGGCAAACAATTTTATACTTAGCCATCGGTCTTGTGGGTGGTGCCGTTGCAGGTTTCTTTGGAGCCCGTTGGTATTTCCAACGCGAACTCAAAAAGAATCCTCCTATCAACGAAAAAATGATTCGTGCGATGTTCTTATCGATGGGTCGCAAACCTTCGGAAGCCCAAGTTCGCGCGGTTATTAATCAAATGAATTCCAACCGTTAAGGTTGTTTGGTTTGTTTTTTCGCTTTAAAATCCAACTCTTTCCCAGCGAGAAGGCGTTGGATATTTTCTTTATGTCGCCATAAAAGAATCGCATAAATGACCAACAAGGAAAGCGGATAAAAATATCCAGCATCGTTCATGCCATTCCAATAACCCAGCGCATTAAGACCTGGAACAAGCCAGAAAACCACGGCCAGTGTGACGCCTAATCCATATCCTAAAATGGAAGAAAGGGAGACGATTTTTTTCACGCGAATCATGATGACAAAAAAAGTAATACTGATGATCGCGATGAGCCAATTGGTCATCAGCATGTAAGAACCACCCGAAGAAACGGCTTTGCCTCCACGAAATTGAGCAAAGATGGGATAACAGTGCCCCAAGGTCGTTCCTAAACCCGATAAAAAGATTGCAAATTGGCCGAGAAGTAAAACCTCGACTCCTACGGAAGTCCAAACAAATGCCGCTTGATACGTGAGTAAGACGGGTAAAATGCCTTTGGATAAATCAAGAACAAATACGGCAAGCGCCGCTTGGATACCAAGGGTTCGATAGACGTTGGTCATCCCCGTTCCGCCGGAGCCAAATTGACGCACATCTTTACCATAAAACACCTTCCCAATCACAACCCCACTCGGAAACGAGGCAAAAAGATAACTAACCAAGAATGCTAAAACAGGAATTAAGTAGTTCATATCACGTTTATTTTAAAATACCTTTCTAAATTTGTTATAATGCATTAGGTTAATCATAAACGAAAAATGGAAGAAGTTAATAAGAAAATAACGAGTTATAACGAGGATAGTATTTCTGTCCTTGAAGGACTCGAGGGGGTACGCAAACGTCCTGCGATGTATATTGGGTCAACCAATAGCACCGGTTTGCATCATTTAGTATGGGAAATTGTCGATAACGCCATCGATGAAGCACTTTCCGGCTTTGGTGACCTTATTACAATTACCCTTCATAAAGATGGATCGTTAAGTGTCGCTGACAAGGGTCGTGGCATTCCCGTTGGGATTCAAAAACAAACCAATCGCCCTGCGATTGAAATTATTTTTTCAACGCTCCATAGCGGCGGTAAATTTAACGATAAAAACTATGTTTCCAGTGCGGGTTTACACGGAGTTGGTGCCAGCGTTACCAACGCATTATCCGAATATGTAGATGTGACCGTGTACCGTGATGGTGCCATTCATCACATTCGTTTTGAACAAGGTGGTAAAGTCATCAAGCCCTTAGAAGTAGTTGGTAAAACAACAAAATCAGGCAGTTTGATTCGTTTCAAACCCGATCCATCGATTTTTTCAACCGTGGAATTTAAATGGGAAACCATCACAACGCATTTACAAGAATCAGCTTTCTTAATGAAACGCGTACGCTTTTTAATTGTCGATGAACGAACCAATCAAACCGCAGAATATTATTATGAAGAAGGTCTTAAAGAATACATTGAATCGTTGAATGAAAATAAAGATCGCCTTCACGATGTCATCACCTTTGAAGAGGTCGTTCAAGGCATGAATATTGAAATCGCGCTTCAATATTGCCAACAAGACTATAACGAAAACATTTATTCTTATGTCAATAACGTCCGCACCAAAGACGGAGGAACCCATGAAAATGGTTTCCGAACCGCATTAACCCGCGCCATCAATGATTATGCGGAGAAAAATGAACTTTTAAGAAACAAACAAAAACTTGAAGGAAGCGATATTCGCGAAGGTTTAACGGCGATCATTAGTTTACGCATTCCTGAAGGGAAACTTGAATTTGAAGGGCAAACCAAAGGAAAATTAGGAACCCCGGATGCCTTATCAGCGGTGCAAAATATGTTTTATACCGCCTTAAGTTATTACTTAGCCGAACATAAAGAATTTGCAGTTTCTCTCGTCAAAAAATGCTTGGATGCGGCCTCGGCACGCGTTGCGGCCCGCAAAGCTAAAGAAGAAGCACGCGGCAATAAAAAATTGCGTCAAGAGATGATCTTATCGGATAAACTTACCCCGGCCCAAAGCAAAGATTATCCTGCCAATGAACTGTTTATTGTCGAAGGTGATTCGGCGGGTGGTACCGCTAAAAACGGTCGTGATCGCGTTCATCAAGCCATTTTACCGTTGCGCGGTAAACCGCTCAATACCGATAGTATCACAATGGATCAAATGTTAAAAAATACCGAATTTGCCACCCTCATCCATGCGATTGGTGCGGGTGTCGGTCCCAGTTTTGATTTAGCCGATGCCAAATATGGAAAAATCATTATTATGACAGACGCGGATACCGATGGTGCCCATATTCAAACCCTCTTACTCACGTTTTTCTATCACCACATGCGACCGCTCATTCATGCAGGGAAAATCTTTATTGCGATCCCTCCTCTTTACCGCGTTCTTAATGAAAAAACCATGAAGTTTGCCTATGCCTGGAATGATGAACAACTCGAAAGTGCAAAAAAGAAAATTGGATCACCTTACCGTATTTCTCGTTATAAAGGACTTGGGGAAATGAATGCTTCCCAGCTGAAAGAAACCACGATGGATCCCAGTACACGTACGCTCATTCAAGTGAATATCGAAGATCCTTTAACCGTGGAACGTCGTGTCACCGTGTTAATGGGAAAAGATACAACGATTCGCCGCAAATGGGTGGAAGAAAATGTGAAATTTTCTGCGGATGATACGTTAGGAAAGGTCGCAGTGTAACGATGGCAAAAAAAGAGAAAGAAACACCCGTTATTGAAGAACATATTCAACAAGCAACCCTTGAAGACATCATGGGAGATCGCTACGCGACCTATGCCAAATATGTCATTCAAGATCGTGCCATCCCTGACATACGTGATGGATTAAAACCAGTTCAACGTCGCATTATTTATGCCATGCATCACGCAGGGAATACTTTTTTTAAACCGTATCGCAAATGTGCCACCTCAGTTGGGGATGTCATGGGGAAATATCATCCTCATGGTGACGCTTCCATTTATGATGCCTTAGTGCACATGTCGCAACCATGGAAATTTCGTGTTCCCTTGATTGATTTTCAAGGGAATAACGGTTCGATTGATGGCGATAATGCCGCTGCCCATCGTTATACCGAATCACGCTTAGCCCATATTAGTGAGTTACTCATCCAAGACATTGAAAAAAATACGGTCGATATGCAGTTGACCTTTGATGACAGCCAAAAAGAACCGGTCGTCTTACCGGCGCGTTTCCCCAACTTATTACTCAACGGAACCCAAGGGATTGCGGTGGCGATGGCCACCAATATTCCTCCACACAATTTAGGAGAACTCATTGAAGCGACGATTTATCGCTTGACGCATAAACGTAGTACGCTTGAAGATCTTTTATCCATTGTTAAAGGACCGGATTTCCCTACGGGGGGACTAATTTATGAAACCGATCAACTCAAAAGTATGTATGCTTCGGGTCACGGTCGGGTTGAAATATTATCCCGCGTGGAAACGTTAACCTCCAAAGAAGGTCAACAACTCATCATCACTGAAATCCCGTATGGCGTTGTGAAATCCTCGCTTGTCAAAGCGATGGATGAAATTCGTTTTAAAAAAATTATCGATGGTATCATTGAAGTTCGCGATGAGTCCGATCACCAAGGTTTACGCATTGCCATTGATCTCAAAAAAGATGCGCAGGCCGATAAAATTCTTGCGTATCTTTATGCAAAAACCGAATTAAAATCGTCCTTTTCTGCGAATATGGTCGCGATTCATCACGACCATCCGATTACGTTTGGTTTAATCGATTATCTTGATGCGTACATTGAACATCAAGTCGATGTGATCACCCGTGTTTCTCAATTCAATTTAGAAAAAGCGCAAGCACGCTTTGTGCTTGTGGAAGGGCTCATCAAAGCCATCTCCATTTTGGATGACGTTGTTAAAACCATCCGTGCGAGTAAAGATAAAGCCGATGCAATGGCGAATTTAGAAAAAGCGTATGGTTTTTTAAAAGTCCAAGCGGAAGCCATTGTCAATTTACAACTTTATAAGTTAACGAATACCGATATTCATCAACTGGAAGAAGAGAAAAAAGAACTCGCCGAAATGATTGCCGCCTTAGAAGGCATTCTTGCAGACCGGGAAAAACTTGACCGTCGCCTTATCAAAGAACTCAAAGAAATCCAAAAACAATTCGCTTCGCCTCGTAAAACAGAAATCATTCCTCCACCCGAAACAACCGTTCAACTTGATAAACGCGATTTAATCGCCAAAGAAGATGTGATGATTGCCGTTACCCGGGATGGGTATATGAAGCGCGCCTCGGTGAAAAGTTTCCGTAGTTCCGATGCATTATTCCCTGGCATTAAGCCGGGTGATACGTTAGTGGCGATGGGACAAGCAACCACCCTGGATACCTTGTTAGCGTTTACGGACAAAGGCCAATATTTATTGATTCCGGTCTATGATTTACCCGATACCAAATGGAAAGAAGAAGGTAAACACATTAACGCCCTCATTACGCTTCCTTCCGAAGATCATTTGATTGGGGCCGTGCTTGTTAGTTCCTTTGCCGTGGATGCCCGCCTTATCTTATTAACCAAAAATGGACAAATTAAAAAGACGCGCTTGTCAGATTTCCTGGTCGCACGTAATTCAAAACCGATTACTTGTATTCGTTTAGCCAATGAGGATGCCTTAGTCAGCGTGGCGGTAAGCAATGGTCGAAGTGACCTCCTCTTATTTACGGCAAAAGGCCGTGCCTCCCGTTATGCAGAACACGAACTCTCCACGATTGGCTTAAAAGCTAGTGGCGTAAAAGCGGTGGCAAACCTCGGGGAAGACGATGGGCTTGTATCGCTTGTCTGCCTCGATGCAGAAGAACGGCAAAAAATTATGCTACTAACGCAAGAAGGCCATGTTCGCCTTATGGATTCTGACTATGTCAGTCCGACCCGACGCTTAGCGAAAATGGCGTACGTATTCCAAAGCTTTAAGTCCGAACCGCACTCCTTATTGGCGGTTTCCATCATTGGTAAACAACGGGAAGCATGGAGCCTTGATGCATTAACTTCGGATGGGGACATCTTCCATTATGAAAGTGCTGACTTTGCTCCGACGCCTGTAGATAAATACGCAAAGAAAAACCTTGCCCTCAAAAAGCAGCAAACGCTCCTCTCCCTCTACAAACCTTTCTTGATGGCGATCACGAGTGATTATCCGACCTATCAACCCGTTGAAACCGAACCCGAACCTTACGAAGAAGTAACACAACTTTCCATTTTTGAGGATATGCCCAACGAATGAGGCGATGCTTAAAACGGTTTTTACCCACTTTTTATGCCAAACGTGTTTTTTCCATACCCTTAACGACGCTTTATCAAAAAGGCTATCGTTACCTTTTTATCGATTTAGATAATACCTTGGCCGCGTTTGATGAACCCTTGCCGTCCCAATTAACATTGGCATTTTTACAAGCTTGTGATCATGCCGGTTTCACCGTCACCTTAACCTCCAACAATAAACCTGCTCGCGTCACACCCTTTGCCCACGCGTGTCAAATTCCTTATTTAGCAAGTGTTGGGAAACCTTTTTCTCGGGACATTCTTAAATATTGCGAAGAAAAAGGGTATGCTAAAGATAAGGTAATCGTCATTGGTGATCAACTCCTGACCGATGTCTGGTTTGCCAATCGCTTAGGCTTTGCGTCCCTATTTGTCGAAAAGCTTGTGCCTCGGGACCATTGGCCCACGCGATTGAATCGGCTCATCGAAACGCCAATTAAACGGTATTGGAAGCGCCACCACCAACTCATTCCCTTGGAGGAAAACCATGAGTAATGTCAAAATGATTCGTCGTTGTCCTGGTTGTGGATTGATTTTACAATCCATTGATGAACAACTTCCCGGTTATGTCCCCCCCAAACACGTGGAACGTCATGAAGTGGTCTTATGCCAACGCTGTTTTAAACTCCAACATTATGGCGAAGATATCGCCCCCAAAGAACAATTCAATGTCGATGAATTCGTCACGATTTTACGACAAGCCAAAAAAGACAACGCCATCATTATTTGGGTCCTCGATTTACTTCATTTTGAAACGACGTTATCGCCCCAATTAATTCAAGAACTTTCTGGGACAGAAACGTATGTTTTTGCCACCAAACGCGATTTATTACCGAAGTCAATCAATCAAGAAAAACTCAAACATTATTTAGCGAAATATTTAGAAAAAAACGTGTTTGTATATAAGGACATTTTAATTGTTTCAACCAAAGCAAAAGAAAGCTTACTCCCATTACAAACCATCATTTCCCAATCGGGTGGGACGCGACCCATTTATTTATTTGGGGCGACTAGTTCCGGAAAATCATCCCTTGTGAATGCGTATTTAAAGCAATACACGAATGGAACGTACCGCATGATCACCACCTCCGCCTTTCCAGGGACGACCTTACGCGTCATTGAGATTCCGTTAACCGAAACCCAATCGATCTATGATACGCCGGGGTATATTGCCGATCATTCCTTATTAGCGCTTGTGGAAAAAGAAACGATTAAAGCCATGACGGCCAAAGTGGAAATCAAACCGAAACATTATCGATTAGGGGCAAAAGACTCCCTCAGTCTTGGCGGCTTAGTGCGTCTTGATATTCTTTCCGGCCCTAAAAGCATGATGAGTTTTTATTTTGCCAACCAAGTGATGTTCCATAAACAAACGTTAGCCAATGCGGATAAGAGTTTCTTTCATATGCTTGAAAAGAAAGCACTCACACCGGCTTCCAAACGTTTTCAACAACCTGAAGACTTTGTTCCTTTTGAAATCACCTTACCTGAAAAAGGCCGCCAAGATATTGCCTTAGCAGGCTATGGATGGCTTTCCGTGCCGTGCTTTGGTCAAACCCTCCGCCTCCTTGTTCCACAAGGAATGCTCGTCTTACCCATTCCGAGTAAACTATCCCATGAATAAAGCTCTGCTTCGTGATTTAAAACGGATCGCCCAAACCTTACCTGCCCGTTATCAAATTGGCAAAGGTGAACTTTCACCCACCGTTTTTGCCTTACTCGATGCGGCTTTAACCGCAAATGAACTCATTAAAATAACCGTCCATGAAACGGTTTGGGAAACCATGCAAACGCAACTTGATGCCTTAACTCAATCATTGCAGGCGATGCTCGTCCAAAAAATTGGTCATAAGCTTATTCTTTATCGAGAAAATCCTGCGATTCGGAAGTACGCTTCACGATGAAACGCCTCCTTTACGGTTCGGCTTTTGATCCGATTCATGACGGTCATCTTGGGATGTTAGCGCATGCGCAAGAACAATGTGGTATTGATGAAGTGGTATTAATACCGACCAAAAATCCGCGTTGGAAATCGACCTCGACGCCGATTGAACATCGCTTAGCGATGGTGGCAAAAGCCATTGAAAATAAATTGCATTGGCGCATTTCTCGTCAGGAAATTGATACCCCAACGGTGGTGCAATTTACCATTGACACAGTTCGGTCTTTTAAAGAACAAGCCCCTGAAGATGATCTTTATTATTTAATCGGAGCCGATCAAGTCGAACAATTTCATAAATGGAAAGAGGCAGAAGAACTTGCCTCCCTCGTGCACCTGGTCGCTTACCCACGTCCTGGGATGGAAATGCATCATCCAAATTACCATTTATTTCATATTCAGTTGTTAGAAGGACCATCCTTCTCGGCAGCATCTCGCGAAATTCGTACATTAAAACAACTGCAAACCCCCTTACCGGTCGTGGAGTATATCCTTGATCATGATTTATATTTTACGAAAACCCTTAAAGCCTATTATTCAGAAAAACGGTTTGCCCATGTGTATTCAACCGCCAAAGTCGCTTACCGAATTGCCCAAGCCAATCACCTACGCGCGGATCATGCGTTTCAAGCCGCGATTCTTCATGATATGGCCAAAGATCTATCCGATGACGTTGCCCTTGATTTAATCCAACAATACGAAACCCATAAAGGACCATTTGAACCGTACGTTCTCCATCAATTCGCTGGTGCGATTTTAGCCCGCAATGAATTTCATATTGAAGAACCAAGTATTCTTGAAGCCATTCGTTATCATACCACGGGCAATGCCGACCTCCACCCCCTTGCCAAAGTGATTTATGCTTCGGATAAAATTGAACCGTTACGTGGTTATGATTCCTCGCGTTTAATCAATGCGTGTGAAAAAAATGTCGATGACGGTTTTATTGCCGTCTTAAAAGACAATATGCGTTATCTAAAAAATAAAACCTTTAAATGGGATCACCCGTTAGTGCAAGCATGCCTTCATCATTATTTAGGAGAAACCTATGAATAAATTACCAGCGAATGTTCAGACCATGCTCGCTTTACTAGAAGATAAACAAGTGGAAACGATTAAATCCTTTGATGTTCGTTTGAAACATCCTTTAACCGATTTCATCCTTGTCGGGACGGTCAACAACACTCGTAAGATGCAAGCGATCGTAGATGAGGTACGACGTCTTGCTAAAGGTGAGTCCGTAACTTTACACCATATCGAAGGGCAACCCGAATCCGGATGGGTACTGTTGGATTGTCATGACATGCTCATTCACTTATTCTCGCCGGAAGTTCGCTTCAAGGTAGAAGTAGAACGAATCTTAGAAGCCACCCCCTCTCGTTAAAAAAGATTATTACTTCGCATAATGTATATTATGTAAAGTAAGATAGAAAAAAGACGTCTATAAAAAGAAAAAACCATATATCAATTGGGTATGTAGTTTTTATTTATTGATCGTGGAAGCTGAGTTTTCCACATGGAAAACGACTAAATATCAACTAACCGAAGAGGTCTAACATAGGTTTCCCGATGTGATGAGGAGGTATTTTTAATCCGAAATTGGTAAGGATGGTCGCACCTAAATCAGCAAACGTGGAACGTTGATCGATTAATTTTCCCTTTATAAAGGAAGGACTATAAAAGATACCAGGAACCTTTTCTCGGGTATGATCGGTCCCTGTATGGGTTGGATCATTACCATGGTCAGCTGTGATGATGAGGAAATCGTCCTTGGTAAGTAAAGGGAGAAGTTGGCCAAGTTCGCGATCAAAGGTTTCAATTGCTCGACCATAGCCTATAGGATCGCGACGATGACCATACTCCGAATCAAATTCCACCAAGTTAATAAAGCATAACCCGCAGAAATCGATGGCAGTTTCTTCCATGGTTTTTTTCATCCCATCGGAATTCGATACCGTCTTTTGAGATTTTTGAACGCCTTGTTGATTAAAGATGTCGGAAATCTTCCCCACACAACTTGTCATCAAACCATGGTTTTTTAAGACATCTAACGTCGTATCGACTTCTGGCGATAACGCGTAATCATGACGGTTTGGTGTACGTTTAAACGAACCTTTTCCTTCCCCAATAAAGGGACGGGCAATAATTCGTCCGAGTAAATATTCTGGCCGCATACAAATATCACGGGCAATTTCACACACACGATAAAGTTCTTGAAGCGGTACAACGCGTTCATGAGCGGCAAGTTGTAGGACACTGTCGGCAGAGGTATAAAGAATAATTTCTCCTGTTTTTAGATGATGTTCACCTAAATCATCAATAATTTGTGTACCACTGGCAGCGATGTTACCCACAAAGCGGTGCCCTGATTTTTCCGTTAATTCATCAATTAAAGCTTGTGGAAATCCGTGATCCGTGAACGTTTTAAAGGGTTTTTTAATCTCTAAACCCATAATTTCCCAATGACCCGTCATCGTATCCTTACCTGCACTTTTTTCCAGCAAGGTAGTCACATATGATTGGGGATGGGAGACAGGCGAGGTTCCCGGAATCGCTTCTAAATCATGAAGACCTAACGCATTTAAATGTGGAATTGTTAAACTGCCACAGCGTTGCGCAGTATGTAAAAAGGTATTGGTACCTTCGTCTCCAAACGCCTTGGCATCGTGTTGTGCACCGATTCCCACCGAATCCATGACAATCAAAAATATTCGTTTAAAAGGCATATTTTTTCCTCAAATTCATTTTACTTCTTTTTCGTATATAAATCAAAAGCGCTCAGGATACGTTGAGAGGATACGTGCGTATAAAGTTGCGTAGTGACTACACTTGCGTGGCCGAGCATGGATTGGACAGCGCGTAAGGAGGCACCGGCTTCAAGAAGATGGGTTGCAAAAGAATGGCGCAAGGTATGCGGACTGATCGGGACCATAATCCCGACTTTTTGACCGTAAGAGCGAATCCGTTGAAAGAAAAATTGGCGACTCAATGGCAAACCTCGTTTTGAAAGAAATAAAAAAGGGGAGCGAAAACGCGTCATCGCCTCCCGATAACGAAGATAATCATCGACCGCTTCTAATGCATACTCACTCACAGGAACAAGCCGTGTTTTATTGCCTTTTCCAACGATGCGAAACACACCTTTGAGCCGATCTAATTGACTTATTTTTAAGGAAAGTAACTCCGAAACACGCAATCCCGAACCATACATAACTTCTAACATCGCCTTATCCCTAATACCATCTGGGGTAGCGAGTTCGGGGGCATTTAATAACGCTTCAATTTCATCCACACTTAAGGTAAGGGGCATATGTTGGGGAAGTTTAGGGGGTTTTACATCCAACCATTCTTGCGTGTAATGTCCTTCGCGTTGAAGGAAAAGAAAAAAGCTTTTCACTGTCGATAAGCGGCGATGAATGGTTTTACTCGATAAACCTAATCGACTTTGTTGTTTGACAAAATCCGATAAATCATACGGTGTCAGATCTTCAATACGTTCTTTAAAAGGATGGAAACTTTGAAAAAAGATCGTTAAATCTAAGCGATAATTTTCCAGTGAAACAGGACTCAATCCTTTTTCAACGATCAACATATTTTCAAATTGTTTTGCCAGATTTTGTAATAACATAAACTACTAAATATATACTTATAAATAACTATAAACAAACTTTAAAAATAATATTTATTTATTTTCAAGGATTTGTTCAATTTTTAACTCAGCCTCTTTGATGGCCTTTTCGATCGTTTTAATGAGTTGATTGGCCTCTTCAAAAGCTTTCAAATTGGCTTCCAAATTAAGGGAACCTTCTTCGAGTTGTCCCACTAAGGTTTCAATTCGTTTCATCATGGCATTTAAGTCTAATGGTTCACTCATCATTACTTCTCCTTGGGTTTTGTTTCAATCACTTCTGCTGTCATCATACCATCTTTCAATTGGGTCGTAACTTTCATTCCGGGTTGAATATCATGAATGGATTTCATCACACGACCATCCTCCGTCATCGTTAACGAAAATCCTCGATCAAGAATACGCGATGGTGATAAAACTTGTAGTTTTTCTTTCAAGGATTTTGTTTCCAATTTCCATGATTGGATTTGCCATTGCATGGCTTGTTGAACTCGCAAGGAGAATGATTTTGTTTTTTCTTTTTGAATTTGGAAACTTGCAAACGGACTTTTCATAACAGGATGGAGCGCAAAACGTTGTAACGGCAAGCGAATACGTTCGAGGGTTCGCTCCAACCCGACTATGGCTTGTTGACGGGCTCCATGTATTTCTTGGAGGATATCGCGAACATCGGGGGTGATGAGTTCGACCGCCGCCGTAGGTGTTGAGGCACGGACATCAGCAACCAAATCACATAAAGACGTATTAATCTCATGACCAATCGCCGCGACCACAGGAAACGGGGACGTGGCAAGGAGGCGTACTAAATTTTCATCATTAAACGCGGATAAATCTTCTTCTGATCCACCACCCCGGGCAAGAATCAGACCATCCGCAGGAAGAGTATACGCTTTTTGTAACGCATTCGTTAGTGAACCCACCGCAAGTGCCCCTTGGACTTTTGCCGGAAGAATGGTTAGTTTCACAAGCGGAAAACGACGGGCCATATTGGCAGTAATATCTTTTAAAGCTGCCGAGTCTTGCCCGGCAATGACCACAAGATGACGTGGATAGGGGATAAAGGTTCGTTTTCGGGTGGCATCAAAAAGTCCTTCTTTGGCTAATTTTTCCTTGAGTTGTTGTAAGGCGAGTAATTGATCCCCTTCGCCAAACCGTTGAATTTGACGGGCATTGAGTTGAAAACTTCCATCTTTGACATACAACGTCACTTGACCGGTAATTAACACATCATCGCCATCTTTAGGCAAATAGGCAGGAAATTGTTTATATAAAAACATCACGACATTGAGACGGGCTTCTTGATCTTTAATTGAAAAATAAAGTGCGGTTGGATATTTTTTAAAATTACTGACTTCACCACGGATTGTGACGTGTTGAAGAAAGGCTTGTTCATCAAGCACATTTTTAGCGTAGGCATTAATCTCACGAACACGAAGATAAGGTGGGTTCGTGTTAAGCATTACAGGACCTTATCAAGAATGGCGTTGACAAACTTATAGTCGCCTTCATCGGCAAATTTTTTCGTTAATTTGACGGCCGTATTGATTACCACTTTTTTATCGACATCCCCAATATAGTGAAATTGGGTATACGCGAGTAAAAAAATGGCTTGCGTTAGTGTATTCAATCGGTCAAAACTCCAGTTTTTTAAGTGCTTCGAAATATGGTCAACCATCACATCATAATGCTTAACCGCTTTAATGAGCACTTCTTTGACAAATAAATCTACATCATCGTAGTCACATTCAAAGAAATCCGACATTAACCGTGGCAAATCAAGTTCCTCTTCAATTTTTTGACGAAGTAACACGTTATAAAGGAGCGTCATCGACGCTTCTTGAGCTTTATTGCGTGTTAAAAGAACGGTTTCCACGGGTTGCATCCTTGTTCCCTTTTATGCGGTGACCTGCACCACTTTGACATGAACTTGAAACGGTACCATGTCGGTAAACGCGGTTAAGCTTGAAGCAATTTCTTCTTGAATCGCGAGGCAAATGGCATTAATTTGGCTCGCTTTAGAGATGGTCACTGCCACAGAAACAGAGACCATGCCTTTTAAAATTTTGATACTGATCGGTTTAAAAATTTGAAATTTTGACGTAGCAGCAGACACTTTCGCACCCCGAACTTTATTCGTTGCTTGTTCAGCAATTTGATAAAACACGTAATTAGAAATTGCGAGCGATCCGGTTTTTGCGTAATGATTTAAATAAACGTACTGTGCCATACTTTAAGTATATCAAACCTACGCGGATTCGCGCGCACGGATAATGGAAAGAATGCGTTCAGAAAGTGCGACTTTTTCAAAGCCAAAATGTGCCAAGGCCACAGAGCCTGGGGCAGAGACACCAAAGGTATCAATGCCAATACAATGCGTGGCAACACTTGCCCAACCAAATGTGGCAAGCGCTTCTAGGGAAATAACGTTCTCACGTGTATTTTTTAAAATATGTTGTTGGGTTGCCTGAGGAAGTTGTAAAAAGGCTTCTAAGGAAGGCATCGATACAACATGAACACCGACGTTTTGTGATGCGAGTTGCGTTTGAACTTCGACAGCAAGTGCAACTTCCGATCCGGTTGCTACGATGGTCCAAGCGTTTGGTAATGGACTTTCAGAAAGCATATAACCTCCTGAAGTAACTTTATCCACTGCACTATTCGCAAGCAACGGTAATTTTTGTCGGCTTAACACAAGAACGCTCGGTCGGGACGTTTCTTGAAGGGCAGCTAACCAGGCACCCAACGTTTCATTGGCATCCGCAGGGCGATAAACACGAAGATTAGGAATGGAACGTAACATCACAAGTTGATCAATCGGTTGATGCGTTGGACCATCTTCACCGAGGGCCACCGAATCATGCGAAAAGACAAAGATTGAAGGTAGATGGGATAACGCTGCAAGACGAATCGCAGGTTTCATATAATCTGCGAAGGCTAAAAAGGTTCCGGTAAATGGGCGAAGTCCTCCATGAAGGACAATACCATTTTGAATGGCGGCCATCGCAAATTCTCGAATCCCAAAATGAATATTACGTCCTTCTGGGTGCGTATACGACATATCCGGCGTATCCGGTAAGGTCGTCATCACCGATTTGGCAACGTCGGCACTTCCGCCGAGAAAGGTCGGAATGGCTTTGGCTAAGGCTTGAATGACGGTTAAGGAACTATTCCGTGTAGCATCCGCGTACGTTTCTGGGAACGTCACGAGAGGTTGAGGAAGAAATGAACGCCATTGTTGTTGGATGGATTGGGTAAATGCGTGGGCGATTTTCGGTTGACTGGCTTGCCAGGATGCGAATGATTTTTCCCATTTACGATACGCTTTTTTTCCACGTTTCATAACCGTATTTTGGAAAATGTCATACACATTTTGTGGGATTTCAAAAGGAGGATGATGCCACCCATAACTAGCTTTGGCGGTTTGACCATCTTGATCCCCGAGTGGGTTTCCATGAACTTTATACGTCCCTTGATGAACGGAACCGCGACCAATCGTGGTTTTAATCATAATCATCGTTGGTTTTTCGGTTTGACGTTTGGCTTTTTTAATTGCTTTTGAAATGGCTTCGGTATCTTCACCATCGTCGACTGTCAACACATTCCAGCCTGTCGCTAAAAAACGTTTGCGAACGTCTTCGGAAAACGATTGATGTAAAGGACCATCTAAGGTCACGTCATTGGCATCATAAAATAAAATGAGTTTATGGAGCCGTTGATGGGCTGCGAAAGAAATCGCTTCTTGTGCAATACCTTCTTGTAAGCAGCCATCTCCGGACAAAACATACGTATAGTGACCAAAGAGGTCGTCGTTACCATAAAGACTGCGCGTCGTTCGTTCTGCAAGGGCCATCCCTACGGCCTGGGCAATCCCTTGGCCAAGCGGGCCTGTCGTCGCATCGACACCTGGTGTCATGTGTACTTCGGGATGACCGGGTGTGATGGAACCAAGTTGACGAAAGGCTTTTAAATCATCGATTGAGACATGATAACCTGCTAAATGAAGGGTGGCATAAAGCAACATACTGGCATGACCCGCGGATAAAACAAAACGGTCACGATTGATCCATTGCGGTTGTTTGGGATACGTCACCATGTGTTCAGCAAAAAGGGTTGCCATGAGGGGCGCACTGCCAATCGGCATCCCAGGGTGACCTGATTTCGCGCGATTGGTTGCATCAATCGATAACGCACGAATCGCGGCAATCACGGGCTTTAAATCATTCTTCATTGTTTTTGACCTCCATGTGGACATCGTCAAGTTGTTGGGCATCGACGGTATTGGGTGTTCCTTCTAAAAGTCCAACCATCTTTAAGTTTTTCGGGAAAGCGATCACATCTTTTATGTTATCCGTCCCCGTTAAAATCATCGTTAAACGATCAAGGCCAAAGGCAATCCCACCATGGGGAGGTGTTCCATATTGGAATGCTTGAATAAACCACCCAAATTTACGTTCAATCGCGGCATCATCCATGCCTAAAAGTTCAAAAATACGTCGTTGTAAAGCCCGGTCATAAATTCGCATCGATCCACCCCCTGCTTCATACCCGTTAATGACTAAGTCATACGCTTGGGCGATAACGGCTTCAGGTTGGGTATCTAAAAAAGAAACATGGTCATCTTTGGGACGAGTAAACGGATGATGCGCACTGACGAGTTGACCTTTTTCATTGTGATCAAACAAAGGGAAATCGGTCATCCAGGCGACAGCAAAAGTCTTTTCCGGAATCACCCGAAGTAAGGTGGCCGCTTTTAAGCGGAGTAAGCCTAAAATCGAAAGCAAGGTAAGACGGTCATCATGGGTCGCAGCAAGCGCAACATCGCCTTCTTGCATTCCTAAAGATGAGAATAATTGAGTACTATTTTGTTCAAAATATTTCGCAAACGAACCGGTCAATTGACCTCCTTCTTGTTTTAAAAGAACGAGTCCTTTTAACCCGAGAGGTTTGACAAAAACAGTCCATTCATCCAATATTTTTCGCGTCACAGTTGCCAATGCATTGGGTAAGACAAGAACGCGCGTAAAGGTTTGCTTAAAGCCTGCTTTTTCATACGCTTCTTCTAAAACCGAGGGGGCTTTTTGAATCGCTAAATCAAAACGTAAATCCGGTTTGTCACTGCCATAACGTTCCATCGCATTCGCATAATTCAAGCGCGGAAACGGACGGGGTAAGGTAATTCCTTTAACTTCAAAAAAGACGGTGGCAATCGCTTCTTCCATTAACGATAAAAATTCATCTTGTGTTAAAAAAGAGGCTTCAACGTCGATTTGGGTAAAGTCAGGCTGACGATCGGCTCGTAAATCTTCATCGCGGAAACAACGCGCAATTTGATAATAGCGATCGAGGCCACCAATCATGAGAAGTTGCTTATAAATTTGCGGCGATTGAGGGAGTGCATAAAAAGTTCCTGTATGGAGACGAGAAGGCACTAAAAAGTCACGGGCTCCTCCAGGCGTAGATAAGGTAAGTAACGGTGTTTCTACATTCACAAACTGATGGTTCTCAAAAAACTGATGAAAGACGTTCATAATTTTTGAACGGGTTCGTAAGGTTTCTTGCATCGGGGTACGACGTAAATCAAGGTAGCGATATTTCAATCGAATATCTTCACCGGCATCGGTAACGTCATCAACAATCATCGGTAGAGGATCGGAAGCATTAATGACTTCTAAACGTGAAACTTTCACTTCCACTTCACCGGTCGCCAAGGCTTTGTTAGGAACTGCTTTGGCTTGAACACGACCTTCCACGGAAATTAAGTATTCACTCTTAACGTCAGGAACGATTGTTTCTTCATCGATTAATAATTGAATAATGCCCGAATAATCACGTAAATCAAGAAACAATAATGAGCCTAAATTTCGTTTGCGTTGCACCCAACCGACAAGACGAACGTGCTCGCCGACATGGTCAAGACGTAAGGCCCCGTTAGGATGACTACGAAAATGGGAGGGATTATTCATGGTGACCTTCTTCCTCATCATGATGATGGTGGCCAGGTTGATTCGTTAAGTGTTGCATTAAATGCACGACTTCTTGAACCGGGACTTGTTGTTGTTCTTGAGTTTGTAAGTTTTTAATCGTCACAACATTGTTTGTCATTTCTTCGACCCCGATAATCACCGCGTAAACTGCGTCGCGTTTTACCGCCGATTTAATCGACGATTTCATCGAACGATGTTCGAGATTCAGTTCGGTTTTAAAATTGGTATAACGGAAATTATGCGCAAGCTTAAAGGCATACGTATCCGTGGCTTCTTCCATTGAGATAATGTAGACATCTACATAACTTCGGACGCCTTCGAGTCGACCGGCATCCGCGAGCAAGGCAATAATACGTTCAATCCCAAACGCAAAACCTACGGCAATTAATGAAGGACCGCCGAGTTCTTCCACCAATCGCGGATATTGACCTCCGGCCCCAATGGCGCCATAATCTTTTCCTGTTTTGGAAACATAATGATATTCAAAGACACAATCCGCATAATAATCAAGTCCACGAACGAGTTGTTCATCATGATGCCATTGAACATTAATTGCACTTAATGCCGATTGAACGGATTGAAAATAAGCTTGTGATGTCGGCGTTAAATAATCACTAATTTTGGGGGCGTTTTTGGCTCGATCATGATCGGCAGGCACTTTGCAATCTAACATACGTAAAGGGTTTGTTTCATAACGTTGACGGCAATCCTCGCAAACGTCATTTAACTGCGGTTCATAATACGCTTTTAATGCCGTTTTATACGCATTACGTGATGCTTCATCCCCTAACGAATTGAGGGAGACACTAACCCCTTCAAATCCGAGCATTTCTAACACGGTGACGCCTGTGGCAATCGTTTCTGCCACCGAAAGGGGGGATGTAATGCCAATATGTTCCACGCCAAATTGATGAAATTGACGTAAGCGACCGAGTTGGGGGCGTTCATAACGAAAGGCCGGCCCTAAATAATAAAGTTTGAGGGGTAGATCATAGGAATGTACGACTTTTTGTTCTACGACACTACGAATGACACCCGCGGTGAGTTCTGGACGCAAGGTTAAAGAACGATCGCCTTTATCCATAAAGGTGTACATTTCTTTGCGAACAATATCGGAACTATCACCAACCGAACGTGTAAATAATTCGGTATGTTCAAAAATGGGCGTACGAATACCTGCATAGCCATAAAGCTTGGCAATGTTTAAGAGTGCTTGTTCAACTTGTTCAAGCGCTTCTACCTCGCCAAATAAGGCGTCTTTTGTCCCTTTAGGTTGTTTAATGTCCATAACTTCCTCTAATGAATAACCCGGTGAATTTCATAAACCCCGGCCACATTTAATAATACATTAAAAACATCACTTAATCGCTTGGAATCACTCACCGAAATCGTAGCTTTTATCGTAGTGGTTTGTGTTTGGGGATGTAGAAGCGCATTCAGACTACTAACGGTAATTTTCATTTGCGAAAACACGCCCATGACATCAATGATTAAGTTATTACGATCACTACATTCGATGTGAATATCCACAGGGTGAGGCGTATTTTCAAATTGTTCATTCCAAAACACCTCGGTGAGGCGTGCTTCATCACTACCCAAGTTTGGACACCCCAAACGATGGACGGTAATGCCGCGACCTTTGGTAATATAACCGATCACATTGTCACCAGGAATGGGCGTACAGCAGCTCCCTAACGTCACCGCCACTTTACCCGCAGAAGGCACAATAATGGAAGACTTACTCGGTTTAATATCCTTCTTGCCGAGCGTTAATACAAATTTCTTTTTAATATTGAGAAAATCAATAATCGCAGCCGGCGCCGGATTACGATTATTAATGGCAACTAGCAAGTCTTCGACATTGGCCATTTCAAAATGTTTGAGCACCTTTTCTTGACTGACGAGTTCCATCATTTCTTTTTCATTCATCCCGTGCTCACGGAATGCATCGAGTAAGTTTGCTTTACCTTGAAGGATTTTATCATCTCGCATCATTTCGTTGTTTTTCTTGAGTAAAAACTTACGAATATGATTTTTAGCCGTCGCCGTATGCGCGATTTTTAACCAACCTTCATTCGGACCCGGTGACGTATTGGAGGTGCGAATTTCAATGACATCCCCTGTCTTTAATATCGTGTGTAATGGGACTAAGGATCCATTCACAATCGCTCCGACCGCACTATGTCCGACTCCGGTATGAACGCGATATGCAAAATCTAAGGGGGTTGAACCGTTGGGCAATTCCACAAGCTTTCCTTTAGGCGTAAACACATACACTTGCGCTTCGAAAATATCTTTTTGCAAGTTTTCCATGACTTCTTTGGCATCGCCTTCTTTATCAGCAAGCGTAATCAAATCACGGAACCAGTATAGTTTTTCTTCAATTTCTTTTTGTTCTTTTTGCGGACTATAATTCGTCCCTTCTTTATAACGCCAATGGGCAGCAACACCGGTTTCTGCGAGTTCATTCATGTCTTTGGTACGAATTTGCACTTCATATACTTGTCCGTCTTTGGCAATAATCGTGGTATGTAACGATTGATATAAGTTGGGTTTGGGTGCGGCAATATAATCTTTAAAGCGATTGGAAATAGGGGTAAACATCGCATGAATATACCCTAATATTTCATAACAATGGGCGACGGTATCGGTAATAACACGAATCGCAAGAATATCATACACTTCATCAAAATTATGTTCTTGTAAGAACACCTTACGAAAAATGGAATAAATACCTTTCACGCGACTTTCAATCGAAAACTGAATCGAATATTGTAGCAACATATCAGCAATTTTCTTTTTGACATCGCTTAACGATTTTTCACGATTTTTGGTTCGTTTATTTAACTCTTCAAGCACACGTTGGTACTTTTCAGGCTCTAAGTAACGAATCGATAAATCTTCAAGTTCGGTTTTTATTTCAAACATCCCAAGCCGATGGGCGATGGGAGCAAATACTTCAAGCGATTCTTTCGATAACACTTTTTGTCGCACGGGAGAAAGTGAATCCAATGTTCGCATGTTATGGAGACGATCCGCTAATTTTATAATGATGACGCGAATATCTCGCGCCATACCGAGGAAAATTTTGCGATGGTCTTCTGCAGCAAAATCTTCCGGTTTACGATGGGATAGTTTTAAACGTTGAATATTCGTTAAGGATTCTACCAAGGAGGCAATATCAGGATTAAAGATTGTTTCCAGTTGTTCAACGGTCACATCGGTATCTTCGACAACATCATGAAGAAATCCTGCAGCAATCGTGGAAGGACCTCCTTGAAGTTTGGCTAAAATATAGGCAACTTCAATGAGATGATGAATATAAGGTTCACCCGATTTTCGAAATATTCCTGCATGCTTTTCTTCGGCAAAACGATAGGCTTTTTCAATAATGGCGCGATCATCGGGATTGGAAATATACGCAAAGTATACTTCTTGAATATCTTGAAAGGTATGAAAAACTTTGTTAGATTCGCTCATATTGCTTAAAATTATACTCTTTTTTGGAAAATAAAAAACCCCTCGGTTACCCAAGGGGTTTTGTGACTTTATGAAAGTCGCTTATTAGCTAACGTACGTAAACGGTTGAACGGTAATCGAACCTGAAGCATCTAAGGTTTTCACAAAGAGAACGATGAGTTTTAAATTCGCACGTTCTGCTTCTGTTTTTGCACTTAAATCTAAGGTTAAGGTTTGCGCATTGCCGTCGCCAACAATGGCTAATTCAACAGGAGCACCTGCACCAGCCCCTTCAATTTTGAAGAGATATTCATGACCGGCAACCCCAGTAAAGGCGAAGGTAATACCGGTTTTTGTACCATCAAAGGAGGCAAGGTTTAATTGGGCATTCTTTTCCCACCAGCTGCCAGTAATACCCGCATAGGTCATGGTCATATCTGCAGCAGGTTCGGAAATTCCCATTCCGTAACCAATCCAACCACTGGCGGTGATACTAATCGAACCCGCAGAAGGAGCAAAGGTAAAGGTAATCGTGTATTTACCATCGGCTAAGACTTTGATGTTACCGAAATCATCACCAAAAGCACCACCTGGAGCGGCAGTGACAGCACCAAAACCTAAATCACGACCTGTTTCCCAGGTTGTACCAGTTTTGACTTTAAAAAGTTGATTTGCATCTAATTCTAAGGTAATCGCATAGACACCGGTTTGTCCTTCAACCGCAGTTAACGGTAGAGATTTGTCGGATGGTGTCCAGGCTGGATCGGTAACCGATCCGACTAAAAACCAATCGGCAGGATCCACTTCGGTGGTTCCTGGGACGGTGGCATCCCCTAATCGATAAATATCAATGACATCGGTATCCCCTGCGACTAAAGCAACTTTATAGTTTCCTTCCGCAAGGACCGAAATGTTATCATTACCACCAATTTGTGTGTCATCAAAGGTTCTTAAGAAGGTAGCACCCATCCAGGTTAAACCATTTTTAACAACTTTGAATTCGTTACCAACATAGAGGTCTAATATGATTTCAAAACTTCCCACGTTGGCATCTTCAACAAGTTCCCAAGCGGTTAAGTCTGCACCCCATTCCGTTACTTTTCCATCGCCATCACCAATACTTCCACGTAAGAAGTAAGTTGATTCGGTTGGAGGAGCAACGATAGGATCTCCTAAACGTTCAACGTTTAACACGTCGGTTGCACCATCGATTAAGGTGAGTTTATAGTTACCGTTGGTCGCAACGATAAAGTTATCAGAACCACCCACTGCATCCGCATATTCAACAGGAGTGACATCACCAAGAATCGAAGCGCCGATCCAGGTCGGTGTTGTTCCCACCATCTTAACAACTTTGAATTCATACCCTTCAAGTAAGTCTAAGGTACGTTCATAGGTTCCGGGTGTCGAGGTTTCAACGAATTCGTTGGCTTCGACAAAACCATCACCCCATTGTGGTTCCGTGAAGTTACCCACTAAATACCACGTAATATCGGTTGGTGGCGGTACAATTGGATCGCCATTACGGACGATATTAAGGACGCGGTTAAGCGCAGGAAGCGACGTAAAATTAATCGTGTAGTTACCATGGACTAAGGTGTTGAAGTTGTACCCATCAAAACCGTCACCCACTGCTTCCATATTCGTTCCGCCAACGTTGACGAAATCGGCAATGGTTGTGCCATCTTCTTGGACACTAACGCCCGGTGAGGATGGAGAGACTTGACCCGCATCCCAGCTTTGGTTGATGACGAGTTTCCATTGAGTGTCTTGATATAAATCAAGGGTCAATGAGTAGTTGTTAGTGCCGCTAGCACGGTCCATCACGGTGTTTTCGTCCGCTGGATTCCAACCTTGGAAGGCGCCGACCACACTATAGATGTTTGTGTCGAGAGCAAGTGATGTGGCACTAGACGTAGTTGTACTAGATGCTGGTGTACTCGACGCAACGGAGCTCGAAGCACCACCACATGCTGCAAGCATTAACATCGCTGCAGGTAATAGAATAAATTTCTTATTCATGAAATATGTTTTCCTCCTTATCTATTACGCTTTCAATTATAAAAGCGCTTACATATTTTTGTAAAGATATTTTCGAATTTCTTTACAAAGCAAGAAAGCGGTCGGCTACGAACTGAACGATGCGACGTTGTAGGTAGTTATTTAAACGCATTCGGCCTTCTAAAATAACCTCCGTTTCATCAATAAAATCAGCACGAGTTAATTTGAATGAAAAAACGGAAGAATAAGGCGTTAATGACGTGGATAAATAAAAAGGTGGTTTTTTAGAAAACGTTAATTTATTCACGGGAACATGATGAATTTGTAAAAGCGGTTCTTCCGAACCCGGTCCGAAAGGTTTTAAGGCTTGAAACATTTGTAAATTTTCAAAGGTAAGATCACGCGTGGAAATCACCAATGTCTTTTTAGGGGGAGGATTTTGATTTATCGGACACATTTTCAAATACGATTTGAGCGCTTGAAAATCATCTTGATGCACGGTAACACCACACGCTTGGGCGTGTCCACCAAAGGCGATAAGCGGTCCTTGATACGCTTGCAGCCATTGACGAATATCAATACCATCGATGGAGCGAAGGGAGCCGACGAGATGATCCGGATGTTTTTCATCTTGGGCAAAAATTCCAACAATCGGACGTGAAGGCATTACAAGTTTGGAGGCAATCAATCCGGTAAGACCTGAGACTTCTTCAATTTTTTCTATGAGATAGTGTTGGGTATCTTTTTCCCAAGCTTTAACCGCATCATCCGATCGACGTTTTCGTAATTGATTAATTTCGTTAAAGCGTATCGCAGTTTCTTGAACCCATGAACGATCTTTTGAAACAAGGTAAGGAACGACTGTTTGAATCGTGTCATCTTTCATGATGCGGCCAATCGCATTAAAAATGGGGCCAATCATCATCGAAAGCGAATTTTCATCCAATGGGAATTGTTGGATAAAAGGCTGAAGTGAGAGAGGAATGTATGAATTGATCGCCTCAATGCCTAACTGAACGAGGGCGCGGTTATCCTTGATTAACGGCATCGAATCCGTCATCGTCGCAATCGCCGCATAAATAAGATGAGTCGGTAAGAGTGATTGATGCATATGCATTGAAAAACTGAGCGCTAGCGAACCCGAACATCGGGCTAACGGATGCGGATGATCTTTTTCAGGATGAATAAGCGCCTTCATCGGTGGTAACGTTTCCGGGCAGCCATGATGGTCCATGACGAGCACATCGATGCCGACGTTTTTAGCATAGGTCAATGCTTCATGCTGGGATACCCCATTATCGATACAAATGACGAGGGCATACCCTTCATGGTGAGCGCGTTGCATTTGTGTCAAGGTTATACCATAGCCATCCTGATAACGTTGGGGTAAATAAACATCGACCTTCGCGTTCAGTGTCGTCAAGGTTTCGTATAAGATCGCGCTAGAAAACATCCCATCGGCGTCATAATCGCCATAAATTAACATGCGATGACCTGCGGCAAGATGGGTCGATATCGTTGTTAAAAACGTGGCATGTTCAGGATAGGAAGTAAAAGCAACAAGCTGGTGGCTTGTTGCAGGTTGAATAAAGGATTGATACGTGTCTTTTGACCATTCATAATAGGCAAGCAAACGTTCTAAAAACGACGACATAGTCTCATTAATCGTTAATACCGATATAAGTTGCTTCTTGAGGTTCTGCTGAACGGGTATTATCGACCATGCGTTTGGCTTCTTTTTTACGCGGACGTAATAACCATACATTAAAACCTTTGAAAAGTCTGTAGAAAGGTTTGAACGTATTCGGTAATAACGAGGTGACGAGTAAAGCAGCCAGTAAACTTCCTAATAATAATGTGGCTGCTAACCCTTGCAAACTCGCCGGTCCAACACCAAAGAAGGAAAGACTCACGTAAAGTAACGACCCTAACGTGATAAAAATAGGTGTTGCCGATAACGAGGTCGCTTTACGAAGCGATAAAATGGCTTCATCCATCGTTGGGCGACGTCCTTCAAGGACTGCTAAGGCACGTTGCGATTGCGCAAAGATGACTAGTAACGTTAACACGCTCATTAAGGTGATGGGGAGTAACGCGAGTGTCATCGTCGAGAAAACAGGAATACGTGTTGCCATAAAGAAACCTAAGGTTAACACACTGATCGTTCCACTTAAGGTGACGATAGCAAACGCTTTCGCAAACGATTGACGTAAGAGTAAATACACACCCACAAACGCTAAGGCGATGAGCGTACCCAAGGCAATTTCAATGACGGTGGGTTGATTCGTAATCGCTTGTGTTTCTAATAAGCTGACAACGGCGACTTGTTCATCTTCATAATGCGCATACACAATATGTTCGAGTAAAATGTTGAAATCGTCGGTAACAAAGTCATCTTCTGCAAAACTAAAGTCTGTCACTGCATCCAACGA
The DNA here is from genome assembly GCA_030834445.1 of Bacillota bacterium. GTDB lineage: Bacteria > Bacillota_I > Bacilli_A > RFN20 > CAG-826 > UBA970. The sequence continues at coordinate 150,686 of JAURFC010000001.1, forward strand.
GGATAAAATGTCGATGACGTAAATGCGGTAATTGACATCAATATCATCTTCCACACGAACGAGTTCGTGGATAGCAATGTCTGTAGCGTAGTCTAACGCTTCACCGTCGAGTAAGATCATATCAAGTAATTTGGCTTCCACATCGGCGGTATTTTCAAATTGCGAGAAATCCTTCACTTCTAAATAAAGGCGACTCGGTTCGGGATTGACAGCCGGTTGCACAATGGGAACATTGAGCACCCCTAAGGTAATCGCACCGGCTAAGGATAACGCCGCTAAACTAAAGGTAATGGGCGAAAGTAACGCACCTTTTGAAGTGAAATCACGCCCTGAGAAGCGACCAAAGTAAACCGGTTTTTCATCGTTGGTAACATTCGGAATGAGTTTGGGTTGAATGGCCAAGGAAGGAAGTTTTTGAAGTAAACCATATTCTTGGAAGAGTAAACCAAAGAGAACTTGGTTACCAAGATAGACGATGAGTAAATTACTAATGGCGCCAATCATGATGAAGACAGCAAAGTTTTGAACAAGGTTTCCCGCGAATAAATACGCAAATAAACCAAAGATCAGCACAATAATCGTTGTGTCTAAAACGATCGTTAAGATATCCCCGTTCGCTTCAATGTGGGCTTTTTTAAGAGAACGTCCCGCATACACTTCACGACGGAAATACGTTAAATATAAAATCGAGGTAAATAGACCGAGGGCTCCTATCGTCATTAAACCGACGAGTGCTGCCGATGAAAACTCGAGTTTCAACCAAACAAAGGCGATGAACGATGCAAAAAGAGATAACGCGGTGGTTGCCAAAACCCCAATCGCAGGTAAGCGATAAAGATAAATAAGCACCCCAGCAATCAAGGTGACAGCGATGATCGAAGCGATCAACGTTTGACTCCATGAAAGCGTTAATATTTCAGCAAGATTTAAAATTGGTTCAATGGTAGGTTGAACCGGCGTGGAAAATAAAAGTTCGACGTTAACAGGTAAGGCAGAGGCATTAAATAAATTACGGTAATAAATGGCTTCTTCATTGGCTTGCGTCACTGCGGCAGCATCAAAGACATTATTTGCATTCGGAGATCCGTATTTGGAAGGCGCAATTGCACTTGCTAATTCTTGCTGGGTTTCAGCATCCCACCACATGGATCCTGTAGTGAAGCGTAAAATAATTTTTTCACGCATCTTGGCATCATCAAGCGAGTCTTCATAGTTATCGGCTTCGGTTTTTCCTGCCCAAAGAAGAAGTTCACCATCCCCCGACCCTTGACCACCCGCATCTTGACCTGGGTTGGAACCTTCCGCTTCGGTAACAAGCACTTCTTTTAAATAGCTTGGATCTTTTAATGGAATAACAACAAAAGGCGTTTGACCACGATATTCAACGCGCGCGACTTGACCATCAAACATTTGGTCATTGGTGGCAGAGACTTCTGTTTTTGTCGAAATCGTAAAATCAGCATCGAAGGCAAGATAGGTCGCTAAGCGTTGGTATTTAATGTCGGTCGCTTCGGAGACCGTGACACGAATTTGATTATTGCCTTCAACCCAGACGTCATACTTACTGACTAACGCATTTTCTAAGCGTTCGATCATCGTATCGGCAACATCACGGACGACATCATCACTCGAATAGAGCGTATCTTCGGTCAGTTTATCCGAGATACGGAAGACCATTTCTCGACCACTTGAAAATTCTAAATTAGCATTCAATCCACCTACCACTGAGAGTAAATTGAATCCAATGAGAAGAAAGGTTGTTATCGATAAGAGTAAGTAACTTAAGAGTCGGCGCATAATCTACCTCCGTTATTAAAAAATCGACGATTTCGTCGCTTTTTAACTTTACTCTATTTCCTCATTAATTTCAACGACAAAAGACGTCAACCTTTTGAACGTTTTTTAAAACAATTGTCCTTGATAACTTCGCTTTAAATGTTTGTAGGCTTTTTCTGTCGCCACGCGACCACGTGGGGTCCGATTTATCAACCCAATTTGAAGTAAATAAGGTTCATAAACATCCTCTAAATTCATAATCTCTTCACCGATCGCGCTTGCAAGGGCTTCTAAGCCAACGGGTCCGCCTTTAAACCGGTCAATCAGTCCCAATAAATATCGTACATCAACATCATCCAAACCAAGAGCATCCACTTTAAGGGCGGTTAAACCTTCTTCGGTAATGGAATTGGAGATGGCTTCCGCTTTTTGATAATGAGCAAAATCACGAATACGGCGATACAAGCGATTGGCAATACGGGGCGTTCCTCGGGAACGTAGCGCCAGGGAGGCAACCGCTTGTGTTTCAATCGGTGTTTGTAAAACTTTGGCAGTACGCATAATGATTTTTTCGATGTCTTCTTGGGCGTAAAAATCGAATTTTTCGGTAATTCCAAAACGCGCACGCAAGGGGGATGATAAATCACCGGCCCGTGTGGTCGCCCCAATTAAGGTAAAGGGCGGTAAATCCAAGTTCAACGTGCGTGATGTGCCTTCACGGTTAATGAGAACAGAAAGGTGAAAATCTTCCATTGCCCCATAAAGCACTTCTTCCACGACACTCGGCAAACGATGAATTTCATCAATGAAAAGAACATCACCCGGTTCCAAGGAGGTTAAAATTGCAGCAAGATCGCCCGTTCTTTCTAAACTCGGACCGGTGACGGTTTTAATGTTGCCACCCATTTCATAGGCAATGATATGCGCAAGGGTGGTCTTGCCTAAACCGGGTGGCCCATAAAGTAGGACGTGGTCTAAGGTTTCTTGACGATGTTTAGCCGCCCCAATAAACACTTCTAAATTGGCTTTTAAAGCCGTTTGGCCAATGTAATCACTTAAGCGTTGTGGTCGTAAGGTAATATCGAGGGTATCATCATGAAGGGCATGACTATCCATTATGCGGCTCATTGCTTATTTCCCCAACCGTTTTAACGCAATTTTAATAATCGCTTCCACGGAAGTTTCATCCGCGCGCACAAGTTTAAAGGCATCATCAATTTCTTTCGGTTTAAAACCTAATGCTTTAAGGCCCTCTCGTGCCTCTTCAAAAACGGGAGGTAATGAGGCGGATTTTGCTTCATCCTCGACCAGTTTGCCGCGTAAATCGAGCACAATTTGACTGGCCGCTTTCGGACCGATGCCCGGTAATGATTTTAAGAAGGACACATTTCCTATGTTGATCGCCTTAATAATTTCACTGGCCATGGTGCCAGAGAGCGCACCCAAAGCCGTCTTTGGACCAATCCCTTTCACCGAAATGAGCCGTTGAAACATAAAACGTTCTTCTTCGGTCGCAAAACCGACAAGATATTGATCATCTTCACGAAAAATTTGTAAGGTAAGCACCGTTTGAATATGGCCTAATTGAAAGGCAGAACTTCGGGCAATATGGACAAAATACGTGACACCTTGGACGTTAATAAGTAAGTGGTCTGGTTGTAGGACATGGACCTGTCCGGTTAAGGCATAAATCATACGCTCAGTTGAATGACTCCCGAGAAAAATAACACGAGTAAAACTAACATAGTAAGGAGTGCTGAGACAAGAACGAGTGTCGAAGAGAATTCTTTTTTCATGACCTTATTATAAAGAAAAACTATGAACCATGATACGTAAATTCAAAATCGGCCAATCGCACCGTGTCGCCTTCTTGAATCCCACGTGCTTCCAAGGCTTCTTCCACACGAAGTTCACGTAAATATCGAAACAAACTCAATAAACCTTGGTCGGTGGTCGTATTCATTTTTCGATAGGTTTCTTCAAGTTCATCCCCTGTTAGCACAAAAAGATGCTCACTCGGACGTAAGATTTCAAAGGGTGTCTTCGGTTTAAACGTATAAATACGTTCGGTCGTGGATTCGACGGGTGCAAGGATAGGCATGGGGGCTGAGGCTAACGTTTGATCAATCGCTTTCATTAACGCATCGACACCTTCTTCTGATAAAAGGGAAATGGGATAAATTGTCTTGTTTTTAAGTTTTTTTTGAAATTTTTTCAAACGGTCTTGGGCGCCCGCTTCATCCATTTTTGAAGCGACAATAAGCGTCGGCCGGGTCAGTAATGCAGGTGAAAAGGATTCAAGTTCATGATTGATTTGTTGATACGCTTCAAACGGATCGCGATGGGACGCCATGTCAATGACATGGACAATAACGCGACACCGTTCAATATGCCGTAAAAATTGTAATCCAAGGCCTTTACCATGGGAAGCTCCTTCAATTAAACCCGGTAAATCAGCCATGATGTAAGGATTTTCTTCCGCACGACGAATGACCCCTAAATGGGGCGCTAAGGTCGTAAATTCATAATCGGCAATGGCAGGTTTTGCATTCGAAACCGTAGCCAATAACGAACTTTTACCCACAGAAGGAAAACCAACCAAACCCACATCCGCGAGAAGTTTTAATTCTAGACGTAAGGTTCTTTTTTCGCCTAAATCACCATTTTGGGCAATTCGAGGCGCACGATTAACGGAAGATTTAAAGGTGGCATTTCCCCGACCCCCACGACCGCCTTTCGCAAGCAAAATAGGTTTATTTTCTTCAATTAAATCCACGAGAAGTTCACCGGTAAGGGTATCATAGACCATCGTTCCCACAGGGACATTGACATAAACGTCTTCTGCAGATTTTCCATAACGGTCGCGGGCACCACCATTTTCGCCATCATGGGCGATAATTTTCTTTTGGTATTTAAAGGTATAAAGCGTTGTTTCCGAGCGACTTGCAACGAAATAAATGGAACCGCCGCGGCCACCACCCCCACCATCGGGACCACCGTGTTCCATGTATTTTAAGCGTAAAAAAGAGATGGCCCCATTGCCACCTTTTCCGGCACGAATTTCAAGTTGAACGTGATCAATAAACATAGGAAATTATGAAGACGTTTTAATCTCGTCAATCACGTAGAAGGGACGATTTTGTGTTTCAATAAAGACGCGAGATAAATAGAGCGCGAGGATCGCTAAAACATAAAACATCAAGGCAAGACCGATGCCTAAGACATTGCCTGCTAACCAAATCCAATGCACCATGACATCCACGGGCACAAAGATAAAAACAACCAATTGTCCAACGAGACTTACGCCCACGAGGAATTCCCAAAAAATGGCAATCCATGTCGGCCACACGAGTGGAACCGACGTGGTTGAGGCAATCGAATCCACGGCAAGTTTCACCATACTTTTCAAGTTATAGTGCGTCTCACCGGCAACACGTTTAGGGCGATCAAATAAAACTTCCGTCGTTTTAAAACCTAAAAAAGGAACTTCTATACGGAAAACACGGTTTCGTTCGGTTAAGCGAATGACTTCATCGGCAACCCGACGCGAAATTAAGCGAAAGTGACCGACGTTTTGAGGAATTTTGACTTTCCCTGATAAACGGGCAATAAATTTATAAAATTGAATCGCGGTAAAGCGTTTTAAAAAAGTATCTTCATGACGGGTTTTGCGTTTGGCATTGACCACATCAAAACCTTCTTCGAATTTTTCGAGTAAATCCTTGATGAGTTCGGGAGGATCTTGTAAATCCGCATCCATGGGAATCAGAGCATCCCCTGTCGCCGTGGCAATCCCTGCGGCAACGGCTGGTTCATGCCCAAAATTGCGGGACAAGTTCACCAGTACGAGATTGGGTCGTCGTGATTGCTCTGCGAGCAATAAGGGATAGGTTCCATCTTTACTTCCATCATTGACAATAACGAGTTCAAACGCATATTGGGTTAGCTTTGCCAAGACCTTATCAATGGCAGAAAAGAAAAGTGAAACCACTTTCTCTTCGTTGTACATGGGGACAATGATCGAAATTTTTTTCATAATGTTAGTATAACAAAAAAGACCACGTCTCGTGGTCTCTTTTTTTCTTTATTCAGCAGCAACTTCAACGATGCTGACTTTCGTTTTGGACTTGCCCCAACGTTGGAACTTCACTTTACCAGTCTTGGTTGCGAAGATCGTATCATCGCCACCTTTCATGGTGTTGAGTCCGGGATGAATTTTCGTTCCACGTTGACGGTAAAGAATGCTACCCGCGGTCACGAATTCACCATCACTGGCTTTTGCTCCTAAACGTTTGGAATGAGAGTCGCGTCCGTTTCGTGTGGAACCGACCCCTTTCTTCGACGCGAAGAGTTGTAAGTTTAATGTAAATCGCATGAATTAATCCTCCTGTTCTTTAATCGAGATAAATTGGGAATACGATGCTTGAATGGTTTTTAGTTGAATCCATAATATTTCGAGAACGTGTTGATGGCTCATTTCTTCAAGGTTGTCGACTTGAAAGTCGGCTAATCCTTCGGAGAGATGAATGCGGATTCCTTGAGGTTTCAAGGCATTCGCACCGCCGGTTACAATCGCACTCACACCGGCACAGACGAGATCTTCGCCATACGGTGCGCTTAAGGCATGACCCGTCACTTTTAGGACGTAGATACGTTGATTTTTTCTACGTAAGGTGACGTGAATCATACTTAACCTTCGATGGATTCAATTACAAGACTCGTATACGGCTGACGATGACCTAATTTACGGCGAACATTGTGTTTAGCGTGATACGTAAACACAGTCAACTTTTTGCTTAAGCCTTGTTTTTCGACTTTCGCTGTTACTTTGGCGCCTTTAACCGTTGGACTTCCAACTTTTAATGCTTTATCAGCAACCAAAAGAACTTGATCAAAAGTGACGGTTGTTCCGGGTTCAGCTTCGATTTTTTCAACAAAAATCTTTTGGCCGATTTCGACCTTAAGCTGTTTACCACCTGTCATGATAATCGCGTACATAAATAACCTCCTTAAACACGAGACTCGCTCCGACGGTCCATGAGCCACGATGGCGCATGCGTTAGGCACCTTGAGAGGCGGTTGTAGCTTGTGAGGCAACAACTCCGATAATATAGCAAGGAACCGAGAATTTGTCAATTTATATTCATTGAATCAAACGATGCTGCTTCATGGAAAAATACCCTTGCAAGGAAATGATCATATGATCAATGAGTAAAAATCCTAAAGAACGAGCTGCTTCCATCAATGCAATCGTGGTATGAATGTCTTGTTGGGACGGCGTGCAGTCGCCTGAGGGATGATTATGAATTAGCATAAACTTACGGGTATTGGTTTTCAGTAAATCCACAAAAACATCGCGCATTTCGAGGTGAATGTTGGCTTGGGAACCTAAGCGTAAAACCGTTTCTCCTTCATAATGAAGTTGATGATTCAATTTAATGACGAGGAGTTGCTCGTCATGAAGGACACCTAACCGTAAACGAAAATGGGCAAAAACCGCTTGCGGTTCTTTAAAGGAAATTGTTTCTACTCCTTCTTTTTCGATGCGCTGATAAAGTTCAATCATCGCCAGCATTTGTAACGCTTTGACGTGAGAGATGCCAGGTATATCGGTCCATTGCGCATAAGAAAGTCGGATTAAAGCCGACAACGATCCGTAACGTTGTACAATTTCTTGGGCCACCATTAACACCGATTTCCCTTTGATGCCACTGGCTAATAAAATGGCAATAAGTTCGTGATTTGCCAGTTGTTTAACGCCTAAAGCACGGGCTTTTTCGCGGGGGCGCTCCAAGTAAGGAAGCGCGGTTAAATGCGTCGATGAACTACTTCCACTCAAATTGAAAACCACCAGGAATGGATGCTTTTCCAGCCGATGACATAAACAAGCGATAGACAATGACGGCGGTTAAAGCAATGACCATAACGGCCATCACCGCCCCGAGGGTAACGGGTTCGCCTCCGCGTAAGTGTAACCATTGGGATTGTGGGATATCTTCCATAGATATTTCCTCCTAAGGAGAAATAGGAGGAAAAGCGCCCAAAATTACAATTGTTTTAATTTTTCTTCAATAATCGCAAGTTTTTGCATATGAAGTGCGCGTTTATCTTTTTCTTCTTCGACTTTCGCTTCGGGAGCTTTCGCTAAAAAGTTCGGGTTAGCAAGCATTTTTTCCGCGCGGTCAATTTCCGCTTTTTCAAACGCTTGTTGACTTAACAAGGTTTGTTTCATCGCCACTAAGTCGACTTTTTGTTCAATGACCAAACTTCCCATCGGATAGACAAACCGTTCTACGTGAACCGAAGGGGCAACTGTTTTAAAGGAAACTTCAGAAAATGTCATCCGTTGGATCAACGCGCTGTAAGGTTGTACGTCAATTTGCGTCACATCAATCGCTAATTGCAGCGAGGCATTCGGTGCTAATTGATGACGGACTTTGTACGCACGAACATCTTGAATGACCGTTTGAATAAAGCCATAAATACCGCGATCGTTTGAAAGCGATAAAACCTGGGGAAAACGTTCGAGGAAAATCGAAGTTTGATGACCTGGCAAGCGACTGTAAATTTCTTCGGTAATAAAAGGAGCAAACGGATGAAGCATGATCAAAATCGCTTTTAAACCTTCAAAGAGAATGGATAACGTGACCAGACGATGTGAATCGGCGTCGGATTGTAAGTGGACTTTCGAAAATTCTAAATACCACGAACAAAATTCATCATAAACAAAGTCATACATCAATTTCGAGGCAAACCCGATTTCATATTTATCTAAATTTAATTTCACATTGCCAATCAATTGATTCAATCGGGTTAATAAGCCGATATCTAAATCATTCAAGGTCGCCTTTTCTAAATTCACTGGCTTAAAATCCTCAGGTAAATAACTCAAAATAAAGCGTGCAGAATTCCAAATTTTGTTTAAGTAGTTCGCTTGCGCTTCTACTTTTTCTTCAATGTAACGTGTATCTTGACCGGGACTAGAATTGGAAGCAAGGTAAATGCGTAATGCATCCGTCCCAAATTGATCAATGACTTGAATCGGATCCACGCCATTACCAAGAGATTTCGACATTTTTCGTCCTTGTGCGTCCCGAATAATCCCATGAATCAAAACATCTTCAAAGGGTTTTTGTCCTAAAAAATGTAAGGATTGAAATGCCATTCGTGCGACCCAAAAGAAGATAATGTCATACCCAGTCACCATGGTTGAGGTGGGAAAATAGGCTTTTAATAAATGCGTTTGATCGGGCCAACCGAGGGTAGAAAATGGCCATAGAGCAGAAGAAAACCAGGTATCAAGAACATCGGAATCTTGGATATAATCCTCACTATTTTTGGGGGCTTCAACACCCACATAGACTTCCCCCGTTTGTCGATGATACCAAGCGGGGATTTGATGACCCCACCATAATTGGCGAGAAATACACCAATCTTCTACTTTTTCCATCCATTGTTGCAAGGTTGCTTCAAAGCGGTCAGGAAAAAATCGTATTTTTTGATCAGAGGCTTGTAAGTCAAGGACATGTTGGGCAAGTGGTTTCATTTTGACAAACCATTGTTTGGATAAATACGGTTCAACAATGGCATCACTTCGCTCGGAATGACCGACCGCGTGGATGATGGATTCAATTTTAAGAAGATTACCTTCGTGGCGAATCCGTTCAACCAGTTGACGACGGCATTCAAACCGGTCGAGTCCAGCAAAGGATCCCGCTCGTTCATTCATCGTGCCATTTTTATTCATACATAAGGGGCGTTCAAGCTGATGGCGTTCACTGATGGCAAAGTCATTGGCATCATGCGCTGGGGTACATTTCATGACCCCTGTTCCAAAGGCAACATCGACATAATCATCGGCTATAATCGGTAATTTTTCATGATTGGCAGGATTGATTGCATAGCGACCGATTAACGAACGATAACGTTCATCCTTTGGATTGACGACCAGACAAACATCACCAAACATCGTTTCCGGGCGGGTGGTCGCAACCGATAAATGGGTCGTTCCATCATCAAGAACATAATCAAAATAATAAAAATGACCTTCAATGTCTTTATGAATGACCTCAATATTGGAAAGTGCGGTTTGTTGATCAGGATCCCAGTTAATAATCCGTTCACCTTGATAAATTAACCCTTCACGATATAACTTAATAAATACTTCTTTGACGGCATGCGATAATCCTTCATCCAGGGTAAAACGTTCTAAATCGGGATTAAGCGCTAGTCCAAGTTTGCCCCATTGACGGCGAATATTTTTCGCGTATTCATCTTTCCATTCCCACATTTTTTCTAAGAATTTTTCTCGACCCAAATCGTAACGAGAAATGCCTTGCGCCCGTAATTTAGCCTCAACGACTGCTTGCGTGGCAATGCCGGCATGGTCCATCCCAGGAAGATATAACGTATCTTTGCCAAGGCTATGATGATAACGAATTAAAATGTCTTGTAACGTATTATCCCAAGCGTGACCTAAGTGGAGTTTTCCGGTGACATTGGGTGGAGGAATGACAATCGTATATTTTTCTGGACGGGATGGATCCAGTTGAAATAATTTTTCCTTAATCCAAAATTCATATTTTCCCGCTTCAACGAGTTTGGGGTCATAACGTTTTGCTAAACTTTCCATGGGTTTCTCCTTAAAATAAAAAAACGTCCTTCGATAAGGACGCCGCAGCGTGGTACCACCTTAATTAATACCGTTGCCGGTATTCACTTGAGACTCGATAACGTTGAGTAGACGCCCGAAGGAAACGACGATAAACGACTTCAATCCGCGATTTTAACCTGCTTGCATCAACCCAGGCTTTCTTTGATAAAATCGGATGGATTTACTCCTTTTATCTTCTTTATTATACCGAGTTTGGGGATGATTTCAACGATAAGAAATCTTGCAACGTATGCCGTAATATTTGAATGGATTTCGCATGATCAACCGCGGTAAACACCGCTTGTTTTTCCGAGAGACCAATCGCCTTAATATGTTTCAATAACGAAGCTTTTTCCGATTGATTGAGCTTATCCATTTTGGTAAAGACGACTAAAATATTCATCGATTGATTCAACGTATGAATAAAGCCAATATCCTCTTCTTTTAAACCCCGACGCCCATCGATTAAATAAAGGCCTAACGAAGGTTTCGCAATTTGAAAATAACCTTCCATCATCACCGCAAACTGTGCGAGTTCTTGTTTCCCTTTTAAGGTAAATCCAAATCCTGGGGCATCCACCAAATAAAACGTATCATCCACATTAAAATAATTGAGATAACGTGTTTTTCCTGGTTTCGTAGAGACTTTTGCAAGATTTTTGGTTTGGGTTAAGGCGTTAATTAAACTACTTTTTCCGACATTAGAACGTCCAATAAAAATGACTTCTGGTAAAGGAAAAGACGGACGTTGAGATACATCAACGACCGTCTTAACAAAGGTTGTGTTTTGAAATTGAATCACGCTTTCACAGGAGCGACTAGCGTGGACGTAATCGCTTCATCCACTGATTTAATGTAAATGATTTTTAAGTTTTCTTTGACTTCCTTGGCTAAATCATCGACATTTTTTCGGTTTTCATCGGGAATGAGGACGGTTTTAATGCCGCTGCGTAAGGCGGCAATCGTTTTTTCACGTAAACCCCCAATGGCAAGGACATTACCTCGCAAGGTGACTTCCCCGGTCATCGCCACTTCACTCGATGCATGACGTCCCGTTAACGCGGAGATCATCGCCACCGTCATCGTGACCCCAGCAGACGGACCATCTTTGGGTACAGCCCCTTCAGGCACGTGAACGTGAATATCGCGTTCTTTAAAGATTTTTGATTCGATGCCGTATTTATCGGCGTTCGCTTGAATGTAATCTAAGGCGATTTGTGCCGATTCTTTCATGACTTCACCGAGTTTACCCGTTAATACGAGGCGACCTGATCCAGGGAAGTGATTCACTTCAATCGGTAAGATATCGCCACCATACGGCGTGTAGGCTAACCCTGTTACAACCCCGATTTGGTTGGATTTTTCTTTTTTTGAGTTATCAAAGATTTCCACCCCTAAATATTTACGAACTTCTTTGGGGGTCACTTTAATGGAGGTAATTTTGGGATCTTGGAGCAATTCAACCACGGCTTTTCGGCAAATCGAGGCAATTTTGCGTTCGAGTTCACGAACCCCTGCTTCCCGCGTATAAAATTCGATGATACAGCCTAAAGATTCCCGATTAAAACTCAGTTGATCGGGAGTTAAACCATTCGCTAAGAGTTGTTTGGCAATCAAGTGACGATTGGCAATTTCAATTTTTTCCATTTCTGTATACGAATTGACTTCGATCAGTTCGAGGCGGTCACGTAAGGGTCCTGGGATATCTTCTAAATAGTTCGCAGTCGCAATAAACATGACATTACTTAAGTCATACGGTTCTTCAAGATAATTATCGTTGAAAGCAAAGTTTTGTTCCGGGTCTAAGACTTCTAGTAAGGCACTGGCAGGATCTCCTTTATAAGAGGATGCGAGTTTATCCACTTCGTCAAGGAGGAAGACCGGATTCACGACCCCCGTTTTCTTCAGTCCATTTAAAATACGACCCGGCATCGAGCCCACATACGTTCGACGATGCCCGCGAATTTCAGCTTCATCGGAAATTCCCCCGAGTGAGGCTTTAAAGAATTTACGACCAAGAGCACGAGAAATAGAGCGCGCTAAGGATGTTTTCCCAACTCCGGGTGGCCCGTAAAAGCAAAGAATTGGTGCCTTTAAACTGCCTGTCATTTTCTTCACCGCAAGATATTCAATAATGCGTTTTTTGACTTTATCAAGACCATAATGATCTTCATCAAGAATCGTTTGTACATTGGTGAGATCATCATTATCGGAGGTCCGTTGCCACCACGGTAAATCGAGCATTAATTCCACATAGGATTTGATTAAGGACGATTCTAAGCTACTTGATGGCATCATTTCTGCACGTTTTAATTCTGCACGTACTTTGGTTTTAACATGATCGGGATATTGACCATCTTCAAGACGTTTTAATAAGGATTCTTCTGAATCCGTGGAATCAGGATTTTCACCCAATTCGGCTTTAATCGCCTTTAATTTTTCGCGTAGAAAATATTCTCGTTGATTTTTCTCCGCGGATTTACGAACTTCATCTTGTAAATGTTTATCGATATCGGCAATTTCTTTTTCTTCATTGACCGCATCTAAAACCATTTTGAGTCGTTCATTAATATCGAGTGTTTCTAACAGTTTTTGTTTTTGTTCCACGGGCATAGGAAGTAAATTACCGAGTAAATCGGTAATATCATTCGCGGAAACGCCTTTGGATAATTGCGAAATCACATCGCGGGGAAGACGATTCGTAATCGATTGCATGCCTTCCAAACTGGAAATGATATTGCGAACGAGTGCCACTTCAGTTTTGTGATCACCAGCAAGATCTTCGACTTTTTCGGCTTCCGCCATCCACGTGGTATCCGTTTTTTCTAATTTCGTAATGACGACACGGGCAAGGGGCAATACACGTAAACGTGTGTAACGTTTTAACGCCGTAATGTTTGACATGCGGCAAATCGTACCCACTTTGAACATTTCTTCTTCATTCGGATCATCAATTTCGGGTGATTTTTGCGAAACGACTAAAATTAAGTCATTGCCATCCATTTTGGCGACATCAATCGCACTCACCGAAAACGGACGACCGGCTTCGATCGATTGTATTTGGTTCGGGAACAAGACCATGCCTCGAGTAATGAGTAATGGTAAGTGATACGTTTCTTTTTTCATACATTTCCCCTCTTTTAGCAATTCTCTATGATGAGTGCTAAAAACATTATAACAAACACTTTAGCACTTGCAAGGAATAAGTGCTAATTCGGAAAGGGCGGAATAAAAAATCCTTGCTTAGCTGTTGTTCTTAATTAAGAATTCTTTGATGTAGCGATCGCGAATATCGGAACGGAAGCGAGCTAAGTTCGGTTTGAGAATGTCTTTGACTTTTTCAAATTCCATTTTGTATTGTTCCGCAATTTTGGCAATTTCAAAGTCGACAAGTTCTTCGGTGACTTCGATGGATTCTAATTCAGCAATCTTATTGGCAACAAGGGAAGCACGTAAAATATCTTCCGCTTGTTGGTGGAGCGTATCGTGGAATTGTTGTTCGGTTTGACCTAACGCTTTTAAGTATTGTTCTTTGGTTTGATTGCGTTGTTTTAATTTATTGTTTAAATCCTCTTCCATCGCATGCATTTGTTCATGAATGGCTTCGTGAGGAAGATCAATGTCAGCTTCTTTGGCAATATGCATGAGCAAGTCGGAATAAAATTTGTCGTCGCCTTGTTTTTGCTTATTCGCGGTTAATTTTTGTTTGGTGTAATCTTTAAATTGTTCAACGGTTTTGACATTTTTAAGGTTCATGTCTTTAAAAAGGTTTTCATCCATTTCTGGAAGTTTTTTGCCTTTCACTTCATGAACTTTAATTTTAAAAACAGCTGGTTTAGAAGCAAGTTCGGCATTATAGTTTTCTGGGAACGTGACGTGTAAATCTTTGGTATCGCCTGCTTTTAAACCAACCATTTGGTCTTCAAAACCTGGAATAAATTGGCCAGTGCCTAATTCAAGGGAATAGTTTTCCGCTTTCCCACCTTCAAAAGCGACATCATTCACGAACCCTTCGAAGTCAAAGACAACCGTATCGCCTAAGGCTGCTTCACCTTCTTTAAGGACAAGTTCAGCATGATTTTTAATGGCATCGTCCATGTCTTTTTGAATTTCTTCATCACTCACGGTCACCGCATCGCGTTTCACCGGTAAGTTTTTATAGTTTTTCAACGTCACTTCAGGGACTAAAATCACCGTTGCTTTTAGTTCTAGGTCATTGTCAGATACTTTACTGACATCCACTTGTGGACGGGATAAGGGATTCAAGTTTTCTTCGCGAATCACAGCCGAATAGGCATTCGGTAACACATCATTAATCGCCGTATCATAAAGTTTGCTTGGGTTGATGCGTGCTTTGAGCATGGCTTCCGGCGCTTTACCAGGACGGAATCCGTCAATTTTAATATCTTTTGCGAGTTTATTAAATGCATTTTTTTGGGCTTTTTTCCATTCTTCTGCATCAAAGACCATCGTGATTTCCACGCGTGAATTTTCAAGTTTTTTAACCGTGTGTTTCATAAATTGTTCCTCTTATTTCTTGGCGTAATCGCCATCAACTTTTCAATTATACAATGTTCGCAAAAAAAGTTAATCTTTTATAACTTCAAAATGGTTTCAAGATGATGTCTTTTTTTCGCAATGATACCTTTTTCTGACTCTGAAAAATCATCATCATTTATCGGTAATTGCAAATACGTTTGTGCGGTTTGAATCAGCGCAGTGTAAAAGTAATATTCGAAGTCGAGTTCATAGGGAACCATGCGGAGAACATAAGCGCTCATTAAGGAGCTAGCAACCTGAAACAACGAAGGATCTTTGATGCGTTTTTTAAGTTCTTCTTTCGCATTTTCCACCGTTCCATCCATAAACGGATTAACGGCGTCAATCGGATTAAACTGTAATAACTGCAGACCTTTTTTTAACGCGATGACTTCATCAAACTTAAAATCGATAAGCATGAGCATTAAAAAACCTTTCACAGGTTGGGAGGCATCCCCGCGTAAGGTTTCCTTAATTAATTCGCGCAGTTGGTAGGCATGTATCGGTTTCATTTGCGGAATCAAATCTAATAAAAGGGCTTCTTTTTTTTCTTTTAACGCCTTTTCTAAGGTGGCTAAATAATCAAACGGTTTTGCCTCTTTACCGCGATAGTAAAGCCGACGAATTTCAGCAATCAGTTCTTCGGATTCTTGATTTATGTAGGGTAAATCTTCATAAGCGCTAATAAGGCGTTCATGCCCCTCAAGATGGCGATCATTTTTGACAATCTCTCGATGAATTTTTAAAAAGGTCGGCAGGGATTGTGTAAGTAACGTTAACGTATTCGCCATCACCGCTAAAACACGGGCATGCGCCCCTAATCCCAATAAACCAATCAAGTGGTAACGAATCGTGTTTAAATCATGCAACGAAGCTGTGACTTCCACTAACGTCGCGAAATCTTGGTTTTGATAAAGTTTGGCATAATCATGCATAAAGATTCCTTTAAAATGAATATTCCCTCGGTGAAGGGAATATTCATGGCGTCCCCAAAACGATTCGAACGTTTGACCTACAGCTTAGAAGGCTGTTGCTCTATCCAGCTGAGCTATGGGGACAACACCGTTATTTTAGCATTATTCTTAAAGGGTTTTAAGTGATTGTAATTTTTCAAACAACGTGAGGGCGACCTCATCGGGCAAGATTTGCTGTAACTCTTCCAGCGGTGCCATTTTTAATCCATCCAATGTCGGATAGCGTTTTTCAAGCATAGCCCTTCGTGTCGGTCCCAGTCCCGTAATGCCATCAAAAATGGATTGGGTCATCGCTTTCGAGCGCAATCGACGATGGAAGCCAATGGCAAAGCGATGTACTTCATCTTGCATACGAACTAAAAAGAAAAAGACATTGGGGGTATCGGTTAATGCAAACACTTCCCCTTCGGCATTTAATAACCCTTTGGTTTGGTGTTTGATGTTTTTAAATAAACCTACCACAGGAAGTGACACTCCTACATCTTTTAAGGCGCGCAAGGCCGCATTGAGTTGGGTTTCCCCACCATCCACAATTAAAAGTTGAGGCATGGGACTCCCTTCTTTTTTTAACCGGGCATAGCGTCGTGATACGACTTCATACATCGCTCCAGGATCATCTTGACGATGCTCTTCATCCAAATGATACGTTCGATACATTTTTTTAACCGGTTCACCATTGATAAAAACAATTAAAGCCCCGACGGGTTGATTGCCTTGTAAATGGGAATTATCAATCATCTCAATGTGATACGGCGTGGGAATGGACAAGGTCATCCCTAATGTTTCTAGTAATGTAAGTTTGTCGTCATCGAGTCGGGCGGTTAAAAAGTGATCATCCAGCGTTTGAATCGCGTTTTCTTGAACGAGTTTCATCAATTCAAATAAAGTGCCTTTTTCCACTCGAATCATTTCGATACCAATCGTGGATTCCACCATCGATTGCAACGGAGGATAATTGAGTAAAAGTTGTTTCGGTAAGGGTTTATCGCGGTAATATTGGCCGAGTAATTGTTCAAGCTGTTCTTCAAGTTCACCAAAGCGTTCCACGACAAAGCTTCCTTTTCCAAGGAGGATGCCACGTCGGAAGACGAAAACGGCTAAGGCCAAATACCCTTCCCGTTCCGAAAATGCCATAATATCACGATCAATAAGGTCATGAATTTCTACACGTTGGGCATCCACGATATGATCAATATCATCCAAAATCGTTTTATAATCACGGGCATTTTCAAATTGTAATTGATCAATCGCCTCATTCATTTTTTGAGTATAGGTCGCTTTAACGGCTTTGACATCCCCTTTTAAAAAGGTGGTAATTTGAGTGGCTAAATCATCGTAAACATCTTGGGGAATATCATGAATGCACGGTGCTAAACATTGTCCAATATGAAAATATAAACAGGCAGCTTTCGGCATTACATTACATTTGCGTAAAGGAAAGATTTTATTAAGTAACCCAATCATTCGATACGCGGAACGCGAGGAAGGATACGGGCCAAAATAATAATATTTTTTATCTTTGTTGTTACGCATGATACGTAAATAAGGATCATTCCCTTTACGGAGGGCAATGTAAGGATAATGCGAGCCTTCTTTGAGCATGATGTTATAGCGTGGGTAATGTTCATGAATCAAATTCATTTCTAAGACGAGCGCTTCTTTTTCATTGGTGGTTATGATGGTGTCAAAGGTTTCAATATGTTGAACCATCGCATGAACTTTACCCCATTGCGGACGCAAAAAATACTGACTTACGCGTTTGGATAAATCTTTCGCTTTCCCTACATAAATGATTTTTTCTGAGCCATCCTTCATTAAATAGACGCCAGGTTTTGTCGGTAAGGTTTGTAAAAGGGTACGAACTTTTTCTGTCATTGGAACGTCACCACCGTGACACCATACCCGGCTTGTTCCCCTTCAGGTCCCCCGATTTTTATGACCCCTTCTTGTTGAGAAAAATAATCAAAAACGAGTTTTCGTAAGGTTCCGCTGCCAAAACCATGAATGATTTTTAACGTTTTCAATTGACTTAAAATCGCTTGATCATGATAGTGTTCAATCGCTAATTTTGCTTCTTCATAGCGTAAACCAATTATATTAATCGAACTCGGTGCTTTTTTAAAAAATGGTTTCGTATTCTTTACTTTGACCGTTTTTTCTTGCGGGGGAGGAATGACTTCCAATCGAGAAGAATTCACCGAAACAGTTAAACCGTCCTCCGTAATCATCATCACTTTTTGTTTTTGAATAGCGATAATTTTACCACGAATCATCGTTTCTTGATCTTCCACATAATCATCCACTTCTAAATCGGGTGATGGGGCGGTTTCTTCGTGTTGACCGTCCTCATCGAGAAGGGCATCAAGTTCCGCTTTTAAGGCAATGGCTTCATGCAACTTTAATTCGGGATTCGCGAGTTGCTTGATGGTTTCATCTAACTTCTTTTTAACATTAAACATCGTAGTCTCATAGGCGACTTTGACATCCTCTTCTAAGGCAGCCCGTTTTTGTTGATACGTTTGCCGCTCTTTTTCTAACGCTAATTGGGTTTGCTTTAATTCAGCTTGTAGGGTCCTCAAAGCTTCTTTTTCTCGATCATTTTCTGCGAGTTGTTCCTGTAATTTTTTTAAGGTTTTTTGTTCGGGGGTTTGTTCTTTTTCTAAAAGATATTTTTCAGCAAACTCCACAACTTTTGGGGCAAGTCCATAACGTTTCGCCATCACAAGTCCGTAACTCTTTCCCGGATAGCCAAGGCGAAATTGATACGTTGGTTGCAATTTTTCTTCGTCAAACACCAACGAAGCATTAATCATTCGCGGTTGTTCTAAAGCAAGCGTTTTTAATCCTGGAAAATGACTAGAAACGACGACAAAGGCACGTTTTGCTTGTAAATGTAAGAGTAAAGAACGAGCGAGTGCTTCCCCTTCTTGAGGATCGGTTCCCGTCCCTAATTCATCAATTAACACCAGATCAAAGGGTTTAACTTTTTCGGTTAGAGGAACGAGTTGGGTCATATGGCCAGCAAAGGTAGATAAATTTTCTAAAACACTTTGCGTATCACCAATATCAGCATAGACATGGTGAAAGTACGAGAGCGTTGCCCGATCATCAGTTAATAAAGGAATCGCAAGTTGATGAAAACATACACTAACCCCGATGGTTTTCATCGCCACGGTTTTCCCACCAGCATTTGGTCCAGAAATAATAATAATCGCTTGTTTTTCGGTGAGTTCGAAATCATTTTTAATAACTTTTTCTGGATCGATTAATAAGTGTCGGGCGCCTTTGAGTTTTAGCCCTGGTTCGGTAACCAGAATGGACGCATGTCCTTCATGAACGATGCCAAAGCGTGCTTTGGCATGAAGATAATCCAGATAACCTAGCGTTTTATTATTGAGAGCAAGTGTATCTATATACGGTTGAATGGTTTCCGTAAGTCCCGTTAAGATGACAAAGATTTCATCTTGTTCTGCCGCGAGTAACGCTTGTTTTTCTTGTTGGAGTTGCACGATAGGAAGGGGTTGAACAAAGGTCGTAAGACCAGTATCCGAAACATCTTCAATTACACCAGGAACTTTTTGTTTTTGGGAGGTAATAACCGGTAAGACATATTGACCGTTGCGAACACTATAAGTGGATTCCGTCAGTGAACTCGCATAGGTGGAAACTAATTTTTGAATAAGCGCGACCATTTGCGCATCCATCCGCTTAAGTTGCTTACGAATCGAAAGTAACGCGGGAGAAGCATGATCCACAAGTTGTCCGCGATCATTTATTAAATTACGTATTTTTCCATAAACGCCATCGATGTAGTCTAAGGAGTCAATCCATTGTTCCACATGGGGAAAGGCAACTTTTAATGTTTTTTGAAAGTTCCCTAATTCTTCAATCATGACCCCATCAAGACGAAGGTGGTTTAAATCTTCTAGATGGAGCATTCGCCCTTTTTGTAAGGCGTGAAATAATTCACGTAACTCAGCGACTGGATAAATGGGCCATGAACCAAAACGACGGAGAAGTTGCATAGCTTCATCGAGTTCATGAAGTTTATCCGCGAGTTCTTCTGGACGAAAAAACGTGGTGCGAACACAAAGCTTTTTCCCTAACTCCGTCATTGCAAAGGGATGCAGACGATCAAGAATGGTCGGAAGATCTAAGATTTCTTCAATGGTTTTCATCGTTATTAATATAGCATTCTTTCTTTCATTAATCGCGTTATAATAAGGCAATATCCTTATGAAAAATTCGATTCAAACAATCACCTTTGATTTACCAAGCGATCGCGTGGTTGATTTCATGACGTTTTACCAGGCTGATGCGCTCACACCGCCGACGCCTTTTCACCTTTTTTTTGCAAAATCCAATGGGCTGACCCTCTCGGTTTATCAGGCTAAAAAAGGTGTTTCGCGCGTGGTCATTCAAGGCGAGGGAGCCAAAACCGAATCCTTGTTGTGGATCGTAGAAAAAGAAACATCGTCTCACGGTGGCAGTGACGAAGTAGGAACAGGCGATTTTTTTGGACCGATTGTGGTGGTTGCGAGTTATGTAGATGTAACACTAATGAAGGAACTTTCAACCCTCGGTATCAAAGATTCAAAACAACTTGATGATTCGTGGATGAAGTCAATTGCCTCGACGTTAGCATCGCGTATTCCGCATGTGACGGTAGTCATCCATCCTCAGAAATATGCAGCGATGATTGCCAAAGGTATGAACATGAACCACATTAAAGCGGCAATGCATCATAAAGCGATTTCCACCTTAAAGCAACGTTATCCTTATGATCATCCCACCATCATCGACCAGTTTGCAACGGATGCAAGTATGCATCGTTATTTAAAAAATCTCCCAGTTATACCACGATTACAATGGTTTGAAAAAGCAGAAAACAATTATATGGCGGTAGCAGTCAGTTCCATTCTTGCTCGCGTGCGTTTTCTTGAAGAAATACAAGCGTTGAATGAACAATTCCATACGACCATTCCGTTAGGTGCAAGTCAAAAAGTGGAAGATTTTGCGGTTCAATTTGCGCAAATTCATGGCATCGAACAATTAAAATCACTCGTAAAAATTAATTTTTCAACGTTTCAACGCGTCGAGTCCATCGTGACGAAGCGTCCATAATATCTTTTCAAAATAATCAGGAAGTGCTGTCTTCACAACCACTGTTTCTTGTGTCATTGGATGGATAAATTCAAGTTGATACGCATGTAATAGTTGTCCTAAATGATGAAGTTGGACAAATCCTTTTGCATAGACAGGATCACTTTCAATAGGATGCTGAATGAATTGCATATGGACACGAATTTGATGCGTTCTTCCTGTTTCAAGACGACACTCAATCAGCGTATGTTTTTCAAAGCGTTCAAGCACCACAAAATGCGTCGTTGCTTCTTTGCCTTCGGCAAGAACATCCATCGCTTGCCGATCTTCAGGATCGCGACCAATCGGAGCGATAATGGTGCCTTTTTCTTCGGTTATCACACCATGTACCAACGCGCGATAGGTTCGTTGAATGGCGTGATTTTTTAATTGTTCTGCTAAGCGTACGTGCGCCTCATCATGTTTAGCAACAAGCAATAATCCAGATGTATCCTTATCAATTCGGTGGACAATTCCCGGGCGCATAACCCCATTAATCCCACTCCAAGAAGTGCGGTAATGAAGTAAGGCATTCACCAATGTCCCGGTGTAATGTCCCGGCGCAGGATGAACCACAAGGCCTTGCGGTTTATTGACGACGAGTAAGTGTTCATCTTCATACACAATCTCCAAAGGGATTGCTTCGGGTTGAATGACGGAGGGAACAGCTTCCCAGGGGTACACTTCGATCTGATCGTGAAGTTTTAAGCGATGACTGGGTTTGGTTGGCGTATGATTGACATGAATTTTATCGGTTTTAATCCATTGTTCAAGATGGGAACGGGAATAGTCTACAAGATGCTCCACTAAAAATTTATCCAAACGAAAACCAACATATTCTGACGTAATGAAAAATGTATGGAGTGGTTTATCCACGTTGCTTTGTCCCCATTTTCCCTTCCAAGACGGAGAGGACAATTAGGCCAATAACTCCTAAGGTTAACCCGATATCGGCAACGTTAAACGTCGGAAAAATATAATCTCCAAAGTGAAAGGATAAAAAATCAATAACGCCTTCTTCATAGAAAGCGCGATCGATAAAATTCCCCCATGTTCCTGATAAAAATAAGCTAATCGAAAGATGATGCCAACGATCAAACGTAGTGTAATTTTTGAGATACATATATCCAAAGCCAATACCTACGGCAAAAGAAATCATCGCTAAGAGAGGTAATTGCCCCGCAAACAAGGACCACGCTGCACCGGTATTCCTTGAATAGGTAAGGTAGAAGAAATTAGGAATAACGGTGAGATTGACGTTGGTTGATGCGGCCCAAATTTTGGTCCCATAATCAAGTAAAAACCAAGCTAAAAAGAACCAACCATAACCTTCTTTAAACCAAGATTTGATATTATTTTTCATCACGAATGACACGGACACAGCGTTCGCAAACGTGGCCTTCCTCCCATGAAACTAATTGCGAAAAGTAATTCCAACAACGCGGACATTTTTCACCATGGGAAGCGTGAGCTTCAACATGAATGTTCGTGGCTTTTTCAACATCTAATTGGGACACAATGAACAAGCGATTCCGTTCACGAACGTCCAAGGATTGTAAATGCTTAAACATCGCTTCAGGAACCTTTAATTTGACGTTCGCTTCTAAGGAAGAGCCAATCGTTCCTTCCGATCGTAAGGTTTCTAACGTTTTACTAACATGACTACGTGTTTCATAAAATTGGGCTAAGGTTTCCACTTCTTCACATTCTCCTCCGCGGGGGAATGCAAGTAATTGACTGGATGCAACGGGTTTCTGAGGCCATGTTTGATACACTTCTTCCATGGTAAAAGGAAGAATTGGTGTTAATAGTACCGTTAAATCATGAACCAATCGATATAGGACATGGAGCACTTGTAATCGACGCACACTCGTCTTTGCTTCACAATACAAAATATCTTTGACAATATCTAAATAAAACGACGATAAATCTTGGGTTAAAAAGGTCGTGATTTCACTCGTTGCTTCGGCAAAATTATACGCATCCATAGCGTGTTGATAACGGTGAACAACCGCCTCAAGCTTGGCGATCATTAAATGATCAATCCAGGCAAAATCGGTAACCGGATACGCTTCCGGCGTGAAGGGTTCTTCGCCCACCCATAAATTTCCGAGCATGAACTTGAAGGTATTACGGATTTTTCGGTACATGTCGGCGTTCCCTTTAAAAATTTCTTCGGATGCACGTGCATCGGCGGTAAAATCGATCGATGTGGCCCACAACCGCATAATATCCGCCCCATAGACTTGCATCATCTTTAAGGGATCGATACCATTGCCTTTGGATTTCGACATCTTTTCGCCTTTTCCGTCTACGACGAACCCGTGAGAAACAATCGCTTGGTAGGGAGAAACGCCTTCGGTGGCAATGGCAATGATTAAGGATGAATTAAACCAACCACGATATTGATCAGAACCTTCTAAGTACAAGTCAGCAGGAAACTTCATGCCACGTTGTTTTAACACGGCAAGCGAACTTGATCCTGAGTCAAACCAGACATCCATGATGTCGGTTTCTTTTTTAAATTGTCCGCTGGGAGATAAGGGAGATTGATACCCTGGGGGTAATAAATCCTTTGGTTCTTTTTCAAACCATACCCGACTTCCATGTGTTTTAAATAAGGATTGAATATGGTTAAAGACCGCTTCTTCCATAATCGGTGTGCCATCTTCGTGATAAATAATGGGAATCGGAACACCCCATGCGCGTTGACGAGAAATACACCAGTCCCCGCGATCTTTAATCATATTATGTATGCGTTGTTCACCCCACTTAGGTGTCCACTGAACCTTGGCAATCGCGTCTAATAATTCCTGACGAATCGGATCGATGGATGCAAACCATTGCGGCGTTGCTCGATAAATAAGCGGTTTTCCCGTGCGCCAATCATGCGGATAACTATGCGGATAAGGAATATCCGCGAGTAAATGACCCGACGCCGTTAAGGTCGTTAAAACCCATTGATTCGCATCGGTGTAAAATAACCCTGCTAAGCCTTCGCCCGCTTCTTCAGTCATAACCCCTTTACTATCGACCGGACATAACGGTGGTAAATGATATTTTTGTCCGACGATAAAATCTTCTTCACCGTGACCCGGTGCGGTATGAACAAAACCGGTCCCCGCTTCCAAGGTGACATGGTCGCCTAAAATCATTAGGGACGTTCTTTCATAAAAAGGATGTTGGCACGTCACTGCTTCCAGTGTTTTTCCTTGAATGGTATCTAATAACGTCACCGGACCAAGATCACAGGCTTTGGCAACCGCATCCACTAAACCGACTGCAAGAACGAGTTTTCCTCGTTTGGTTTCATACACACCATACTCAAAATCAGGATGCGCCGAAATGGCAAGGTTAGCAGGAAGAGTCCACGGGGTTGTGGTCCAAATAACCACACGGGCGTCAGCAGGCAGTACGCCCTTACCATCGACGACATCAAAGGTCACATAAATGGAGTGATCAACGACATCTTCATACACAATTTCTGCTTCAGCAAGCGCAGACTCACTGCTGGGTGACCAATAAACGGGTTTTAACCCTTTGTAAATAAGTCCTTTCATCGCCATTTTGGCAAAGACGGCAATTTGTTCTGCTTCATATTCGGGTTGTAAGGTTAAATACGGATTTTCCATATCCCCCACGACACCCAATCGTTGCAGTTGTTCTTTTTGGCGTTGCACTTGGGAGCGGGCAAACGCATCGCAATGTTCGCGAAATTCCGCAACCGACATCGTTTTACGGTTCACCCCTTTTTTGGCTAAATAATTTTCAATCGGTAAACCATGGGTATCCCAGCCAAACACAAAGGGAACCTTATAACCCCGCAAGTGTTTATAACGGACGGTCGTATCTTTCAATAAACGATTTAACATATGCCCCACATGAGTATCGCCGTTGGCATACGGCGGCCCATCATGCAGTTGGAATTCTTCGGCATCCGCACGTTGGGCGAGCATCATCTCATAAAGACGAATCGACGTCCAATACGCAATCGTATTTGGTTCTTTGATCGGCAAATTCGCCTTCATATCGAAGGTATTTTTCGGCATTAATAAGGTTTGTTTTAAGTCCATACAGCCTCCTTATAAAACAAAAACGTCCTCATGCAAGGACGTAAAGTTACGCGGTACCACCTTGTTTCATTCTTGACAGAATGCGCTTCATGCATCGATAACGGGATGACCGGTGTTCCTACTTTCGTTCAGTTCACTCTCCGAAGGGATAATCTTAATCAGGTGTTCGCTTTCACTCTCCGAACTCGCTTGTTAGGGGACTAAGACCGTGTCTTCATCAACGATTTAGCAACATCACTATAGCATAGATTTATGAACGCGCAAACCTTAGGATAATTTCTTTCCGTTAAAAAAAGAAGGGAGTAAATCATCATCGTCTTCTTCTGGGATGATCGATGTTTCTTCTTCCTCTACCGGTTCTAGTAAACTTGGGGCTTTATCCTCACTGGCAGGTGTAGATAGTGGTTTTTTATATTGCGGAACATTCGTGTAGTCATATTCTTCCGGGAAATCTGCCGCAATGACTGAAACTAGGATTTGATCCGTGAGTTGATCATTGATATTGACCCCAAATTTAATATCGAGGTTAGTGCCTGCAATTTCGCGAATGCGTTCGACCGTTTCTTGCGCCTCATACAGCGAAACCAGCGGACCACACGTGACGGCAACAATCGCTTTGCGCGCGCCATTTAGACTCGATTCTAATAATGGGGAACTAATCGCGCTTTGTGCAGCATCAAATGCTTTATTCGCGCCTTGACCCATGCCAAAACCGATGAGAGAAATGCCTGAATTTTTTAAGACATTGCGCACATCCGAGAAATCTAAATTGATGACCGAGGGCATTAAAATAAGATCGGTGACGGTTTTAACGGATTGGGCAAGAACATCATCGGCCATTTTAAAGGCTTGACCAATAGGTTGATTGCCCGAGGATAAAAGAAGTTTATCGTTACTGACAATAATGATGGCATCGACAGCATCTTTGAGTTCGTTGAGTCCACGAACCGAATTGGCAATGCGTCCTTTTCCTTCAAATGTAAAAGGTCGAGTCACAATGGCGACGGTGAGCGCTTTCGCTTCACGGGCAATCGCGGCAATCACGGGTGCTGCCCCCGTCCCGGTTCCGCCTCCCATTCCTGCGGCAATAAACACCATATTGGCACCACGCACAATCTCTGCAATTTCTTCTTTGGATTCTTCAGCGGCGAGTTTTCCCACATCAGGACTTCCTCCTGCCCCTAATCCCCCTGTGGTTTTTTCACCTAACACAAGACGGTTTTTGGACGCCGAAGTTTGTAAGACTTGTTTATCCGTATTGGCAACATAAAACTCGACATGGGAAATATTTTCTTCGAGCATTCGATTGACGGCATTATTGCCTGCCCCGCCGACGCCAATGACAACAATACGTGCGGTTGGATCATAATTGTCTAATAAATTTTTATCTTTACTCATTCGATAACCCTCCTTGGTTATTCTTCATCATAGTTGGTAAAATTTCGCTTCTGAGATGAAAGTTCACGGGTGATGGAGATGGGACGACGAACATCATCTTCAATGAGGCGATAACGATGGGCAAACCGAAGTCCACCTAAAGTCGACATCGACTTCAGGGTGCGAGCACCAACGGTTTTGATAAAGGGTTTTTGTACACCTTGACCTAAACCAATCGATGCAAAAAGGGTTTCTATCCCCATCAGCTGAGAGCCACCTCCGACAAAATATATCGGCAAATCACGTAAATCTTGCAGGCGTTGATCGACATCGACATGCGCGAGTGCGTCATTGGCTTCTTCAATAAAAGGTTCATAAAACTCTTGTAGTGCTTGGTTAAGGGCGTCTTGCCGAATCGTGATGCCATCGTCAGCGTAAACAAGCCCATTAAAGAGCGGTTCACGGGATTCATACCCAAATTTTTCTTTAAGTTGACGGGCTTTTTCTAAACTGAGTCCAAACCGTGTCGACAAATAACTGGTGAGTTGTTCCGCGCCGGTTTCTAGCATGATGGTATGAATCAATTGATGTTGCGAAATTAAATGGACACTGGTCGCATTGGCACCATGGTCCATAATCCAATACGCCGAATGCATATCTTTATGATGGCTTAAAAATAAATCAGCCATGCCTTGACCATCTAATAAAAACCGTTTCACCGGCATTTGAATCATCGTAAAGATACCTTGCAGGGCTTCAAAAAATGATTGGGAAATGTATTGAACGTACGCTTGCAGCAGAATGTTTGACGTAATTTCCCCAATGGGCGGATTAATCGATACTTTTTGGCCATCAATCGTATAAGCAACGGGAACTAAACACACTTGCGCAAAGGGCCCTTTCACCACTTCTTTTTGAAACATCGAATGAAGATTTTGAATATCCATCGGATGAATGGATCCATGGGGATCGACGGTATTTGTCGTTTTTTCACCATGAAACACATTCAATTGATAACTCGGAATCACAACTTCAATGTGGTGTAACGGAAAGCCCATATGCGTTTCCATATCGGTGACAAGGCGTTTAATGGTCGTCGCTAGAATTTGAGGATTTAAAATCGTATCCCCTTGAAAAACAGGAAGATACACTGACTGCATCGTATGTAAAATTACTGGACGTGACGACAACTCATAACCCACCAGTGCTTTTACACTGCCGCTGCCAATATCTAAAACAAGAATGGGTTGATCGTTTTTCATTACTGAATAATTAGGGATAACGGGGTGAATAAATAAAGTAACAATAATGCGTTTGCAACAAAAAAGACGCTCCACCAAAAGGTTCGTTGTTGTTGAAGTTGTGTTTTCTTAGCAATGAGTTCTTCAGAAAAGAGGCGTTCTAATTGCTGTGTGTCTAAAAAAGTGGTTGATTTCATAACGTTCTCCTTATTTCTTTTCTAATGCAATGTTATCGATATATTCTAAAAAACCTGAAGGTGTTTCACTGGATGTAGTTTCTGAACTCGTCACCAAAATTTCTGACGAGGATGAGACCGAACTCATGTTATCTTCACTGGAAAATGCACCCACATCTAAGGTGAAAGGAACCACAATTGCGATGAAGGCTAGTGCCAACGATAAACTGACCGTGCTTAAGCGACGCAATTGGTAATACGAACGCTTACGGTGGTTTTTAAACAATTTATGCTTCATACGCAATCCTTTCTACGACACGAAAGGTCGCACTTTCAGAGCGAGGATTTCGGTTCATTTCTTCTAAACTCGGTTTAACAGGGTAGGGTTTGATTTCTTTAAACGTAGGTGTCGGAATGTCTTCAGGGCGTAAGGCGGGACCATGACGGTCCCCTTCAATGACGGTCCAAGAACGAAAAATTGATTTAACAAGGCGATCTTCGGTGGAGTGAAAAGAAATAACGCCGATTCTTCCTCCCAGAGCCATCCATGGTTTTAATGCGTTCAAGGTCGTTTCAAGACGTTGTAGTTCTTGATTGACTTCCATCCGTAAGGCTTGAAACACTTGTTTGGCGGGATGACCTTTTTTCTGTAACGCTTTTTTAGGTTTAGTTTGTTTAATGAGATCAACGAGTTCAAACGTGGTCGTAATCGGTTTTTGACTACGGCGATTCACAATTGCTTTGGCGATGGGATAAGCGAAGGTTTCATCCGCATAAACAGAAAAAATATGACTTAATTGACGCACATCATAGGTGGCTAAAATACTTGCGGCGGTCAGCGTTTGTCGTTGATCCATCCGCATATCGAGTGGACCATCAAAACGATAACTAAACCCGCGTTCTGGTGTATCAAATTGGGGACTCGAAACACCTAAATCCATCAACACACCATCCACGTGCTCAACACCTAAGGTCGCAAAATGATCACTAGCATGAACAAAGTTATCATGCACTAATTGCAAACAAGGAAAATGGTGTTGCAAAGGTTTTAAGGCATCAATAGCCGCTTTATCTTGGTCAAAACCAATGAACTGACCGGACGTTAAAGACGGTAAAAGCGCAGCGGCATGGCCGCCTCTTCCCATCGTCAAATCCGCATACGTCCCTGTTGCTTTTATCGGTAACATGGCTTTGACTTCCTCAAGAAAAACGGGAACATGTTCCATTATTTTTTCACTCCAGAGGGGTTAAATGTATCAAAACCCGCTTGGGCTTGTTTTTCATACGCAGTCCACGTTTCGGTATCCCAGACTTCAAGGTGATCTTGAACACCGAGAATCGTCATATTTTTTTGAAAACCATAGTGTTGTTGGGTTTCCACTGGAAGTTGAATGCGGCCATGATCATCAATCGTTAATTCAATCACACTCGCTAAGGCAAGGCGAACAAACGGACGATTTTCAGGTTGCATGAAATCCATTTGTTTCAATTGAGCGACAAGGGATTCAAAGTTTTTGGCAGGATAAAGCGATAAGCAATGTTCAAATCCGCGTAACGCAAAAAGGGTTAACCCACATTCCGCACGCAGTTTTGCTGGAATGACAAGTCGACCTTTATCGTCTAGAGCGTATCGGAAACTACCAAAAAACATGATTTCCCACTTTCTCCCACTTATGCCTTTATTATAAAGAGGACATAAAAAAAAGCAAACATTATTTCTTTGTTTGCCTTTTTTAAAAAAATGGATTAACCGCGGAACTCAACACGGAATGCATTCAGCAATTCCGTTTTAATCTCATCCATCGTTGTTTGAATATCCCGATCGAGGAGTGTTTTTTGGCGATCAAGTAACTTGACACGAATGGCCATAGATTGGTATCCACTGGGAACATGCTCCCCTTGATAAAGATCAAAAACATCCACCGATTGTACGAGTGATTTTCCTGCTTTTTTGATGGCTTTCACCACTTTTTGAAAAGGAATATCTTGACGGATAATAAACGCAAGATCTCGCGTGACAAAGGGAAATTTAGCCAGTTCATTTAAGCGAAGTGATGACGTTTTGGTTGCCATTAACATCGACATATTAAGGGTCATCATGACCACAGGAAACTTTCCAAACCCGAGTTGAGCATGGGTAACCGGGGAGAGTTCACCAAGATAGCCTGCTACCTGCCCTTGTAAAAGTAAGCGCGCACTACGGCCTGGATGATATACTTCCGGCTGTTCACGAAGCGGTTCCCATTGAAGACGAGACGGTTCTAAATAAAGTAACCCTAAAATGAGTTCGGCAACTCCTTTGATATCGTAAAATTCTACGGGCTTTGCTTGCAATAAACTTTGTTCTAATTTGGTGCCATACCAAACCACATTCACGTGTTCTTCATCCCCATCGGGAGAGGACATTAAACTCCATTCAAACATTTGCCCTTCAAGCGCTTGCCGTGAGACATTATAGATCGCGGTATCTAGCAACGATTTTAATCCTGAGGTTCGTACGAGTTGACGTTCATCCGATAATGGATTTTTAATACGATACGCTGCTTTTTTTGAAGTAAAGGCAAACCCAGCCTCTCCTACTTCAGGCACGAGGGTATACGTTAAGCATTCTTGAAACCCACGCGCTCTGAGCGATTCTTTAATGCGTTTTCGTTTAAGCTGAATGTCATTATAGCCACCCGCTTGTACCGGTTGAACCATCGGTTCATGTTGAATCGAGTCAAAGCCTAATAAACGAATCACTTCTTCGGCTAAATCTGCGGAATGCTGAACATCTTTGCGGTGCACTGGGGGAATGATAAAATCGGATTCCACGGTCATCCCTAAGCGATGAAAGACATCTTTCATCGCCTCGCTTGAAAACGTTGTTCCTAGTAAGGCATTGATGCGTTGCGGCTCAAAGGGAATTCGCACGTTCTCACGTTGCGCACGATCAAGTGTCACGCACATTTCATACGTTTCAATGGTCGTCAATGACGCGATGAGCGCTTCGGTGAATGCGATCACGCGTTGGTATTGACTAAGATCGATTCCTTTGGCAAAGCGTTGCGAACTTTCAGAAATTAAATTTAAGCGCAAAGCTGTTTTTCGTATCGAAGCAGGATGGAATTCGGCGGCTTCAATCCCAACATGTCGCGTGGTATCATCCACCGCACATGCCAACGATCCCATCACCCCCGCTAAGCACATCACCTGTCCTGAGGAAGAAATATGCAAATCATCGGGTAATAATTCGTAGGTTTTTTCATCCAACGCCACAAAGGTTGACGCGGGTTGACGGCCAACATCGAGTTGGGGTTGAGGCAGTTTATCCAGGTCATACATATGGAGCGGTTGGCCCGTCAATAACATGATGTAATTACCGATATCCACAAAGAAAGAAATGGGACGAACCCCACTGACCATTAACCGTGATTTCATCCATGTGGGGGTTTCTACGGCTTGGACACCGCGTAATGTTTGTAAAGAAAATTGAGTAATCCGATCATCATGAACGTGAACGGCAATCGATGCCGGTTTTCGCGGACCTTGATAAGGAGCAAGCGATTGCGGTAATAACTTAACTTGACACACGGCAGCGACTTCTTTTGCAAAGTTTTCTAAACTTAAGAGGTCTGGACGATTGGCAAGGAGTTTAACATGCAAAATCGTGTCATCCAAACCAAGATGGTCTAGGATGGCATCATCACCTAAAGGTGTCGATGGCGGTAAAACTTCAATGCCTTCCACTTGGTCTTTTCGTAAAAACTTATTGGGAATACCTAATTCATTAAGAGCACAAACCATCCCTTCTGACGCCACACCGCGAATGGTGGACGCTTGAATGGTTCCACCGGCGAGTTGGGCACCGGGTAAAGCCACAATTACGACTTGATTGACGTCAATATTGGGGGCACCACAGACAATCGAACGAATGCCGTGTTGAGCCGTATCGACCATGACATGATTGAGATGATCGGATCCTTCTACCGGTTTTTTGGAAACTACTTTACCAGTCGTGAGTTGACTCGCTTGGGCAAACGGGGTGATATCTTCGACTTCAATCCCTGCGCGAATCAAGGCATCGGCGACCGCGTGTGGCGAGTGGGAAGAAAGATCGACTAAACTGGATAACCAGCGATATGATATTTGCATATAACTCTCCTATCGTCCTTGAAACTGCTTTAAAAAACGCAGATCATTTTGATAAAATTTTCGAATATCATCAATACCATAACGTAACATGGCAACGCGTTCAATGCCGATGCCAAAGGCAAAACCGGTCATGGATTTTTCATCATAACCATTCATCGTAAGCACGCGTGGGTGCACCATGCCACCCCCTAAAATTTCAATCCAACCCGACCCTTTACAAATGGAGCAACCTTGACCGCCACAGGAAAAGCAGCTGACATCAATTTCCACACTCGGTTCCGTAAAAGGAAAGAAGCTTGGACGTAAGCGAATGTCTCGTTTTTCGCCAAAAAGTTTTTTGGCAAAAACGAGTAACGTATCTTTAAGGTGACCTAAGGTGACGTGTTCGCCAATGACAAGGCCTTCGATTTGACCAAATTGATGGGAATGCGTTGCATCATCTTCATCACGGCGATACACCTTGCCTGGACAAATCACGCGAACAGGTTGTCCTTTTGCCGCCTCCATGACATGGGCTTGTACGGGTGAGGTATGCGTGCGCAGTAACGTATTATCGTCCATGTATAACGAATCTTGCATATCCCGGGCAGGATGATCTTTGGGGATATTGAGCAATTCAAAATTATAGTGATCGGATTCGACTTCTGGGCCTTCGGCAATCGCATACCCCATACTGACAAAAATGTCGGAAATTTCTTCTTGAATGAGAAAAAAAGGATGGGCAGTTTTGACGGGTAAGCCGCGACCCGGTAACGTAATATCGATCGCTTCTTGTGCTAGTTTCTTTTGCAGTGCTTCTTTTTCCAAACCGACTTTTTTTTGCTCAAGGGCCTGGGTTAAGGTTTCCCGTGCTTCATTAATCCACGCGCCAACGGATTTTTTTTCTTCCACGGTTAAATCTTTCATTAGACCAAATAAACTCATGAGTTCAGATTTTTTCGCTAAATAAAGATTACGAACTTCTAAAAGTTCTTCTAAGGTTAATGCGTTTTTAATCGCGTTGAGTCCTGCCTCAACAATGGCTTTAATGCGTTGTTCCATACGATTTTTTCCTTTCTAGAAATAAAAAAAGTCATCCTGATGAGGAACGACATGTTGCCGTGGTACCATCCTCGTTCGGTTGACCGCTCTTAATTAATGAATGATAACGCCATTCGCGGTTAGCAACGGATGAAAGTGAAATTCAGATGCATTGAAGTGGTTTCACTCTTCACTTCTCCCTAATCAACATCCTACTAAGCTTTCGCTAACGAAGTTAGTATAGCACGAATTTAGGCGTGAATAAAATACGCAAAAATACCAAAAGCGATAGCGACATTTAGCGATTCCATACCCGACATCGGAATCGTAATCCGTTCATCTAATAACGATAAAGTTTCCGGATGTAATCCTTGGCCTTCATGACCGAGGATAAGGACACATTTTTCTGGTATTTTCCAGGATGGTAACGGCATTGAAGGCGATTGTAACGTGGTCCCTACGAGTGTATAACCTTGTGATTTTAACGCCTTTAATTCGGTGCGATTCATTTTAATGACCGGGAGTAAAAACGAGGCACCTTGTGAGCTTTGTAACGTTTTAAATCCCCACGGATCCGCGGTGGTTTCTTGATAAAGAACGGCCGAAAAATCAAAGGCTTTGGCCGTACGAAGAATGGTTCCGACATTGCCAGGATCTTGTAATCCGTCTAAATAAACAAGGCGATGACCCGTCCATGTGTTCAAGGAGGGACGCCGACATAGCCCTAAAATACCGGGCCATGATTTTTGTTGTGATAACATCGTACCGATGGCTTCGGAAATTAAAATATCCGCTTCCGGTTCCGTCATAGCGCGGCGCATGTCCACCAATGTTTTATCGAGTAGCCCTGCTCGACGTGCTTCTTCCACAAGGTGATCCCCTTCCACAAGAAAATGCGTTGCCGCAAAATCGCCTTTTTTTTGCGAGAGCAACCGCAATTGTTTAATCAAAGGATTTTGTTTAGAAGTGATCGTGTTCGCCATTGGGAAATCCTTGTTTTAGTTTATCATGCCACATGCGATACTGGGGCATGATCCGTTGAAGGGTGCCATAAAAACGAGGTGAATGATCAAAATGAATCATATGCACACATTCATGGGCAAGCACCGCATCAATCACTTCAGGTTCATAGTGCGCAAGTTTTAAGGCAAGGGTAATTCGGTGAGTTCGCCGGGCGTAGGTTCCCCAACGCGTATGCATATCGCGAATCGTTAATCGAGGCAGCGGGTGATGCTCGAGCTGAAGTTGTTTCATCCAATACGCTAAGCGAGGAAGTGCCCATCTCCGCAAGCGTTGTTTCACATAGTGTTGGCCGGCTTCCGCATCGTTTTCCCAAGGAATCCATGTACCAAAGAGACGTAAAAAACAAGGTTTTTCCGGTAAAACCGGATAACGGGCTAACAGTCGAGGCATCATTTTTTCTAATAACAGCAATAAATACGTTAATTCGAGTTTGAGAGGACTTGAGATAAAAATCGTATGACCGCGCATCCGAAAGGTAATGCGCTTCATCCGTTTCCATGTCAAAACGACAGGATAACGGTGGGAAGCATAGACAATGTCGGCTTGCAAAGATCGCTTAGTCTTCAAATTTGCTTGCCGCGAGTTGGGCGACATGTTCAGGTTTGAATTGTTCAAGATAAGCAACGATGAGTTGGACCATCGCTTCGATATCGTCTTCGTGGACGAGGGAGGTATGGGAATGGAAATAACGGCATGGAAGTGAAAGTGTCATCGTGATGACACCATCGCGTTGTTTATGAATTTCCCCAGCATCGGTTCCCCCGACAACCATCATGTCATAGGTGTATTTAATCTTTTCTTGGATAGCCACTTTTTCAACCGCATCCAATAAACCACGATGGGCAATGACGGTCGCATCCATTAAGGAAAGGGCCACACCTTTTCCTAATGCGGTATCCGCTTTGGGGACTCCGGGCATATCATTCGACATCGTCACATCCAGTGCAAGGGCAATATCGGGTTGAATTTTATAGCTGGATGTTTTCGCGCCCCGTAAACCAATTTCTTCTTGGACGGTAAAGGCGGCCACGACGTTAGGAACAATGGTCTTTTTTTCGAGACGTTTTAACACTTCTAGTTGCACGCCACAGCATACGCGATCATCCCACGCTTTGCCTAGAAGAAGTTTAGAGTCGTTTAAACGACGCGCTTCCATTTTTGGGGTAACCATATCACCAATTTGGATACCAAGTGCAAGAACGTCTTCTTTGCTCGCACAGCCAATATCTAAAAACATATCTTTGATTTCAATGACACGATTACGCACCTCGGCAGGCATCCCATGCGGTGGTTTGGAACCGACAATGCCTTCGACGGTTTTGCCAGAGCGGGTGGTAATTAAAAACACTTGGGCCAACATCACATGGCCCCACCAGCCTCCAACCGGTTGCATATGAACCATGCCTGAGGCTTCGATGGAGGAAATTAAAAATCCTACTTCATCCATATGTGCCGACAGCATAATCGTCACATCCGAGGTTCCTTTTTTGGTGGCAATCACCGAACCAAGTTGATCTTGATCGACATGATCCACCATCGGGGTGACCACTTTTTTAATGTAGGCAGCGACTTTTTTTTCATGGCCAGGAATACCCGGCAAATTCGATAATTGACGTAACCATTCATTCATATGTGTTGCTCCTAATAATGCGTTTGTTGTCGGGTATAGTTTACCCCTAATTTTTGGAAATAACCAGCGATGACTCGTTGGTCATCAAAACCGAGTAATGGCATCATATTTAAATACGCTTGAAAGGCCGCTTCAAGCGTATTCGCAGTTGGGTTTTCTGTAAGAGCATAGATCGCCGCATAGACGATTAACGTTTGTTCTACGAGATCATGGGAGGGTGTAGTAATGTCATAATCACGTTTTTGTGAACCAAGGTCTAATCCTAATGAAAGAAGGAAATGAATACCATCGGCGTATTCATCTAAAATGACGGCGCCTTCGGATGGTCCTTTTTTCGACCAAAACTTGAAAGCACGTGTTTCGTTAATGAGTTCACCGACTTCAACGAGTAACGCTAATAAGCGTTTTTTTCGTGTAGAAACATAATCAACGCCATGTTGGGATTGAATATGGGCATCGAGTTGTGCTTGTGCTTCAAAAAGCGGGGTTAACGCAATGTTCATACAAGTTTAGGAAGTTTCCAAATCTCGTCGATATATTGTTGAATCGTACGATCGGTTGAGAAGAAACCCGCTTCGGCGATATTGACAATCGCCATCGCATTCCATCGGGAACGATCTTGATAAAGGCGTGCGATTTTTTCTTGTGCCTCGGCATAGGCGGCGAAGTCTTCAAGAATAAAGTATTCATCATTACGGTGCATGATTTCATCAAAGATGGGACGGAACGTATCCCGATTGCCTTCAGACCAACGACCATCGATAAGCGAGTCAATGATGGTTTTAATGCGCGGATTCGCGTGATAACGATCCCATGCTTGATACGTGTGGCTTGATCGTAAGGCATTCACGTGTTCAACATTCATACCAAAGATGACACAATTGTCTAAACCCACGAGTTCCGATATTTCCACGTTGGCACCGTCTAAGGTTCCTAAGGTAATCGCCCCATTCATCATAAATTTCATATTTCCCGTTCCAGAGGCTTCTTTTCCCGCGGTGGAAATTTGTTCACTGACATCGGTGGCAGGAATCATGAGTTCAGCAAGACTCACCCCATAGTTTTCAATAAAGACCACTTTTAAATGCCCGTTGGTTTCCGGATCGGCATTCACCACGCGGGCCACGGCATTAATTAATTCAATTATTTTCTTCGCAAAGAAATAACTAGGTGCAGCTTTTGCCCCAAAGATGAAGGTACGTGGATACGGTCTAAAACTCGGATCGGCTTTCATGCGATTGTATAAATCCATGATGTGGAACACATTGAGTGTTTGTCGTTTATACGCATGAAGACGCTTGATTTGAACATCGAAAATCGAATCTGGATTAATCTCAATGCCTTGAACCCGTTTAATATAGTCGGCAAGTTTGACTTTGTTTTCGCGTTTAATCTTAGCGACTTCGTTTTGCACGTTTTGATTGTCGGCAAACGCACGGAATGCTTGCAGAGATTGCGGCTGGGTTTTCCAACCTTCGCCAATATGTTTGCTGACAAGGTTAGCAAGCTCAGGATTGGCATACATAAACCAGCGGCGATGCGTAATCCCGTTGGTTTTATTGTTGAAGCGTTCTGGATAAAGTTGGAAGTAATCTTTAAATGTATCCGCTTTGAGTATTTCGGTATGAAGGGCCGCAACCCCGTTGGTCGAAAACGCGGCATATATGGCTAAATTCGCCATGTGTATCATGCCATCTTTAATAATGGCCATATTGCGACGGGCATCATCCGTTAAATGCTTTTGGGCAAATTCTAATTGACTACGACGATGGATTTCTTCAATGATCATGTAAATGCGTGGTAAAAGTGGTTTTAAGAAATGAATCGGCCACTTTTCCAGTGCTTCTTGCATGACGGTATGGTTGGTATACGCCATACACGCTCGCACTTGTTGCCATGCCGCATCCCAAGTTTGGCCATACTCATCGACGAGTAAACGAATAAGTTCGGGGATCGCTAGAATCGGATGAGTGTCATTGAGTTGAAACACAAAATATTCAACAAAGTTATCCATACGTTGGAACCGGCGATAATGGGATGCCATCACCGATTGTAACCCTGCCGACACTAAGAAATAATGTTGACGTAAACGTAAAATTTTTCCACTATCAGTCGAATCATCAGGGTATAGCCCGTGCGTGATTTCTTTGACGGTTTGTAAATATTCTTTAAAGCTTTGGTTTTCAGGAATATTTTCTTCCGTGGGTTCTGCCGCCCAAAGCCGTAAATTATTCGTAATACCATTTCGGTAACCGACAATAGCCATATCATAAGGAACAGCACGAACATTGAGGGCATTCACAGTGCGAATCGCATAACCCCCATCCGGTTTAAGGTACGTTTCAGCTTGACCATAAAATTTGACATCGACGGCATGTTTGAGGTTTTTTACTTCCCAAACGTTGCCATTTTTGAGCCAAATATCCGGCACTTCAATTTGTTTTCCATTGACAATTTTTTGTTTGAAAAAACCATAGTCATAACGAATGGTATTCCCGTGACCGGCATAACCAAGCGAGGCAATAGAATCAAGAAAGCACGCGGCAAGGCGACCTAAGCCACCATTGCCTAATCCTGCATCAGATTCAAGTTCCATGAGTTCATCGAGAGATAAACCAAGTTCTGCAAGTCCTTCTTTGGTGACATCATAAATTCCTAAATTGTGAAGGTTACTTTTCATGAGTCGCCCCATGAGAAACTCCATGGAAAAGTAAATGAGTTGAAGGGGTTGATTGGCGTTATCGATTTTACGAAGACGCTTTAAATTTTGCCCCGCATAATCCCGAATCATATGACCAAGAATTTCATACCGTTCCGTGACGTGGCTATCGGCAATCGTACGACCGAACTTACTTTCGAGTCGTTGTGAAAAAATTTCTTTAAATTTCGCTTTTGAGGTAAACATACGTTACTCCTTCGTGGGTGATTCCAATTTTTTTAAGATAATCGCGGCGTGAGATCCAATCCGTAAGTTTAATCGATGGTCGCTCACAACAATCGGCTTGTCATTGAGCACATGATAACCTCCGTATTGGGCATGCGTGGAGTTCAGGATCTCAACATACGTTCCTGGTTCACACCCATGTAATACATACTCATTATAGTAATTTCCTTTCATGTTGAAAACCATAACAAGCGTAGAATTGTAAACTTTTCGTTGAAAGACAAAGACACTATCAAAAGCATTGTCGACCATAATCCAACGGAAGGATTGCGGATCACTATCCCCTTGATAAAGGGCAGGATGATCCCGATAAACTTGATTTAAATCGCGCAAGAAAGATTGAATTGCCACATGTTTAGGAAAGTCTAAAAAGAACCATGGTAACCCTTTGTTTTCATTCCATTCATCAAAGGATGCGAGTTCATTGCCCATAAAATTAAGCTTTTTCCCGGGGTGTGTCATTTGATACGTGTAAAGGTTTTTAACCCGTTCAAATTTCGTGTCGTAATCTCCGTGCATTTTATTTAGAATCGTCCCTTTTCCGTGAACGACTTCATCATGAGATAAAGGGAGAAGGAAGCGTTCCGCATAAAAATAGTGCATGGAAAACGTAAGTTTATGATGATCATAATATTTATAAACATCATCTAAACCATAATATTTCAAGGTGTCATTCATCCACCCCATATCCCATTTGTAATCAAACCCTAATCCTCCCTCTTCAACGGGGCGGGTAACGCCCGGGAAAGAGGTGGAATCTTCGGCAATCATCATCACCGAAGGATAATGGGTATGAATATATTGATTCAGTTGTTTCAAAAACGAGATACCACCCAAATTAAGCCCTTTGTCTTGATTACCATCCCAATACACCATATTACTAACTGCATCAATCCGAATACCATCCACATGAAATTCATCGACAAACATACGAATGCCACTAAATAAGAGGGAGCGCGAAACAAATCGCCCTAAATCAAATTGAGGTGATCCCCATTGAGAATACGTTTTTTGGGGATCGAAATATTCATAGAGTTTGGTGCCATCAAATTCAATGAGACCAAAGCCATCACTTGCGAAATGGACCACCACATAATCAAGAATGATACCAATACCGGCTTGGTGGCATGCATTCACAAAATGTTTAAAAGCATCAATTGAGCCATAACGAGAATCAAGCGCGGTAAAACCTGTCGCTTGATACCCCCACGAACCATCAAAGGGATATTGCGTGAGTGGCATTATTTCGATGTGCGTAAAACCATGTCTGAGCACATAGGGAATGAGTTCTTTTTCCATCGCTTCATACGATAGAAATTGATTTTTTTCGTCTTTATTCCATGAACCAAGGTGGACTTCATAGATGGAAATGGGTCGATCATAGCCCCGTGTCCGATGCTTTAAAAATTCTTCATCGTCCCATGCAAAAGAGGAAGACGCAGTGACAATCGATGCGGTTAACGGACGTACTTCCGAATAGCGGGCGTAAGGATCAGCTTTTTGCACGCGAACCCCATGAGCATTGGTAAAGGCAAATTTATAACGATGATGCGGTTTTGCTTGGGGTATAAACACTTCATAAATACCATAATCATGGACTTTTTTGGCATGATGTTTTCCTTCTTGCCAACCGTTAAAGTCGCCAACAACACTGACATCAGTTGCATTGGGAGCGAAGACGCGAAATACATACCCTTTCTTTTGACCTACTTGATGAGGATGAGTGCCAAAATATTGATGCGCATCAAACGATCCTTCCCAAAAAAAATGTTGGTAAAATTCGGTTAAATTCACGCCTTTATTATACGATAAGTTCTTTTTTTTGAATCGTCTCTTTTTTCATTCATTTTTTCATTTTCTTTCTATGAATTGAGGGAGAAATTCTTTATAATGAGGAACGTATGAAAAATAAATCAATTTATATTGCCGTGAATGCAGGAAGTAGCAGTCTTAAATTTAAACTTTACACCATGCCGGAAGAAACACTAGTATGCTCGGGAATGGCCGATCGCATCGGACAAAGCATGGGAGAGTTTTCCTTAAAATACGCCGATCAAAAATACCAACTTGAAACCCCGATTCCTAACCATGAAGTG
This sequence comes from Bacillota bacterium, assembly GCA_030834445.1. Lineage (GTDB taxonomy): Bacteria > Bacillota_I > Bacilli_A > RFN20 > CAG-826 > UBA970. The sequence continues at coordinate 191,484 of JAURFC010000001.1, forward strand.
GGTGTTCAACTTCTTTTAAAAGCCTTACTCGATACGAAGGTTATTCCTTTGTATGATGTAATTGCTGGGGTTGGCCACCGAGTTGTTCAAGGAGGAAAATACTTTTCTGGAAGTGTTTTATTTACCCCCGAAGTCGTGGAAAAAATCGAGAGTTTAATTCCCTTTGCTCCCCTTCATAATCGTCCCAATCTCCAAGGTTATTTTGCCTTTTATAAAGTTTTACCTTCGATTCCTCATGTAGCTGTATTTGATACTGCCTTCCATCAAACGATGGCGCCACAAGATTATTTGTATCCTATTCCATACCAATGGTCGACCCAATTTGACTTACGTCGCTATGGATTTCATGGAACCTCGCATCAATATCTCGTTCAAGAGCTTGCGAAACATTCCACGTTATCCCCGCAAAAAGTCATCACATGTCATATCGGTTCGGGGGCAAGCCTAGCAGCCATTAAAGATCAAAAAGTCGTCGCAACCTCGATGGGTTTAACCCCCCTCGGTGGCATTATGATGGGCACACGCACCGGCGATATCGATCCTTCCATTCTTCACTTTGCGGCATTGAAACTCAATGAAACCCATGAAAATGTTTACGCAATGCTGAATAAACAAAGCGGTTTACTTGGTGTTTCAGGGATGACATCCGATTCTCGCGATTTAGAAGAAGCTCATCTTGCCGGGAATGAACGTGCGCAACTTGCCAACCAACTCTTTGTGCGTCGTATTGCCGATTTTATCGGACAATATCATGTTCGTTTGCATTCGGCAAATGCCGTTATTTTTTCTGCTGGCATCGGTGAAAATTCAGGATTTTATCGTCAACTCATTCTTGATGAAGTCAAAGATGCACTTGGTATTGATTTCGATCGTGAATTGAATATGAAAACCCGTGGTAAAACCACAAAAATATCAACAGCCTCAAGTCAAGTCGAGGTATGGGTGATTCCCACGAATGAAGAAATCATGATCATTCGTGATACGTATCACCTTGGCAAAGGAGCCTAACTATGAATCAAAAAGCCCTCTATAAAACGATTTTAAAAAAGATTAAAAAGTACCCAAAAATAGTCGTATTTCGTCATCAAATTCCTGATTTTGATGCCTTAGGAACGCAATGGGGTCTTGCCACTTGGTTGCGTGATAATTTCCCGAAAAAGACCATTAAAGTTGTCGGGAAAGATCAAGGGTTTTTCCGCGATGATCTTTATCCCAAAATGGAAAAAGTACCAAACACTTTTTTTGATGAACAAACGTTAGCAATTGTCGTGGATACCGCAAATACGGCCCGAATTGACGATGACCGTTATGCGAAAGCGGCGGAAGTCATTAAGATTGATCACCACCCCAATCATGAACCGTACGGGAATGTCGTTCTTGTCGACACCTCAACGTGTGCCGCAAGTGAACTGATTATGGTGATGATTCAAAGTTTTGGGAAACGCTACAAATTATCCAAAGAAGCCGCCGTCTTCCTCTTTTCAGGGATAGCTGGAGACAGTGGTCGCTTTATGTATAGTTCAACCTCACCGCAAACGTTTGCAATTGCACAACGCTTACTAGAAACCGGCATTAATGCGAACCAAGATGTTTATTTAAAAATGTATGAAAAAACATTACAAGATCTCAACGTAACCGCTCATATTTTATCGCATTATAAAGTGAGTAAAAAAGGGGTTGCCTATTACACCCTTTCCCATCAAGAACAAGTCGACTTAGGCATCGTCGCCCAACGGGGCAAAGATAATGTCAATATATTTGCCAATATCAAAGACGTGCATATTTGGTGTTCGATTTCCGAAGACAAAGAAGCCAATGTTTGGCGTGTTTCCATTCGTTCTAAAGCGGTTTCCATTAACGAAGTCGCCCGTGCTTTTGAAGGCGGTGGCCACCCGCAAGCAAGTGGCGCAAAACTTGCGACGATTACGCAGTTACCGAAATTAATAAAAGCCCTCGAAAAATTACTTTAGTCTCTCAATTATTATCGGGCAATTGGATGCCCTTTATGCTACAATAACGCTAATGAGGATGGTCCCTTGTTTATTCCTTTACACATTTACTCTTCTTATTCCTTTTTATCGAGTGGTTTTACGATTGACCGCCTTATTTCAACGTGTAAACAACGACAATTTCAAAGTGTCGGTCTAACCGATCGTCACGTCTTATTTGGCTTTCCCGAATTTCAACAATTAACCAAACGTTACCAAATCAACCCCATTTTTGGGATGGACATCCTTCATGAGGGATTTTTATGGACGGTCTTTGCAAAAAATGAAGTAGGCTATCGGTGGTTAGTTCATACCTCATCGTCCCTCCAACATGAAACCAAATCCATTGATTTTGCTTCTTTAGGCGAAGACGGTATTGTCGTACTCTCCCCCCATTTATCCGATGCTTTTGACATCCAAGATGGGCAATTATCACGCCGTCTTGCCACCATCACATCGGGTTTAAAACATGTGTTTATTGGTTTACCGATGGTCCATCAAGTTCCCAATGAAACGATTCAACTTTATCGTGATTTCGCTCAAAAATATACATATGGTCTAGTCGCATTTCCCCATATTCTTTATGCCAAACCTCAGGATGCACTGGTGGTAGAGATTCTTGGGACCATTAGTCGCGGTGAAACGTTATCCATCAAGGAAAAAACCGGAACTGCTTCAATGCCAACCCCCGAACAAATTGCGGTTAGTTATAACGATGATGAATGTGCGCAGACCATGTGGATTGCCAGTCAATGCCATGTGGAATTTGAAAGCAAACGTGGAAAACTCATTCGTTTTGACCCTTCACAAAAAGGCGAAGATCTCTTACGAGAAAAAGCCATCGAGGGTTTACAAAATCGCCCGATTGACTTTAGTAATTTAACGTATCTTGAACGATTGGATGAAGAATTAACCATCATTGAGCAACTCGGTTTTTCTGATTACTTTTTAATTGTCGCAGACTTTGTTCACTATGCCAAACGGGAACATATCCCCGTTGGACCGGGTCGTGGTTCTGCGCCAGGAAGTCTTGTCGCGTATGCGTTAGGCATTACCGATATTGATCCGATTCCTCATCACCTTCTTTTTGAACGATTTTTAAATCCTTCTCGAAAAACGATGCCTGATATCGATATTGATATTGCCGATGTCGATCGTGAAAAAATTGTCGATTATCTCCGTCAAAAATACGGGCAAGATCGTGTCGCGAATATTATTACGTTCCAAACGATTCAAGCCAAACAAGCGGTTCGTGATATCGGTCGTGTCTATGGCTTTTCTCAAAATTCTGTGGATTTAATTAGTAAAACGCTTGGCGATGGAAAAGTGGACTTAAAAACGGCTTACAAACAAAGCAAAGCCCTACGCACCTTATTTGAAACGGACTCTGAATGTGCTGAAATTATCAAATTAGCCCATAAGATCGAAGGATTTGTTCGCCAATCCGGCATGCATCCTGCCGGGGTAATTTTAAATGACGAACCACTTCAAGAATCGATTCCTACGTTATTTAATGGGCAATTTTTCGTGAGTCAATACGAGATGAGTGCCCTTGAAAATCAAGGATACTTAAAAATTGATATTTTAGGTTTACGCAATTTAACGTTTATTCAACAAACCTTACGCATGCTTGCATTAGAAGATATATCCTTGGATTTATCCACAATTTTATATGATGATCAAGCAGTGTTTGAAACGTTACAAAAAGGATTAACCATGGGGATTTTTCAACTCGAATCTCCGGGCATGAATCGCGCGATTCAAACCATTCAACCTTCTTCGTTTAATGACCTAGTAAGTTTATTAGCCCTTTACCGTCCTGGTCCGATGGACAATATTCAAAGTTATGCGCTTCGAAAAAAAGGGGCGGAACCGATTACCACCCTTGATCCGCAATTGAATCCCATTCTTGCACCGACCTATGGCATTATCGTCTATCAAGAACAAATCATGCAAATTGCCCAAAAAATGGCTGGCTTTTCACTTTCAAAAGCGGATGATTTCCGACGCGCAATCGCCAAAAAAGATAATGAATCGATGAAGAATTTGAAAGACGCCTTTCTTCGCGGGGCAGTCAGTCAAGGCTATAAAGAAGACCATGCCTTAAGTGTCTATAATCATATTTTTAAATTTGCGGATTATGGTTTTAATAAATCACACTCCGTTGCTTATGCTGTTATTTCCTATCACATGCTTTATTTAAAAACATATTATCCGCATGCTTTCTTTGCCACCTTGCTTAATCAAGTGAGCCTCGGTCACGATGAAAAGCTTTCCCAATATCTTGAAGAGATTCGCGCGTTAAAAATTCCGATTCATTCCCCGAGTTTATTGACCCCTACCTCCCGGTTCACCTTAAAAAAAGGCACGTTATTAGCCCCATTAACCCTAATTAAAGGGGTCGCACGCGACATAGCAAAATTGATTGAAAAAGAAGCCTCACGAAAACCCTTTGACGATTTTTTTGATTTTGTAACGCGCATGTACAATCATAAAATTACCGCTCAAACGGTTCTCGCGCTCATTGATGCCGGCGCGTGTGATGGCTTCCATGTCAGTCGGGCTAGCTTACGAGCCACCATTCCTAATGCAATGAAAAATGCTGCCGTGGCCAGTACCTTCTTGGACGAAAGTTTAGGATTACTTCCTACAGATGCACTTCCGAAAATGCCGTATGTCGAGGCCGAGGATGTGGCCTTAGAAAATATCGAACGTGAACTTGATGTCCTCGACCATTTCCTTTCCCAATCCGTCTTAGCCCGCTTTACTCCACCTGCCGATTTTCCCTCCCTTCAATCGATTCAAGCGGTCATTGCCACCACATCCACACAAACCTTATTAGCCACGGGTGGCATTATTAAACAACGCCGAATTATCCAAACTAAATCCGGACAAACGATGGCATTTATGACGCTCTATGATGAATCAGGATCGCTTGAAGCCATTGTGTTTCCGCGTTTGTATGAGACCGTTTCCCACATCTTAGAAAGGGGACGTATTGTAATGGTGACAGGGCGAAAAGACCAAGAAAAACCGAACACGTTATTGCTCGATCAACTCAAAGAGGCACAACCATGAAAAAAATGATTTTGATTGATGGAAACTCGTTATTGTTTCGTGCTTATTATGCGTCCATCTATGGAAGTGCCCAACCGTTAACCAACAAAGCAGGTATTCCAACCAATGCTGTCTATGTTTTCGCCAATATGATTCATAAGCTTTTATTTCCCTTACCTGAACACGATGAATTACACGTCCTTGTTGCCTTTGACACCGGCAAAAAAACGTTTCGTCACGAACAACTCGAATCGTATAAAGCTCATCGAAAACCGGTTCCCGACGATTTAATCCAACAATTTCCGATTGCCCGTGAACTCTTAAAAGCTTTGCAACTTTTCACCTTTGAACAAGATGGATTTGAAGGGGATGATGTGGCCGGAACGATGGCGATTCGCGCCAAACAAGAAGGATATGAGGTGGAAATCTTTACCTCCGACCGCGATTTTTTACAATTATGTCAACCGGGCATTACCGTCAAACTCATTAAAAAAGGTGTCAGTGATATTTTAGCGATGACACCGGAAAAAGTCGAGGAAGACTTTGGCATTACCCCCGCCCAAGTCCCCGATTATAAGGGTCTTGTCGGGGATGCAAGTGATAATATTCCTGGTATTCCTGGCATCGGCGACAAAACCGCCGTAAAATTACTCCAACAATTTGGCGATTTAAATGCCATTTTAGCCGCTGCACCTACGATGAGTGGTAAACTCGCTATCTCCTTACAAGAACATCGTGACTTGGGAATCCTTTCCAAAGAACTCGCCATCATTCATACCACCATGGAACTTCCCTTTGGTCTTGAAGAAACACGGTTTCAAGGTGTCTCCGATCCGTTACTGAAACGATTCATTCAAACCTATGATATGCGGTCATTAACCGATCGTTTTCTCACCCCCGCGGTGGTTGAAAAGAAAACATGGTCCTATGCCGATTTTGCGACGTGTCCTGACATCCAGGATGGAACTGTTTTTATCGTTCCCATCGGACAAGCGACCAATTATTATCGCCAACCTGATCAGGGTTATGTCCTTTACGATCTACAAACGGCGTATGTCATCAAAAACCCGTGGGAAAATCCCCGTTGGCGTTCTCTGCTCGCCGATGCAAATGTCTTAAAAACAACCTATGATAGCAAGCGTCTTTATGTCGATGCCATGCGCCATCAATGTTCACTTGAGGGCCTCCATTTTGATGTGCAACTGGCCACACTCACCTTGGATGAAACGCCTTCGTTACAACGTAAACAAATCTTTTTTAATGTCGGTGTTGATTTAGAGGACGATGAACTTATTCAAGCGGTGCAAATGGCGATGACCTTACCTGCAATGGAAAAATCGTTGCGAGCGGAACTTCAAGAAAAAGCACTTGAAACCATTGTCTTTAACATCGAATTTCCACTCGCACGTGTGCTTGCAAAAATGGAAATCGAAGGTATTCCTTTAGATATTCATCTGCTTGCTTCGATGGAAAAAGAGTTACATGAAAAAATTCAATCCCTGAAAGCATCCATGGATACTTACACCACACATTCCGTTAATTATGATTCTCCCAAACAAGTATCCGAGTGGTTATTTGATGAACTCAAACTCCCCAATTATAAAAAAGGGTCAACGAGTGTCGATGTTTTAAAAGGACTGATCGACCACCATCCTGTCGTTGGATCGTTATTAGACTACCGTAAATATGCCAAATTTTTATCTACCTATGTTGCCTCCTTACCTTCTCACCAATACGAAGATGGAAAGCTACATCCTCTCTATAACCAAGTGCAAACGACCACCGGACGCCTATCTTCCTTTGATCCGAATATTCAAAATATTTCCGTCAAGGATGATGAAACCAAGCGCATACGTGAAGCCTTTTATTATGAAAAACCATGGTGCTTCTTATCGTTTGACTATTCCCAAATCGAATTACGCATTCTTGCTGAATTATCCAAGTGCCAAGCGTTAATCGATGATTTTTCCGCCGATCTTGATATCCATACAACGACGGCCCAACGGCTTTTTGCCCAAGGAGGCACCGTTACTTCCGCGATGCGTCGGCAAGCCAAAGCGGTGAACTTTGGTATTATTTACGGCATCTCTTCCTGGGGGCTTGCCGATCAGTTGAATATTGCCCCTCAAGAAGCGAGTCAACTCATTCAACAATTTTATGAAGCGTATCCGGAATTGAAACAATTTAATGAGATAACTCTCACAACCTTGCAAAACCAACAATATGTATCTACCTTGCTCGGAAGACGTCGGTACTTACGCGATATTAAAGGAAATTTTCAAGCCCGAGAATTTGCGAAGCGCGCGGCGATGAATGCCCCGATTCAAGGAACGGCAGCCGATTTATTAAAACTTGCGATGATCCAAATTGATGCCTTTTTAGAAAAAGGCGGTTATCAAACAAAAATGATTGCCACCATTCATGATGAAATCTTATTTAAATGTCACGAAGATGAACGCGATGAACTCATGCCAAAACTTCAAGACTTAATGGAAAAAGCGTTACCGATGCAGGTCCGGTTAAAAGTCGAAGGTAGTTATGCTTCTTCGTGGTACGCGGTGAAATAAATGCCAGAATTACCGGAAGTAGAAACTGTTGTTCGCCTCTTAAGAAAACGTATTGTTTCTGCGCGTTTAATCCGTTCAGCGTGGCGCGTGCCTTCGATGGTAAAAGGAACCATTCCGTTTTTTAAAACAACCTTTGAAAGTCACTCCATTCACGATGTTACCCGACGAGGAAAATACATTCTCATTCATTTTGATCATGGTTGGACCCTGGTTTCCCATCTCAGAATGGAAGGAAAATATGTTGAAAAAAATGAGGCACATCTGCCAATCTCAAAATTTGCGCATGTGTCATTTTATTTTCAAGATGGGCGCCGGTTTGATTATGAAGATGTGCGAAAGTTTGGCACCTTTGAAGCCGTTGAAACGTCGCACTATGAATCCTTACCCTGTTTACATCAGTTAGGACCCGAACCTTTTGATATTCACGACCGTAAGGCCTTTTATCCACGTATTCAACGTTCTCAGCGTCCGATTAAATCAATTCTTCTTGATCAAACCATTTTGAGTGGTTTGGGAAATATTTATGTCGATGAAACCTTATTTGCGGCCCGTATTCATCCCTTAACCCTAGGCTCTCGCATATCGGACCATCAGATTGATGCGATTCTCGATCACAGTCAACGCATTTTAAACGATGCGATTGCCGATGGGGGCACGCGAATTCGTAGTTATGCATCGGGGGAAAACATTGATGGCCGATTCGTATTAAAAATTCAAGCGTATCAGCGAACGGGTCAACCGTGTTCACGATGTCAGCATCGGATCGCCCGCATCACGGTGGGAGGGCGAGGAACCCATTTTTGTCCACGTTGTCAACATGATCCACGCTATCCGTATGTCATTGGGATTACAGGGTCGATGGCGAGTGGAAAAACTACGTTATTAAACCAATTAGCCTCAAAAGGTCTTGCCACCTTATCCGCTGATGCGATCGTCAAAAAACTCTACCAAAAAAGAACGATTCAAACGCAACTTCAACGTTTGATAGGTCATGATGTGATTAAAGATAAAAACGTGGATTCTCAAAAACTTTTAGCATGGCTGATTCGTGATGTTCAACATGCCAAAAAACTCGAAGCATGGTTGCATCCGTTGGTATTAAAGCAAATCGATACGTGGTTACAAAAACAAAAAGGTGTTGTTGCCATTGAAATCCCTCTTTTATTTCAAAGCGATGCCGATGTCTATTGCGACACGATTATCGCCGTAGAAACGAGTCAAGAAACCTTGCAAGACCGATTACAAAAACGTTACCCGATGAATGATCTTGAACCCTACCTTTTATTAAATGAACGTAATGACTGGTTTAAATATCGCCCTTTTATCGACCATGTTTTTGAAAACAACGACCGTCTTGAAGACTTCCTAGCTTCCATTCATCAATGGTATCAGGATCTTATAACGGCGTTGCCGGGGCAAGATAATGGTGGTTTTCAAACGACTCCAGTAGCGAAATAAGTTGTTTTGCCTTCGGTTTTTGACTCGGGAAAATAGCGTATAAAACAAGAAGATCTTCTAATGAAAAACTTGAAATAATCAAAGTTGCTTTTTGATTATGAAGGCGTTGTTGTAATAAGGGTAACCATAAAAAATCACGTGTTTTATCAAGGGATGTTTCATCACCTAGCCGATCAAGAATGAGGACATCGAGTTTGAGAAGGCGTGTCCATTCCCGCGCAAACGCTTCGGGTTCGTCTTGTTTCATCGTTAACCAATCATTTGCCCGTTTCGCCACATCAATCATCCCAATGGTTCCAATCTCATTGAGTGCAAATTTATAGGCAAACGTCGCTAGTGAAAAAGATTTTCCGGTGCGGGATGGTCCATAAATAAAGGCATTTTGATGACGATATTGGGGGAAATTGATAAGGTAGCGGGCTAATGTTTGCCCTAATTCTTTTCGATGATGACGTTGACTGACTTCCGAGAAAAGATTGCCATCTTTCCACGTATCAGGAAAATCTGCATAAAGTAACGACTGATTGACATTCAGTTGGGAAACAAGCATAGGGCAAGGACGCATGTAACGTTCAAGGAATCCCACTGCGTTCCTTTTCAACGCGACTTCATAATGGCCAGCGGGTTTAATGCATGATTTTTGATATTCACATTGAGCGATTTCTTGGTGGTTTTCTTGCATGGTAAGCAAAGTTGAAAGATGTTGTTCAATTTCTCGATTTGTCAACGAAAGAGATTGCATCACGGATTGAATATAAGCATCTTTTTTTAATGATTCAATCGCACGTTGAATGGCTTGATCACCATCCTCAAGCATGACATTTTGAGCGTCAATCTTTTTCATTTGAGTGCCTTCAAGCGAGCTTCTAGCTCGGCATCATCGATTGGGGAATCTTGAGGTTTTGGTGGTGTCGTAGCATTCGGTTTTGGTGATGATTTATACGATTTTTTCCATTGATTTTCTACTTTTGCAATGTAATCAAGCGTATCAATCGCATGTTCAAGATGTTCGCGTCCTAAAGAGGCAGCAATTTTCAAGGTAATGGTTTTCGGTAGGGTGTTTTCATGGGTTCTTAAAACATGATCGATTAGGGCATTGATGACCGGATACGGTAAATGCATCGAAAAATAAAGTTCCGATACGAGTTTTAAATCCGGAGCAGAAGGGGTTGCTCCATGTTGTTTTTTTTGTAAAAACTCATACGGAGATAAGGTTTCCATCTCATTGATATCCACCGTACGGTCGGATGTCGCTTTTAAGAGTTTCTTTTGTTGACGTTGACGGACAAAGGGGAGACGTTTTTCTAAGGAAGCAAGACGTCCAAGTTCTTCAAATTGGATGTCTCCTGTCATCAAATTAGTCACATGGGGTGCAAGTAAAAGTTCACTTAATGCTAATTCATCAAGACCATACAGCGTCGCATAATCAATTAACGTTTTCATGTGCGGTTCAAAGACGGTGACGGGTACATCCATTTGGCGGAGGTGTTCAAGGAAACTGACTTGATCAAAAGGTTTACGAATCGAAGACGTTTTTCGTCCTAAAAGTCCACTTGTTGATGCGGTTGCAAACAAGGGATTATCGAGGTTGGGGTGAAACACTTCACCAAATGAGGCAGAAACATTTTCTGTGGTCTTTTCCTCGATGGGTTGTAAATAAACATCCTTGATTTGTTGGGTGGCTTTTTCACCAATTTGTATGGCTAACATTCCTGACAAGAGCGGATCTGCAAAAAATTCTGCAACCGATTTTGGTGCGTATAGAAGAAAGGAAAACGACGCTTGTTCACCGAGTTTTTGACGATGGGTTTGCAGTAATCCAACCGCTTCTAAACGGCTACGAGCATGATGTAATTGCGTCAAATTTAAGTCCGTTAACGTTAATAAATGGTCAATCGGTGAAAGGTCACCAAACGTTTGCATCGTTTCATGTACTTTTAAGGTTAGATAAAGTGCCGTTGCTTCCACCCCAATAAAAGGTTGATAGAGTAACACTAAAAAGCGATCATCCAAATCCGAAATAATCGATTTTTGGCGAATTTCATAAAAATCTTTGGAACGTATTTGTACCATAATATTGATTATAAATCATACCACATTTTCTTTCACTTTTCCTAGTTAAAATTGAGAAGTTTTCATTGAAATCAATGGGATGTTTTGATACGATTAATGCGAATAAAAAGTATGACACATTACATGTTAGATGGTTATGGTGTCTCCGCATCCTTGCCCCTTGGTCAAGCGGACTTTGTGAATGAAACATTGAATCGTATTTTATTAGAACTTCATTTAACTCCTATTTCCCCTGCCTTTTTACTCCCTTATGACTATGGTTTAGTGCCCGTTGATGATGGTTTATCGAGTTTCATCTTTCTTAAGGGTGGACATGCTACCATTCATACGTTTCCCCTTCGCAGTGTTTATTTTGTTGATATTTTTAGTCAAGATCCACTTGATAAAGAACAAGTTACGCAAGTTTTTCAAACCTTTTTACCGTTCAATCAAGCATTGTCTCGTTCTTTTTCTGTACAACGTAATCGTCCTGTTAAATCCGAAAAATTTAATTCTAACGAGGTATTTGGGCCTCACGTTTTAGCACGTTTTAATCCACAACGTAATTTAAGTCTTGAAGAAGCTAACCGGTTTTTAGAAGGTCTCATCGCCGACATTGGGATGACGCCAATTACTCGAAGTTTTTCGCTTTTAGATCGTTATCAAAATCCCCAATTTTTATCGAGCATCGTTATGATTGCCGAATCGCATTTATCGATTCACCAAGATTTAAAAACCCATCAGGTTTGGTTTGATATTTTCTCCTGCAAGATGTTTGATTATGCTTCCGTAGAAGCATTATTAACCCATGCGTTTGGTCACGTGGATTATTTATCCACCATTCCTCGAGGGCAAAAGCATGATGAACGTTCCACCCACCTCACAAATCCTAAAAAATTAGATGAACACACGAAGAAAGCTTTGAATGTATGGAAAAACAAATAAAAAAATCTTTAGGGATTGGTATTCTCACCTCGGGTGGAGATTCCCCAGGTATGAATGCAGCCATTCGCGCCGTTATTCGTTCCGGCCTTCGCGATGGGCACCGTATGTTTGCTATTTACAATGGCTATCGAGGTCTTGTCGCAGGTCAAATCGAGCAAGTTGACCGTTCGTTTGTCTCACAGACAATTAATCGCGGTGGTACCATTCTTCGATCAGCCCGTTTACCCGAATTTGTCAAAGAATCAGTCCAACTCAACGCCATCGAACAACTTAAACGTTTTGGAATTGATGCCCTTGTCGTCATTGGTGGCGATGGGACATATCGTGGCGCAAAAGATCTCTCGCAACGTGGCATAAACTGTATTGGATTACCAGGCACGATTGATAATGATATTGCCTCCACGGATTATACGATTGGTTTTGATACAACCCTGAATACCATTGTTCAAGCGGTCGATAAATTACGGGATACGACATTCTCCCATCAACGCTGTTCCATCATTGAAGTCATGGGGAATCGCTCCGGTGATTTAGCTGTGCATGCTGGTTTAGCCTGTGGAGCAGAGCTTGTCATTTCCAGTGAACATCTTCTCCCGATGGATGACGTAATCGCGCGCTTAAAATTTCAAAAAGACTCCTCAAAAAACCATGCGATGATGATTGTCAGTGAAAAGTTATTTGATTTGAATGAACTTGCAACCTTAATTGCCGCAAAAACCGGTTTTGAAGTGCGCACCGAAGTGTTAGGTCGCATCCAACGCGGCGGTTCTCCTTCTGCTTTTGATCGTATTCTTGCCACGCGAATGGGAGATTATGCCATTCACTGCCTTAATCTTGGAAAATCCAGTCGTTGTATTGGGGTTCGTGGAAACACGTTAATTGATCTTGATATCGATGAAGCCCTCACGCTTCCACGTCAACCCGCAGACCATATTGTCGGTGTCATCGACCGCGTGAAATGAGGAAAACGTATGCAGTTTCGAATTGATAAAAAAACAAAAATTGTCGCGACCATTGGTCCCGCATCCCATGACTACCCGACCTTTTTGAAATTGATTGAAGCAGGGATGAACGTCATGCGTGTTAACTTTTCGCATGGTGATTACGCTTCCCATCTTGAAAAAATCAACTTGGCCCGTCGCGTGGAACAAGAACACGGCATTCACATTCCTGTGATTCTTGATTCACGAGGTCCAGAAATTCGCGTGGGTCAATTTGAAGAAGGCGCTGCCTTTATCGAACAAGATGCCCTCGTTCGTGTTTCCATGACACCCCTGTTAGGCAATGCCATACGCTTTTCAGTTTCCTATCCGGGATTGTTTGATGATGTCAAAGTCGGCGATGCGTTAAAAATTGATGATGGCAACCTCGCCTTGAAAATCATCGAAAAAGATTCTAAAACCAATGAATTAGTATGCAAAGCGATGAATTCGCATACAATTAAAAATCGCAAAGGACTCAACGCACCGTTTGCGCGTTTATCGATGCCGTTTATTTCCGAACAAGATGAAGCCGACTTAAAATTCGGATGTGAGCATAATGTTGATTACATCGCGGCTAGCTTTACGCGTCGTCGTCAAGATGTATTAGATATTAAAGCGATTCTCGCCAAATATGGGAAGCCTAACATCCAAGTGATTGCGAAAATTGAAAACCCAGAAGGCGTCTCGAATTTAGAAGAAATTTTAGATGTCGCCGATGGTATCATGGTCGCGCGTGGCGATCTCGGTGTGGAAATTGCTGCCGAACAAGTGCCAATTGTACAAAAACGCATTATTACGATGTGCCGAAAAGTGGGTAAACCGGTCATTACCGCTACCCAAATGCTCGATAGTATGGTGAGCATGCCCCGTCCCACTCGCGCGGAAGTGAGTGATGTCGCAAACGCTATCTTAGAGTCCACCGATGCCGTCATGCTCTCTGCAGAATCTGCTTCTGGTAAATACCCCATTGAAGCCACCGCAATGCAAGCAAACATTGCCGCCACCATGGAAAAAGAATTAAATTACGTTCAAATGTCATCCCAAGCCTTTGAAAATTCTCGCAAAGTTAATTCTGACGCCATCGCGAACTCGGTTGCCAATACTGCCTTTTTAATTAATGCCGATGCCATAGTTACGTTTACCGAAACGGGGGGAGCGGCCCGACGTATTGCCAAAGCCCGTCCGTATTGTCCAATTATTGCAATTAGTGATCGTAAAGAAACCGTGCTTTCATTAGGTTTAGTTTGGGGTGTTTACAGTTACTATGCATCTTCTTTACCGCAATTTATTGAGGAAATGGAAGCCTTTGCCATTTTAAAAGCACGGCAACTCGGGTTAAAACCTGGTGCCCATATTTTACTCGCAGGCGGAGTTCCTACGGGCGTAGGTTCCACCAACTTCATGAAAATTCTCACCTTAAAAGAACTTAATCAAACCACGTTATGAGCTATATCATTGCATTAGATATTGGTGGAACGAATTGTCGCGTAGCGCTCGTCAATGCGTCGTATCAAATTGAGGCGATTCATATTGTTGACACCCTTGTCGGAGATAAACAGGCTTTTCTTCAACAAGTTGCAGACGCGATTCGCCGGTTTGAACATCATTTTCCCGAAGTCCTTGCTTTATCCATTGGGGTTCCGGGTCGGGTGGATAGTCAAGAACATATTGCCATTTTACCGAACATCAAAATTACCGATGTCCCCTTAAAAACGTATCTTGAAACTCAATTTCACAAACCGGTTTTTATTCGTAATGACGCCGTCATGGCGGCATTAGCTGAAGCGAATTTAGGGTATGGTAAAGCACGACCTTCGACGTATTTTATGACAATTTCTACCGGGATTGGTGGGGCGTTTGTTCGCAATCATGAATTAACCTTTAGTTCGGAAGAAATCGGGCATATGCTCGTCCCGTATCAAGGTCGCTTTATCGAACTCGAACAACGGGGTAGTGGGACCGGCATTGTTGCATTAGCGAAAGATCATGGTTTAACGGTAGATTCCTCACGAACCTTTTGGCAACTTGTCGCGATGAAAAAACCAGAAACAAAACCTGTTTATGATACCTGGCTTGCCATCATGAAACACACCCTCCTTTATATCGATACGTATTTTCAACCGGACATTTATGTTTTTTCCGGCGGGGTGATGCGTAATGAAGCCTACTTCTTCCATGACTTTAAAGCGTTATTACCCAATCGGGAACTGGTCATCGCCCAATTAGGCCAAGATGCAGGGATTTTAGGTGCGGCTTATCTTGGCTTTTCATTGACACAATCGACCAAGTCTTTATAATAAAAGTTAGCCATGATGAAGCCATGGTGAAGGTGCCATCCTTCAAGAAAGAAAGAGTCGCCGTGATGAAAACTCTTTTATGGTTTGTCCCTTCATTACCCCTTCGGAGCTATTGAAACTCAATTCAATCGTGACCTCGCGTTAAGAGGCTTGAAGCGTATCCGTACGGATACGAAATTAAGGTGGTACCACGCACACCCGCGTCCTTATCGAGGGTGTTTTTTTATTTCAAGGAGAAAAAATATGCCAACACTCATGTTCCCTGATGGTCAGTCCAAAACGTTTGCCCCCGGCACAACAGGTTTTGATGTCGCCTCCAGCATCTCTCCAAACCTAGCAAAACGGGTTCTTGCTTATGCCCTTGATGAGCAACTTTATGATCTTCATTGGCCCGTCCCTCACGATGGTTCGATTCAACTGATTACCGAAAAAGATCTTCGGGCGTTGATGATGCTTCGTCATGATGCTTCCCATCTTCTTGCCCAAGCGATTACGCAACTGTATCCAGGAACACTCTTTGGGGTAGGTCCAGCGATTGAGGAAGGTTTTTATTACGATATGGACCTACCTCATCCGCTTTCGGAAGAAGATTTTCCTCAAATCGAAGCGACGATGCACGAACTTGCCAAGAAAGCATTCCCCATTACGCGGCAAGAAATTAGCAAAGAAGAAGCCTTAAAACGCTTTAAACATGACCCGTACAAAACCGAACTCATTCAAGCCCTTGAAGGCACCATTTCCATCTACTCTCAAGGTGATTTTACGGATTTATGTTTAGGACCTCATTTTCCCAATACAAGTTATAATCAACATTTTAAATTGCTTACCACTGCGGGTGCGTACTGGCGAGGTGACAGTAAAAACAAACAATTAACCCGTATTTATGGCACGGCTTTTTTCTCGGCCAGTGATTTAGCAAACCACCTTCATTTACTCGAAGAACGGAAAAAACGCGATCACCGAAAATTAGGCAAAGAACTTGGTTTATTTATGATGTCGGATTTTGGACCAGGTTTTCCTTTCTGGCTTGATAAAGGAATGCAAGTAAGAAAAACGCTAGAAAACTTTTGGATGACCATTCACCGTCAAGCGGGTTATCAACTCGTGCAAACGCCCACCATGCTTTCCAAAGAATTGTGGGAAACCTCTGGTCACTGGCACAACTATAAAGAAAACATGTATGTATCAGAAGTCGACGATCGTGAATTCGCGATTAAACCCATGAATTGCCCGGGGAGTATGCTCGTTTATAAAAATGGATTTTATTCCTATAAAGACTTACCTATTCGTATGGGTGAACTTGGTAACGTCCACCGTCATGAAGCCTCTGGGGCGTTATCAGGGTTATTCCGAGTCCGTAATTTCACCCAAGATGATGCTCATATTTATTGCACGCCGGAACAACTCGCTGAGGAAGTCCAACGCATCGTTCGCTTGTTTGACTTCTTCTACACAAACGTATTCCATCTTGAATATGATGTGTATTTATCAACCCGTCCGGAAGAAAAATACATCGGAAGTCTTGCGACATGGGAAGCTTCCGAAAAAGCATTAGGGGATGCGTTAACGGCGATGGGGAAAACCTTTACTGTTAATCCCGGCGATGGTGCCTTTTACGGACCCAAGCTCGATTTCAAACTTAAAGATTCGGTGGGGCGTACCTGGCAATGTGGGACGGTGCAACTCGATATGAACAATCCCGAACGGTTTGATTTAACGTATATCAATGAAAAAAATGAAAAAGTTCGTCCCATCATGTTACACCGCGTGGTCTATGGTTCTTTAGAACGCTTTATCGGTATTTTGATTGAACATTACGCCGGTGCATTCCCCACCTGGTTAGCCCCGGTTCAAATCAAACTTCTTCCGGTGCATCTTGACTTCCATGCCGTCTATACCCACGAGGTTGAAGCTGTGTTAAAAGCAGCAGGTATTCGTGTGGAAAAAGATGAAAGTCCAGAAAAACTTGGTTATCGCATTCGTCAAGCTCAAGTTGAAAAAATTCCCTTCTCCATCGTCATTGGGGATAAAGAACGCGATCAACGCCTCGTCACCTATCGTCGCTATGGCGAAGAAAAACAAGTCACGGTTTCGCTGGATGAATTTGTGACCTTAATTCGTCAAGAAATCGATGCCATCTTACAATTACGATTGGATTAATTGACATTTCTTCTACCTATGGTATAGTATTCAGGTAAATTAGAAAGCAGAGGCGTCCGCTTCTCACCCGATTCTGTCTCAGTTTGGGTTCATGCTAGAAATTCTTTTCTATCATAAAAGGACGCTCGCGCGCCCTTTTTTTACACAAGGAGGATGAGCATATAGCCTATTACAATATTCCCGTTAAACCGAATTCCAAAGGTCCTTCCGACCTGATTAACCAACAAATTCGTTTTCCCCAAGTGCTCGTAATTGATCGCGAGGGAAAACAATTAGGGGTAATGTCGAGTTTACAAGCCAATCAAATGGCTGAGCAGCAAGGATTAGATTTATTATGTGTTGCCCCGCAAGCCCGACCACCTGTTTGTAAAATCCTGGATTACGGTAAGTATCGCTTCGAACAACAAAAGAAAGCGAAAGAAGCCAAAAAGAATCAACAAATCATCGACATTAAAGAAGTGCAACTCAGTCCACAAATTGGGGAACACGACTTAATGGTGAAAGTCAAACGTGCCCGTGAATTCTTCCAAGAAGGTCATAAAGTCAAAGTGGCGCTACGCTTCCGCGGACGCCAAATGGCGCACCAAGATCTCGGGGTTGAAACGATTCAACGCTTCATT
This sequence comes from Bacillota bacterium, assembly GCA_030834445.1. Taxonomy (GTDB): domain Bacteria; phylum Bacillota_I; class Bacilli_A; order RFN20; family CAG-826; genus UBA970. Next base: position 209,611 of record JAURFC010000001.1, read on the forward strand.
GATCTCGTCCAAGATTTATCCCAAGTCGAAAAGAAACCGGAACTTGAAGGTAAATTGCTCATTGCCGTGCTTAGTTCAACCGTTAAAAAGTAAAGGAGTCCATCACAATGGCTAAAGGATACAAATTAAAATCCAAACGCGCGTTAATGAAACGCGTCAAAGTTAAAAAGAACGGTCAACTCGTTCGCAAATCTGCCTACACGGGTCACCTTGCCCCCCGTAAGACAACTAAACAAAAACGTCACTTACGTAAAACTCGGGTTATTTCTGAATCCGATTACAAACGTATTAAGTCTTTATTAAGTATTTAAGGAGAATCAACCATGAGAGTTAAAGGTGGTACCGTTACCCGCGCCCGTCGTAAACGTGTCTTAAAAGAAGCCGAAGGTTATTTTGGCGCTCGTTCAACGCTTTTCCGTACAGCCAAGCAAGCCGTCATGAAAGCGCAACAATATGCGTATCGTGACCGTAAACAAGTCAAATCCGACTTCCGTAAATTATGGATTAAACGGATTAATGCGGCCGTTCGTCCGTTTGATTTAAGCTACAGCCAATTCATGTTTGGTTTAAAGAAAGCTGGCATTGATGTCAATCGTAAAATGCTTTCTGAATTAGCAATTCAAGATGCCGCGTCGTTCCAACAACTCGTTGAAACGGCCAAGAAAAATCTTGCCTAGTTTTGCCTGTTACATCATGCATTGAAAACCCGAGATTAACCTCGGGTTTTTTTATGCTTTTGTTGGCTCGGGTCATCCGGCATCTTTTTTAGGAGTTGTTGAATATCTTGGAAGACTTCTTGGAAGCGTCCTTCAAAAAACTTGGCTTCAGCTAAACTCATAAACCGTTGATGATCGGACGTTCGGTGGCGATCTTGATTCGCTTTCAATAAGGCTTGTTCTGCTTGTAAAGCATCGCGATAATCTTTTTCAAGTTGTTGGATAAACGGCTCACCTTCTTCCTGTAAGTAGCGAAGATTTTCATCAACGATATTCATGTTGATTGGGAGCTGTTGTAACGCTTCGGTAATCGTGTTCAATCGTTCATAAAGTAAGGTAAAGGTGGCCTCAAAGGGACCATACCATTTCGGTAAATAAAACGCTTGCCATTGTTGTTCGAGTGATTTATACCGTTGAAATAACGCTTGTGCTTTTTGAAAGGCTTCCATCGCTTGTTTCTTCAAACTGAGCATGTACTGGGAAAAGGCTTCAATTTTTTCATCCACATCATCGGCCAAGGTATTCAGCGTGCGAATTTTTGCCAGTTGCAATGTATAAGGTTGTTTGGTTCCCGATAAAACTAAAGTGTCGAGTCCACGTTTAATCCGATTGAGTTCACTAATATCACGTTGAATGACTTCGATGGAGGCAAGACGCGAATCTTCAAGGACATAATGCTTTTTAATCCGCGGCAAATCCGCGTTGAGTTTAGCGAGACGTTTTTCTAAATCATTTCCGCGTTGGTAGGTTGTTTCATAATCCGCTTCCACCATTTGTTTGGCGGCTTTTTCTTTTTCAAAGAGCGGATAAAATGCATCAAGGCGTTCAATGATGTTTTTAAACGCAGGTTCTAACCCTAAAATTTCAAATTGTTGTAATTTACGATCAAGATTTTCTTTTTCAAACTCGACTTTTTGCAAGGTGTCATACACGAGTAAATGATGAATGGGGTAACCTTGTTTTCCCATGTCTTCTGCTGCTTTTTTCAAGGCGGCGGCTTTTTCGGGAATGACCGTAGCCATGTAGGAACATAACGGAGGTAAACTTTCCATCACTTCCATGAGTTTGAGACAAATTTTACGAATTTTGGTGAGTTGGAGGTCGATATCATCATAATTGCCTGTATCGAGCCACCCTTCAATTTGTAGCATCTTTTCATCAAATTGTTGAAAGGCAAATGTAAATTTGGCTTCGAGATAAACGAGTTGATGGGCAAATTTAAAATACATGACCCTTAACCCACGAATATGGTCTTTGGTTTCCGCAATTTTGGCTTTCATTGCCATTTCCGGTTGCATGATTTTTTTTAATTCTTCCACATACTTTTTAATACTCGATGTGCATAAATCCAACGTAATTTTTGTCGGTTCATAATGCGACGTAAACTCTGAACTTGCGCGTTTATCCATGTACATCTTTAATTGTTTTAATTGGTCTTTGGCCTTCGGGATTAACGATTGATGAATGAGTTCTTGGGACTTACGAATAGCTTCAAAATGCGTGAATAACTCTAAATTATGTTTGGAGATAAATCCTAAGCGTTGAAACATCACATCGCCTTCCACATCAAAAAGTTGTTGGGCAGCGAGGAGTTTACGCTCAAGTTCTACATACGGTTTTTTAATGAATAACATAATGATTAACCTTAATATAGCACATCAAAAAACGAAACGCTGAACGACTCGTTAAAATTAAAAACATTGACGTTTTCTAAGGAATTCGTTATATTTATAAAGCATTGAAAGCATGCACCTACGCCTTGTCTGACGCTTAACACCTACTTAAACGCAGTAACCTTAGCTTAAAGGCGAACCGTGAAGTTAAGCACCCGAAGGTTGGAAGGTACACCTCGCTTTATTGTGCAATCAAGAAAGGAGGAATCCCTACATGAGATTTCGTGGATCTGATTGGAAACGTTCACGTCGTTTAGGTTTTTCTACGTTAGAAACCGGAAAGGAACTTGCCCGCCGTCCTTATGGCCCAGGCCAACATGGAAACAGCCGCAAGAAAAAACCTTCGGAATACGGTAAACAACTTTTAGAAAAACAAAAACTTCGTTTTACGTATGGCGTCAATGAACGTCAATTCCGTCGTTTATTCTTACTCGCAGTCAAGAGTAAAGAAGTTACTGGCACCCGCTTTATGCAAATTCTTGAATCACGCTTAGACAATCTTGTCTTCCGTTTAGGTTTTGCTAAAACCCGTAAAGCTGCCCGTCAACTCGTCAACCATGGTCACATCACGGTCAATGGCAGTAAATTGGATATCCCAAGCTACTTATGCGCGATCAATGATGTTATCGCCGTCAATGAAAAAAGTAAAGGTTTAGTGGCCATCAAAGCCAGCCTTGAAAACATTGCAGGCACGGTTGCCTATGTGTCTGTGAACAAAGAAAAAATGGAAGGATCATTCGTACGCTTCCCTGAACGTAACGAATTATCCCAAGACATTAACGAAGCCCAAATCGTTGAATACTACAACCGACTCTTGTAATCGGTTCATTGTCATCGATCAAAGAAAAACTTGGAGTTTCCTCCAAGTTTTTTTTATTTTACGGTTACACAGTAATATTGTTTCTTACCGCGACGAATAACGTAATATGCTCCATGTAAACTCGAGAGGTGTTGTAGAGATTGTCCGAGTGTGTTTATCACCTCACCATTAATCTGAATGGAGTTCCCTTGAATAAATTCTCGTGCTTCGCGTTTACTGCTAGCAGCACCAATACTCACAAGCATATCTTCTAAAGGAAGGGTGTCATCGACTTGAATCATTTTATCCGCAAAGACGGCGGTTAGTTGGGTTTGAGATAAGGTTTGAAAGGCGCCCGTAAAAAAGACATGGGTTAACGCTTGCGCTTCTTTGAGACCTTCCTCCCCATGAATAAGTGTGACTAATTGTTCTGCGAGTGCTTTTTGCCCAATGCGTTGTCCTAATTTTTGTTCATGTTCTACTTGTATTGCACGGATAGACGCTTGATCAAGGAACGAAAAGATTTCTAAATAGCGAATCGCATCGGTGTCACTGACATTATAGAAGTATTGATAAAGCGTATAAGGGCTCGTTAATTGCGTATCTAAAAACAGCGCGCCATCTTCGGATTTACCAAACTTTTTACCATCACTTCGCGTAATCAGTGGCGTGGTAAAAACAGCGGCAGGAACGGGTTTATCTGTCGCCTTCCGAATGAGTTCTAACCCACTCGTTAAATTTCCCCATTGATCGGAACCGCCAAACTGAATTTGGCACTGTTCTTCTTGGTATAAATGATAAAAATCAATCGATTGAAGCATCATGTAAGAAAATTCGGTGTAAGATAATCCATTTTCAAGACGATTGGCGACAACATCTTTGGCTAACATGACATTAATCGGGAAATATTTTCCAAAATCTCTTAAATAATCAATCATCGAAAGCTTTCCTAACCAATCGTAATTGTTTAAGACCACGCCTTTTTTGGGATCAGAGAAATCTAAAAAACGGGTGAGTTGTTTTTGAATCAAGGACGTATTGGTCGCCAAGGTCGTTTTATCGAGTAAATTACGTTCTTTATTTTTTCCGGAGGGATCCCCAATCATCCCTGTGGCACCCCCGACAAGGGCAATAATGCGGTGACCTGCGCGTTGAAGTCGCATTAAAACCGAAATCGGCACGAAATTACCTAAGTGCATCGAGGTTGCCGAAGGATCAAAACCACAATAAATGGTTGTTGGTTTGGATAAAATCGACGTTAATTCTTCACGATTGGATGTATCCTTAATTAAGCCTCGCCACGTGAGTTCATCAATAATATGCATAATCGTTTTCCTTTTAAATCGTTGAATCGCGTTTTACAAATGTTGAATCAAAGGTTTTGTCTTGTTCGACGTCTTCATCATTTAAGAATTTTGAAAGCATTGTGACCGTGGTTGACCCGACATCTTTGAGATCAATGTGTAAACTCGTTAATTGTGGCCGAATAATTGAAGCGTATTTGGTGCCGATTAACGAAAGAACCTCAACATCTTCGGGAACCCGCAAACCAGAATCAAGCGCCGCATTAATCACCGCGGCTGCTAAAGAATCGCGATAGGCTAAAAAATAACCTGATCGAGTGGACTTAAATATTTCTAAGAAATCGGCATACGTTTGGCGATAAGAATCTTCGACCGAAAAGACTCCATAATTTTTTCCTGCTTGAATGTGGGATTCAATAAATGCTCGTTCAATGCGTTCAAGTAAGCGACCTGAATGATGTAAATGTAAGAAATACATCTTTTTGCCACCCGTTTTCATATACTTTGCGGTTACTTCTCGCACTTTTTCTTCATAGTCAAAATGAATGGAAGCTAATTTTTCACCTTGTACTTCATTATTAACAACGACTAGGGGAATTTTGTAACTTGAGAGTTTTGCAATATCCGATTGATCGAGTTCATCATCAAAAATAATCGCACCATCCACATGGGATGTAATCACTTTTTCAACGACTTGTAGAGCATCTTCTTTGGATTTATTCGTTACGAATAAAGTTAATTGGTATCCGAGTGTTTTTGCTTCATCCGTCATTCCGTTTAACATGTTGGCGATATACACATAGTTTGCACTTGGAATCACAATACCGATGTTGGTTGTTTTATTCGTTGCAAGTGCTTGTGCAAGACGAGATGGTTTATACCCAAGACGTGCAATCGTTTCCTCAACCCTTTTTTTTGTTTTTGCAGTGACATTCGAATTATTATTGATGACGCGTGACACTGTCGCTAGAGAAACCCCAGAAGCAACGGCAACTTCATAAATTGTGACGCGATCTTTCATGTTTTTCATGAAATCATCCTCCATACTGAAATTTCTTACATTATAAATGAAAATATTTTACATTCCACTACTAATGCTTGGAAGTTAATACTTGTTAAAGAGGGAATAAAACGCGTTCTAATCGATGACTATCGAGTTTTTTTCGACCAAATTTTGCTTGATCTTCACCGTTCAGCATGACAAGGTCTCCGGTAAAGTTCGTGCGTAATGTCACTAAGTACAACCCCACACCATACAAATCAACCGGGGTATTTTCGCGTTCAAATCGAGCAATTTTTTCAGGATTAAAACCCGAACTTACAATAATTTTTACATGGTGAAAACCATTTTCATTTAAGGCATTTCGTAACGCTTTAATGAGCGGCGGATTCACGCCATGAACATCGCCTTGAATGGCTTCAGGATGCCGGGTAAAGTAGGCATCGATTAAACTTTGCGACGTATCGACTCGCACAGCGCCAAGGTCTTTCGGAAATGCGTGTGCGACTTTTAAGGACTCCGTGATTACATCATTGGTGTAGTCCACGAGGGCCGTAATTTTTTCATTCGGAAACGTTTGATGATATAACGTAGCTGCTTTAACGATATCACCTTGGCACATTTGGATCAGAGCATGCGGCATTGTCCCCATCCCTTTACCACCCCACCACGATCCTTGAGCATCCGTACTTACTTTTTGAATGCCTGAAACATAACTCGCATAGCCATCACCCGCTTGGGTGTGATAATCATCTTGACGATCCGCCATGGAAAACACCGGTTTTCCATTCGCCACTTTTAATACATCACGAGTATTGGAAGCGACGGAAGTCCTTCGTGACAAAATACCATCAATCGTGGATTCTAAAAATCCAAAATCTTCATAACGACCTTCAATGGTTAAGATGGGTTCTTTACCGTTTAATGGATCTCCGTCATGAAGGGCATGAATAACTAAATCTTCGGGATGACGCGCACACGTATGAATTAAGGCAATTGCTTCATCAATGCCACATGCAATTAAATCATTTTGCCATTGAAAAAATTGCATATAGACGCGTTGATTAGGAAGAAATTGCTCAACAATTTTTCGGGTTTTTAAAAAATAATTCGCCGTATAAAATCCTGCTTTTAACGAGGAAGAAAACTGAAACGTTTCGTTCGTTAAACGTTTCATTTTGCCCGCCTTTTTTAATTCAACTTCTGGTTGTAGCATAAAAGTCTTCTCCTAATTCTTTATCGTTCCACGCTTGCAACATCACACCCGCTTGTGTAACGGGTTCGATCCCGAGTGTTTTTTGTGAACAAAACATGCCTTCGGTTTTTTGTTTTAGCATCATGGTGGTTTCCATCATTGAACCATCATTCATGAGCGCACCATCTACGGCAACGACCACACCACTACCTACGCTGACGGTGGCTGAATTTGTCACGATTTGTCGGGTGAACGTACCCAAGTTAACTTGACACACGAATAAGTGGTCCGAATCAGGATGTTCTTCTTTTTGTGTGAGTCTCCCTTTGATAAATCCAGAGGAAAAGGGTCGAAGAGGGGATGGTAAGGCAATGCCTTCAAGTTCTGTTTCTAAGTAGGCGAGTAAGTCCTCATTGATTTTTCGTACGATGCCAGGTTGAAGTGAAAATTTTTCATTTAACGTTTCATTCCATGGAATATTGATGCCAATCAATTGATTCTGACAGTACAACAGCTGATGCCCGCGATGAACTTCAACACGATCAGCTGTTTTCGTTTGTTGATAGATCAAAAACAACCATTGGGAAAAGTGACGAGGTTGAACGAGCGCGTACATTTAACGATCCTCACGTTGAAGTTGTTCAAATCGAGTGATAGAAAAATCTTTTAACATGGTGAGCAAGGTTTTCTTACTGGCAAAAAAATCATAGGTATCAAGAATAGTGGACGGAGAATGAATACTTCGTGCGACGATACAGTGCGTTAACGTCATCACACCCGCGTTGGATTTATGAACCGCTCCCGCATCGGTCCCCCCTGGAGAATCAAAATATTGAAAAGGTACGCGCGCGCGTTTCGCCATTTTTTCTTGATAAGCTAACAACGTAGGACGTGCTACCATGGAACGATCTAAATACCGCAATAAGACGCCTTGCCCTAACTGACCGAGTTCATCCGGTTTTCCGCTACTATCGCGTGCCGGTGAGCAATCTAACACAATCGCAAAATCCGGATGAATACGATGGGTCATGGTTTGTGCACCTCGTAAACCGACTTCTTCTTGGACCGAGGCACCTACATAAAGATCATAAGGTAAGTCTTTGCTTTCTAACGCGTCAAGAATGGAAAGTCCCATCACAAGACTGTAGCGATTATCAAACGCTTTTCCTAAAATGCGTTGACCGCCTGCTAAGGTTTGAAAAGGTGCATCAAAGGTTACCATCGCCCCGAGTTGAATTCCCGCTTCAAGAACAGCTTTTTTTGAAGATAATCCCACATCAAGGTAAACATCTTCCACGCGAGGAATGGGTGGTGAACCTGCGCCAAGTAAATGGGGTGGTGTTGCATCTATGGCACCAATCACGTATGTTTTTTGCGTAGTTTTTACGCGCATACGTTGGGAGGTTAACGTTAACGGATTGATACCTCCAATTGGCAATAAGCGCAGCATCCCGTTGTCTTCAATTTTGCTGACGATAAAACCAATCTCATCCATATGGCCCATGATCATCACTTTTAATGCATGAGGGTTTTTGGATTTTTTAACCGCAAAAATAGAACCTAAAGCATCGGTAATAATGGGGAGATTTTTTGCTTCAAAATGTCGCTTTAAAAATGCAGCAACTTCATTTTCTTGACCGGAAATGGCATTTTTTTCTGAAAGTGTTTTAAACCAAGATAATTCTTTTTTTGTTAAGTAATTCATCGTTTTTTTGCTATCAACCGATAAATCGGTTCTCCTCTATCGCGAAAGTATCGCTCATATTCCGTGGCAACGTCCCCGTCTTCTACCGAATCATACGGTTCTTGCACGAATATTATATCATATGGAAAAAGTGCTAAATTTTTCAGGGTAAACGCGAACAAATCATGATTATCTGTCTTCATGATGAGTAACCCTGATGCTTGAAGAATCCGTGTGATTTTTTCTAAATTACCGATGGCTGTTAAACGTCGTTTATGGTGACGTAATTTCGGCCATGGATCAGAAAAATTTAAATAAATGGTTTGAAAGGTTTCATCTTTCATCGTTAAGGAAAATTTTGCAAAATCGCCTAAGAGTAAATGAACATTCGGAAGTTCATGTTCAAGAACCTTTTTAAGTGCAAAGGCAAAAACGGTAGTCGCCCGTTCAATCCCATAATAATAAATATGCGGGTTTAGCGATGCTTTTCCTACGATAAAATCGCCTTTTCCCATACCAATTTCCAAATGAGCATGGCTGGCATGTAGGACGACAAAAGGATGATCGTCTTGGGTAATTCGTGAGGCGTTTTCAGCAATAAGAGGCTTGGCCCAAGGTTTATTTTTTAAGCGCATGCATGCGACCTAAATCTGCCATCGCACGTGCATAAATACTAATACTACGCGTGAAGTCTTCTAAATCGATTTTTTCATCGTTTTCGTGAATAAAGTCTTCTTTTCCAGGAAATTTACTGCCAAAGGCAACGGTATTTTTTGCTTCTTTTGCATACGTTCCACCACCAATGGTCACCATTGGGGTTTTCTTATCACCGGTTTCTTCTTGATACGCATTTAATAAGGTTTGAATCATGGGTGAATCAGGTTGCATCAATAACGGTTCTGATACCATTAACGCCTGGAACGAAAGTGGTTTGGGTGTAATGGTCTTAACGCCTTGGGCAACGGTATCAAAGGAGACGGTTTCAGGATATCGATAATTGGCGATTAATGAAAATTTTCCTTTGATTAAGTGAATTAAACCCACATTCAGCGTTGTTTCATGAAGGAGTTTACTGCGATAATATTGACCGAGTTTTTTCCCGTTAAATTGACTGTATTGTTGCGCAATCCTCACGAGTTCGGGGAAAGGATAAATACGCGCTAACACGCCTAATAGTTTCGTACCGGCATTCACACCCAATTGCGGTAAGGACCCATGAGCCGCTTTTCCAAACAAGGTGATGGTTGTGGTTTTTCCTTCATGCTTAACCGAATAGGGAAGTTTAGTGGCTCGCAAGATCGGTTCAATACGATCATAGCGATCAATAACAGCCGTCGCTTCATCAATCACGGAGTTGGCCACAATGCCAGCCCGAATTTCATGAATCGAGGGCCAGGCTACTTTTCCAGAAATTTCATAATTAGCAATCCCTTTTTCTCCGTAGATTAACGGAAAATTACCATCGGGGGTAAACCCACTTTCCGGGTAAGGTTTTTTTAATTGATGGAAGTAATATTTTAAGCAACCGCTGCCTTTTTCTTCATTACCACCAATGACAAGCCGCACTTGATAACCCTCAATGAGGGAATGATCTTTCAAGAGTTTTAAAGCATAAAATGCTGCTAGGGCAGGACCTTTATCATCTGAGGTCCCTCGACCATACATTTTTTCATTTTCAATCACACCACCAAAAGGGGGATGAATCCATCCTTCGGCAACGGGAACGACATCCGCGTGCGCATACACACCAATGAGTGGGCCATTTCCAATGGTAATTTCTGTTGCATGACCATCACAATAATCGACTTTGAATCCTTCTTTTTCAGCAAGTTTTCCGATAAACTGTAATGCTTGATAAACGCCTTCACCATAAGGTTTCTTTTTACCAATCGTTTTTTCATCGTGAATGGAATTAATTTGAATCCAGGAACTTAATTGACGAATCGCTTCCTCAAAATAAGGTTCTGCATAAGTTTGAAATGGGGTTTTCATCACGTTATCTCCTTGCGTTAATTATACGACGAATGCTCGGAATTTTCGAGGATGCAACCGCAAGCGTAGGCAGTAAGAAAAAAGCGATGAGGGCTTCCCAAATGCCATTGAGGCTGAGCACCAAAAGAATAAACGTCCAATACGTTTCATTAAAGCCAATGCCGGCGAGCGCTTCAAGCACATTTTGTCCTTGTAATAATCCCATGATGCCTAAAACAAGCAAGGTATGCATTACGGTAAAAATCGCTGCAAACATGGCTAGTACACTTCGTTGAATCCAAACTGTTTTTAGTAACGTTTGAATCAAAGTAAATCCGATTCCCGCCAGGAGACCAAACATGAGGCGTGGGGTAATGGAAATTAATGGGTTTTGAAAGAAGGGATCGAGAATTCCCGTTGGATTGGCACTGGCTTGCCAAAACGAAAGAAAGCCAAATAAAAAACCATAATATAATCCCCCTCGCCAGCCAAATAAAAATGCACCGACAAGGACAGGAATGTGCATGATGGTAAAGGATACCGCAGGATTAATCGTAATAAAGCCTAAGGAAGGTATCAGTCCCATTAAAAGCAAAATGGCCGTCAGCATTGCATTAAACGACATCACAAAAAGACGTTGATTCATAAAAATAACTCCTTGTTTTTTTGATAAATTGTGAATAAACCATCAACATTTAAAAAAGGATCCCATTGAACATCGCTAGGTAGATGATCGTTAAAATAATGACTGTACCCTCCCGTCATAATTTTTTTGCATGGATAACCCATTTCTTTTTCAATTCCATTCATGAGATTAAAGACCATCGCTTCATGACCCAAAATTACACCTGATGTAATTGAATCAGGGGTGTTTTTTCCAAGAATTTTTGTGGGTCGTTTTAAGGGAATATCCATGAGTTGAGACGCTTTTCCAATGAGTGCTTGATAGGAAATCATAAACCCAGGAAGAATACTAACGCCAATCAAACGACCGTGTTGATCAATACCGATGAGTTTTGTTGCCGTCCCTAAATCTGCAATGATACAGGGATAGCCATAGCGGTTCATCGCTTGAACCCCATCGACAACTAGATCACTCCCAAGTTCGCTAGGATGGTCAATTTGTATGGGTAGTCCTGTCTTAAAACCTTTGGAAAAAACAACCGGTTTTTTGTGAAGGAGTGCGGTTAAAATCGTTACCATCATCGGGGTGATTGAGGGCACAACACTACTGATGAAAATTGCTTCTGGCAAGGTTAAACAATACCGCGAGAGCATCGGTTGTAATTTTATTGTAAATTCATCTTCGGATAAATTATGTTCGGTAAGAACGGTAAAAAAAGCAGTTCGCTTTTCGTTTTCATAGGTTGCAAAGCTTAAGGCAGTATTGCCAATATCTAAGACTAAAACCATAGTACCTCCGCTCTCATCTTGTTACCAAGTATGATGCTAGTGTAAGTATAAACTATCGGCACTAAATGACGATAAAATTTACTAATTTATTTTTAACGACAATTACTTTTTTAATGGTTTTACCCTCAAGATATTTTTGCACTTCAGGTTTTGCTTGAATCACGGTTTGAACCGCTTCATCACTTAAACCATTTTCAACTTCAATCGCCACCTTAAATTTTCCATTTAAGCTGACTGCAATCGAGAGCGTCGATTGAATGAGTTTCGTTTCATCATAGGTCGGCCAAGGTGAAAAGGCGAGCGTTCCCTCAAATCCTAAAAGCGACCATAATTCTTCGCCAAGATGGGGAGCAACACACGAAAATAATTGAATAAAACCTTTTAGATATGGACGATATATCGAGGGTGCCTTATATGCTTCATTAATGAAAATCATCATTTGCGAAATCGCCGTATTCATTTGTAAATTTTCAAAATCAAGCGTAACTTTTTTTACAAGGGTATGATACGCAAAATCCAACGATTGATCATTTGCGTCTTGTTGAAGGGATTGATAATCTGGAGCTACCATGAGGCGATAGACACGGTCTAGAAATCGCCGTGCCCCTTCTAGCCCACTATTGGACCAAGGAAGTGACGCTTCAAGGGGTCCCATAAACATTTCATAAAGACGTAACGTATCGGCACCAAATTGATCGATAATTTCATCAGGGTTGACAACATTTCCGCGAGATTTTGACATTTTTTCTCCGTTTTCACCTAAAATCATGCCTTGATGAAAAAGTTTTTTAAAGGGTTCTTGGGTCGTAACAACCTCTAGGTCAAATAAAAATTTATGATAGAACCGAGCATAAAGTAAATGCAAGACAGCATGCTCAGCACCCCCCACATAAAGATCCACGGGTAACCAATGTTTAAGGAGTTTTTCATCCGCGATTGTCGTGTCATTTTTGGGATCTAAATAACGAATATAATACCAGCAACTTCCCGCCCATTGAGGCATGGTGTTTGTTTCACGTACATACCGTTTTCCATCAAGGACAACATCGAGCCAAGATCCTGCATGAACTAAGGGAGATTCACCCGTACCGCTTGGTTTAAACTCTTTTAATTCGGGTAGTAATAAGGGTAGCTCATCCACTCTAACAGGAACGATTTCTCCGGTTTCTTTTTCAAACATGACCGGAATGGGTTCTCCCCAATAACGTTGACGCGAAAACAACCAATCCCGAAGTTTATAATTGGTTTTCCAGCGACCTTGTTGCGTGGCAATCAGTTTTTCTGTGATGATTAGTCGAGCATCTTCAATCAACGTCCCATTCGCGTTTTCAGAGGCGATGTGGGGTGCATCATCAATCATCGCCGCGCTTCCATCAAACCCTTCCAAAACAGGAATTATCGGCAGATCATACGTTTTAGCAAAGGCAAAATCACGTTCATCATGGGCAGGAACGGCCATGACGGCACCCGTACCATAACCATAAAGAACATAATCAGCGACCCAAATGGGTAATCGGGCTTGATTGACTGGATTAATGGCATAAGCTCCCGTAAATACTCCTGTTTTTTCTTTATTAAGTTCGGTTCGATCTAAATCAGATTTTGTTGAAACCACTCTTCGGTATGCTTCAATGGCATCACGTTGCGAAGCCGACACAATGACATCGACCAGGGGATGTTCTGGAGCAAGGACACAATACGTAGCACCATACAAGGTATCCGCCCGCGTCGTAAAGACTGTAAATTGTTCTGACGTTTTTTCAACTTGAAAATCGACTTCAGTTCCCTGTGATTTCCCAATCCAGTTTTTTTGCATATCCAAGGTGGATTTGGGCCAGTCTAAACCGTCAAGTCCATCGAGTAAGGAATCCGCATAGGCGGTAATTTTTAGGACCCATTGACGCATTAATCGCCGTTCGACAGGGAAGCCACCTACTTCGGATTTTCCATCAATCACTTCTTCATTGGATAAAACTGTTCCTAATGCCGGACAAAAATTAACGGGTTTTTCATCAATATAAGCGAGACCTTTTTCGAGAAATTTTAAAAAGATCCATTGCGTCCACTTGTAATATTGCGGATCCGTCGTTGCAAGTTCTTTCGTCCAGTCATAACTAAACCCAAGGGCTTGAATTTGTTTTTTAATATTCGCGATATTTTTTTCAGTAAATCCCGCAGGATGATTATTAGTTTTTAACGCGTATTGCTCGGCAGGCAAGCCAAACGCATCCCACCCCATGGGATGCAAAACGTTATACCCTTGCATCCGTTTCATACGGGCGATAATATCGGTGGCCGTATAGCCTTCAGGATGACCAACATGGAGTCCTTGGGCAGAAGGATAAGGAAACATATCCAGGATGTAGTATTTGGGTTTTGAAAAATCATAGACATCGGTGACAAAAATTTGCTCTTTTTCCCAATAGGCTTGCCACTTCGGCTCGATTTTTTTGTGATCGTAATTCATTGCATTTCCTCCAATAAAAAAACGTCCATTTTGAAGGACGCTTTTAAGCGCGGTACCACCTTACTTTACACGTGAACGTGCACACTCAAACCCTTTTAACGCAAGGGTACGAATTGATACATTTTGGGTGAGAAGAAGGGACGCCCTTCGTATTCCAAATCAATTAAATGTATTTTAGCATAATTAAGCAAAATATGTTGTGAATTTCTCGGATCCGTGATACTATCTACACGTTGTCGGAGGAGATCAAAATGGCAAGAGTATGCAAAGTTTCAGGTAAAGGACCCATGACGGGAAATGCCCGTAGTCATAGTTTACGTGCGACACGTCGTACGTGGAATGTTAATTTACAAACCTATCAAATTACGGAAAACGGTGTGACCAAATCTGTGAAGATGTCCGCCCGTGCCTATCGCAGTTTGATGAAAAATCAAGCTACCCGATAAGTAGCGCGATTAGCCAACTGACGAAAAAGAGCAATCCATTCGCTAAACTCAACCACGTCGTATACGCCAGCACAAACCAATTGGGTCGCTGTACACGTGGTTTTTTATTTTCTTCTTCAATTCGCTCAAGTTGATACCACGTTCTTAAACGAGGATTGATGAGTAAAAAAGACTGGAATAACCATTGGATCGTCATGGTCCATGGTAAAAAACGTTGGAGTGCTTCATAAGGACCTAAATACGTTGCGTATATTCCTACGGCTAGTATCATCCACGTCAAAACAAGGATGATAATATGCATTAATAAAAACCAAGGGAGCATACGGGGTTTAATCCAAGCAAGAAGACTCCAAACGATCACCCATAGCAATAAAAGAATCCATAGCCATTGAAAAGGTACGGGAGTAAAACGTTGCCAAGCTTGTTGAACCCAACCGATTCCAAGGCTGGCGATGACAACGATACTTAAGAAAAAAACAGGAGAGAAGTGAAAATAACGATTCTCAAAAAGTTCATAAAGAAACTGATTTTGCCAACGGAATCGAACGCGATGTTCACGCTGATATTCTCGAACACCTAGGACGCCTAGAAAACATACACTTAAAACAAATGCCCAGCCAAAGGCAATGATCATGAGGAATGATGTCCTAATTTAACCAGACGATCATGAAGATCTTTTTTCTGAAATAAGTAACTACCTGCAACTAAGATATCGGCACCGGCTTGTAAGCATTGTGGACCAGAAACATCATCAATCCCACCGTCCACTTCAATTAAATAATGCCATTGATGGCGTTGACGTTGCTCCTTAAGATAAGCAATTTTTTCTAGTGCGGAAGCAATAAAAACTTGGCCGCCAAAGCCTGGTTCTACGGACATGACTAACACAAGATCCACCAATGATAAGTAAGGTTGAAGTGCTTCTACAGGTGTGCCAGGTTTTAAACTTATTCCTACAAGAATGTTTTTTCCTTTAAGATAATGAATAAGTTTGTTACCGAGCGGAACATCGACGACTTCAACATGAAACGTAATCAATTTAGCCCCTGCTTGAATAAACATATCAAGATATTTTTCAGGATTGGAAATCATTAAATGAACATCGGAAAAAATGGAATAAGCCTCATTAACTTGAGAAACAATATTTGCCCCATAGGAAAGGTTTGGAACAAAATGTCCATCCATGATATCAAAATGAAACATCGAAACCCCTTCCTCTTTCATGGTCTGAATGTTTTCCCCGAGTTTCAAAAAATTCGCGGCTAAGATACTCGGTGCAATTCCAGGTTGTAATTTCATTCGTAATGTTTCCTTTCTAAACATGTCTCACTCAATTTTTGGTACGTTTCGTAAACAAAGACTGGGATTTTACCCGCTTTCACTTCTGCCTTTATTGTACATCCTGGTTCATCAAGATGAAGACAATTTGCGAATTTACATGTCCCTACGTAGGCAGAAAAACCAGGGAAATCTTGGGCAAGCTCTTTTTTTAACATCGGTAACTCTAAGGAAGAAAATCCGGGAGTATCGACAAGGTATCCTGTAAGAAAGGGGACCATTTTAACTTCTTTTGTTTCATGTCGACCGCGTCCTAATGCTTCTGAGTAACTCCCAATTTGTCGTTGAAAATCAGGGTTAATTAAGTTAATTAAAGAAGATTTGCCGACGCCGGTTTGCCCGGCAAATGCAACAACTTTTCCCTGCATACGTTCAATGAGTTTTTGGCGATCTTGTTCTTGATTTCGATTCACAAAAACAACATCTTCACCAATGGAATGTAAGTAGTCTAATGCTTCTTGATACGGAGTTAAAGACGCTTTATCGAGTTTGGTAATGAGAATGGTTTTTTGAATATGATGATACGTTGCAAAGCACATAAACATCATCAGCAAGTTAAATGAAAATGGCGGCTCAACAAGACTATTAACAATAAACAAATGATCTAAATTCGCTAATCTTGGTCGCGCTAAATACGTTTTTCTTTCCTCGATGGAAAGTATAAGGGAGTGGGTTTCATCCAGCGTAATAACATCGCCGACAATGGGCTTCTTTTTTAAACGTAACGTTTTCGGGAGATGCACCGACCGAATATTCCCATCGATATCCACCAGATACTTACCAAAATCAAGGGCGACGATGCGTGCTTTCATTCGTCGTGCGTTTTCAATCCTAAAAAGCGAGACCAAAAGGATTTTCGTGGTTGTAGTTTTTGAGGATCATCTAAGCAACTTTGAATATCACGTTGCATATCTAACACCGAACGATAACGATCTAAAGGATTTTTTCGGCATGCTTTTAAAATAATTTTTTCAAGACTTTTCGGCGTGGTGGTTACAAATTGACGGGGAGAAGGAAAGCGTTCTTTAATGTGCATCATGGCCACATTGATTTGATTATTACCTTCAAAGGGAACTCGACCCGTGATAAGTTCAAAAAATGTTATGCCTAGTGAATAAATATCACTTTTAAACGTGGGCGATTGTCCGTTTGTTACTTCTGGAGGTAAATAATGAACCGAGCCGATGATGACCTGACTTTTTGTCACGCGTCGTGAATTTTCAAAAAATGCAATCCCAAAATCACCTAATTTAACGGTTTCATCAGGGGTTAAAAAAACATTATCTGGTTTAATATCACGATGAATGACTAAGGCATTATGAGCAAATTGAACCGCTTCACAAAGTTCAACCATGATGTGACATGCTTGGTGAAAACTGTAACGTTTTTGTTCATCTAATTGGCCACGTAAGGTTTTACCTTTGACAAGTTCAGAAGCCATATAGGGCAAGTCGTGGTGGTAACCGATATTGACAACTTTGACAATATTGGGGTGGTTTAACGAAGCAGACGCTCTTGCTTCTCGTTCAAAACGAATTAAATTATCTTTGGATTTTAAAGCATTTTCTTTGATGATTTTTAAAGCAACTTCTTTTCCTGTAATAATATCTTCCGCTTGATAAACATAGGCAAAACCACCTTCACCTAATTCTTTAATGATGCGGTAGCGTTCATCGATAATTTCTTGTTCGCGAATGATCATAGGGGTTCCCACATACCCACGGCAATATTATCTGTTCCACCATGAGCGTTGGCAAGGCGAATTAACGATTCTACTTTTTGTTGGGTTGGATCCGAACTTGCCATCAAAGACGCGATTTCAGTGAAGGAAACATTGTTGTAAAGTCCATCGGAACATACCATGAGACGTTGCCCTTCATACGGAACAACTTGTAAATCATACGAAACAGTCGTGTTTAAACCTAACGCATTCAATAAAACATGTCGTTGGGGATGAATTTTCATTTCTTCAAGCGTAATTTTGCCTTGGCGATATAAATAATCAACATACGTTTGATCTTGGGTTAAACACGCTAATTGTCCTTCATGAAAGCTATAAACACGAGAATCACCAATGTTTACAAGAATCAGTTGTTTGTGAACAATTAAGGCAATCACTAGCGTTGTTCCCATTTCTTTTAAGGATGAAGAACGTTGTGCTTCTTTATAAATCGCGCGATTGGCCTCAATTATTTGGGAGCGTAACCATAATGTTGCGGTTTTTGCCGTTAATAACCCCAGTGTCGATTGAAAACCTTTCGTTAACGATTGCATCGCTAATTTCGAGGCTAAATCGCCACGCGCATGCCCTCCCATGCCATCCGCCACGGCTAACAAAACATTGCGATGTTTATTCACACCGACAAACACTTGGTCTTCGTTGGAAACGCGAACGCGACCGACATCCGTTTTACCAAAAAAACTACCGTTGAGTTTCATGTTGATGTTGGGCCCTTAACTGCCCACACGCTGATGCGATATCATGCCCTAGTTCCTTGCGAACGGTACAAAGTATTCCTCGTTGCATAAGGCGATCAAAAAAAGCAGAAATCGCCGCTTGACTAGGACGACGATAATCATTTTCCATTACGGCATTATAAGGAATCAGATTGACATAACAATCGCGTTGACCGAGCAAGGTTGCTAAGGCATCTGCATGTTCTATTTGGTCGTTGAGGTCGGCAATTAAAATGTATTCAAAGGTGATGCGACGTCCCGTTTTTGCCAAGTAAAAATCTACGGCGTCCATGAGTTTTTCAAGCGGAAAAGCTTGGTTGATTTTCATAATTTTTGTGCGTAATTCATTGGTCGGAGCATGTAAGGAAATCGCTAAATGAACAGGGAGTGCTTCTTGGGCAAATAAGCGAATTTTAGGAACGATCCCTGCCGTAGAAATCGTGATGTTTTTAGGGGCAATCGCAAGACCATGAGGGTGCGTTAAAATTTGGGTAAACCGAATGACTTCATCATAATTATCAAAAGGTTCTCCCGTTCCCATACAAACCACATGGGTGACATGGGAAGTCGAGGCTTCCTCTTGAAGCATCGCATCCATCATCTTCACTTGCATCATCATTTCGCCTGCTGTAATTTGCCGTTGACGTTTTAATAACCCTGAGGCACAAAAAGAACACCCAATGTTACAACCGACTTGAGTGGTCACACATACAATATTGCCAAAGCTATAGCGCATTAACACCGTTTCAATCAAGTATCCATCCTCTAATTGAAAGAGAACTTTAATCGTTCCATCCTGGGAGACAAGTTTTGTATGAATCGAAAAGGTATCTTTTTTCAAGGTGTCTTGAAGTTTTTGTAAGGGTGCGGTTAAGGGTTGATCCTTATAAAGAAAGCGATAAAGGTCTTTGGCGTGAATGGCTTTTACACCATGGTCAACAAGCCATTGTCCCGCATAAGAAAAGGTAAGATTATACACCTGCTGCATCGTTAACTTTTGCTTTCTTTTTACGGAGTGCTGCAACATAGAGTGCCGTCTTCCACGTATCAAACGGGAAATATTGTTTTTCAAAAACAAGGGTAAACTCAGGATGAGTTTCACAAAATTGCTTAATGAGCCAAGCTCCTTCTTTTTGATTCAAAGTATTAACCCCATAAAAAAGTAATCCACCTTGTTCAACAAAGGTTGAGGCATGATGTAACATCGTTGTTTGTTCATGGATTAAAGGATCTAATTCATCTTGTTGAAATTGCACAAAGAAATCAGGCAGAGAGCGAATTAAATCAAATTTTGAACATTGTGGAACCACGAGTACCATATCTTGAGGTTGACTAATTTGCGTCACCATATTTTCTGCAGTACCTTCATAAACTGTAACCCATTGTAATCCGAATTCTTGAACGCCTTTTTGCATGGCTAATTTACGCTCAATCGAATTGGTCACCACATTAAGGGGAATCCGGCCTTGGGTTAAAATAGGAACTTCGAGGTAAAGTGCCTGTGGACGTGATTCTACAATCAAAAGCTGCCCATGGACATTATCAAAATTAATTTGATTAATGATTTCCGTTACCGCAAGGCGTTGGGTGAACAATAAATGTTCTTGAAAAAACCGTTCTTTTTTCAAAGGGGTACGACCTTCATAAATCACGGTGTGGGGAATCGGGCCCGGTGTTAAGGAAGGATACGTTTTTGTAAGTTCTTCCACCGTCGTTCGCTGGGTATTCACCCGGCATGCTTGCACAACAGGTTTATTATTTGCGTTCAATATTTTTAAGGTATTGGGAAAGCCAAAATGCTTGGTCCACATTTTAATGAGCCAGGCAGGAGTGTTAAATTTAAGTTCTAAGTATTCCGGTGAATTCGGTTTTAATTCCGGATTAATGAGCGGACTCCCAGCTTGACTTGCTTCACAAAACGTTTCACTATCAAGTTCACTCACATGGGCATTTTTTAAAAAGTGACGTAAAGCGTCAAAGATTATATTCGCTTCAATGCGCTTAATAAAAACATTGTTTCCAACGGCAATCATTAAATAAAGTTTTTCTTCAATCGTTAACATCGGAAAATAACGATCCACATGATGAAATAACAAGCGATAATGATGGAGCGTACAACTAGAAAGCGAACGCACTAACGATAACTGTGAGCTTGCAAGATTTTCGGACGAAAAAACTTCAGTTAGGGCATCCGAAAAAGGTCGTTTTTCAAAAACGATCTTTTCTAAAACTTTACGTGTTAATACTAACTCCAACATGATTAATGTTTGGCCTCGTCCTCATCATCAGAAAATGGATTTTTCACCTTTTCCTGTTCATCGAACTGGTCTTGATGTTTCTCAAATGCATTGCCTAAAAAGATATCTTGGGGAATGATATTTTCTTCATTTTCTTCATTGTTTTCCGAAACATAAAGTGGATAATCTTCATGTTTCTCTAAGCGTAGTGCGGTCGATGGGAGCGGTAAGGTAATAAACTGCACATGAATAGTGTCTTCCTTTAAGGCATCAAGAATCATGGTTTGTAAAGATGTCGCAAAGGAAATAAGTGCTTCTTCTAAATAAAGTTTGACGACGACAATCCACGTATTTTGATCAACACCATCGTAATAAAGTGAGGATTCGGAACCAGAAAATAAAATCGGATAGGATTGAAAGGCTGCATTCTTTTGAATTTTGGGTTGAACCAAACGACTCACTTCACCCACACGATATGCATCCATTCCGATTAATTCAATCAACATAATTCGACCTCGATTCTTTTATATTTTAAGGGAAAACAATAAAAAATGATATGATTTTATCTCATACATCATAGGGATCTAAATTAAGATGAAAACGCAGATTTCGCTTACTTTGCAGCAAGGTGTAAACGTCTTTAATCACTGCGGTCATTGCTGCTTTATCTTTATACTTCAATAACAAACGTCGACGATAAAAAGGACCCCGTTTTTCTGGGTAGGGAATATTCGGTCCTATCAAATGATCTTCTCGTGGTATTTTTTCGTGTAAATAGTCTACGAGTTGAAACATCGTTTCCGTTAGCAGTACTTCGTCTTGGGCCTCAATTTCGAGTAATGTCAAAAACGTATAGGGAGGATACTGGGTCGCCCGTCGAGAGGCCATTTCTTCACGATAAAATGACGCATAATCTTGATGCGATCCTGTTTGAATAACGTAATGCTGAGGATGATACGTTTGAATCATCGCCAATCCATCTTTATCCCCACGACCCGTGCGTCCGACCACTTGCGATAAAAGTTGAAAGGTTCGTTCGGTCGCACGATAACTTGGAATATTCAGTCCCATATCTGCGAGTAACACCCCAACCAAAGTAACGTTGGGAAAATCATGCCCTTTTGCAACCATTTGTGTTCCCAATAAAATGTCAGCTTGTCCTTCTTGAAATTGCCGTAACGACGCCAAGGTTTTTTCCCGAATTTGATTACTATCTGAGTCTAATCGAATGACGCGAGCATCAGGATATAACGCATGTAAATGTTCTTCGACTTTTTCCACCCCAAATCCTTGATGCATGAGTTGATGACTTTGACACTCTGGGCATGTTTTTGGTTGAAAGGCACGATAGTCACAGTAATGACATTTTAAAAGTTTGGCGTGGTCGTGATAGGCTAACGGAATCTCACAATGAGGACAAATAAAGCGATACCCACAACTTCGACACATGATGCTCGTCGAATATCCCCGACGATTCACGAGTAAAATAACTTGTTCTTTGCGCGATAAAACGTCTTGAATGGCATGATGAAGTGGAAGGGTAAACATCGATGCTTCCGGTAATAATAACTCAGTTTGATTTAAATCGATTATGACAGTTTTTGGTGGGGCTTTTTCATTCACTCGATGGGGTAATTCAAAATGACCGTAAACCCTTTTCTCGGCGCGAGCTTTGGTTTCAAGGGAGGGGGTTGCTGATCCAAGAATGAGTTTTGCGTGATGATAATGCGTTCGCCAAATGGCAACATCACGGGCATGATACGAAGGCGAAGAATCTTGTTTATACGTTTCTGAATGTTCTTCATCTAAGACGATGAGACCAAGATGATCTAAAGGTGCAAAGATGGCAGAGCGTGCCCCGACAACAATGCGTGCTTGATGTGAAAGGATGCGCCGGTATTCATCATACTTTTCTGCAGGCGTTAATTCTGAATGAAGTAAGGCGACTTCCTCACCAAAGCGATTGAGAAGATAACTCATCATCACTGGTGTTAATGCAATTTCCGGAACAAGCAATAAGACAGATTTGCCTTGCGTTAAATAATGTTCACAAAGCGCTAAATAAACTTCGGTCTTTCCACTCCCCGTGACACCATGAAGTAAAGAAATCGGATTCTTTTCATTTAAAATGTTTTTTACAATTTTATTTTGTTGTTCCGTTAAAACGGGTTTAGCTAAGGTTTCTAAGTGGCTAAGACGCGTCCTTCGTTTTTCAACTCGTTCAATTCGAATCGCTTGCTTTTGTAATAACAATTGGACGATTCGTTTGTTTTTAACCGATGTTTTTTTAACACCAAGCGGAACATTTAATTGAACGTAAAGCTCATATTCTTTCGGTTCTAAGGAATCTTTTAATGCTTCCATAGGATTGATGAAATATCGTTCTTCATAGGCAATT
Source organism: Bacillota bacterium (assembly GCA_030834445.1). GTDB lineage: Bacteria > Bacillota_I > Bacilli_A > RFN20 > CAG-826 > UBA970. Next base: position 232,709 of record JAURFC010000001.1, read on the forward strand.
TTGGGCGCTTTTAAACTACTTCGGGATGGTTTTAATGACTTTGGTAACATCGTTTGTAAAAACGAAATTAACGGCGTTTGCTGCTCCGCGGTTAACGCTTCTGCAAGGGCCATGAGTTCCGTATTGATAATGGGTTGATCATCAATTACTTCACGAATCATTTCAAGCGTATAACCAGGAGGTGTTAAGCGCGGATCATCTTCATTGACTTCAATGATGCTCATCACAAAACCAATCAATGTTTGTTGATGAAAAGGAATGATCACACGCATCCCTTTTTGTAAGGATTTTGAACCCGCGTATCGATACGTGAAAGGGCGACTTAATTGTGGATTTCGGTGTTCAATGAGGACGTCAACAAGGGCAATCATACGCCTTTATTCATCGTCATTCGATGCGCGATGATATGGATGATTTCATCCACGGCTCGGTCGACTTGGTCATTGACCACCACATATTGATAATTTTTATAAAGTGACATTTCTCGATGTGCTTTTTCTAAACGTTTTTGAATAATGTCTTCGGTTTCGGTTTGTCGCTTACGAATTCGGTCTTCTAAGTCACGGAAGGAAGGTGGCATTAAAAAGATGGTAATAAGATCTTGGGCTTGATATTGAGAAATCACTTGTGAAGCCCCTTCAATTTCAATTTCTAAAAAAACGTTCTTCCCTTCATTGCGTAATTTTTCTACGTAAGTCTTTGGTGTACCATAACGGTTACCGACAAATTCAGCCCATTCAATGAGCGCATCGTGATCAATCGCTTCTTGAAATGTTTCTTTATTAACAAAAAAATAATCAACGCCTTCGACCTCATGGATACGCTTTTCCCGTGTGGTCATTGAAACCGAATAGGCAAGGGATAAAGACGCTTCCTGCATAATACGTTTGCGGATCGTTCCTTTACCGACACCCGAAGGGCCACTGAGTATGACAATCATTCCACGATTCATAATATAAAGAAAATTATGAAATTAATTTCAAAAATTGTCAATAAAGACACGATTAATGCTATAGTTTTAACACGATGAACGCTGAAAATATTGCTGCATTCGTACCCCTGAAAATTCACCATATTTTCAAACTATCACATCATATTTTGGTTACCTTTGAATCAACACCATACGTGTGGTTTATTGATTTTGAAAATGCATCTCCGCAATGGTATATTGTCCATCCCCTTCACCGTCTCCACAGCTTCGGACTTGAAGATCATGGCCTGAATCATTACTTAAAAGATGGTGTGATTAACCATATTCAAGTGGCGGGTGATCACCTTTTTTTATCCATTCAAACAAAGGGATTTGGTCTCATGCAACTTGTCATCTCCTTACGAAAAGCCCGCCCGCGATTTCATTTAAAAACCGAAATGAAAACGTGGTTATCATCCCATCAGGAAGAAAATGAAATTCATGCCAAATCGATTTGTCCCATCAACTCCGATGTCCATGCTTTTGAACATCGTTTCTTTCAATTACTGATGGAACCTCTTCAAAAAATCATTACCAAACAACTCACAACCAAGAAACGTAAAGATGAACACTATGAAAAAGATGCTCAAAATCATCAATCCATGACAAGGTATCAAACCCTTGTGGATGACTTAATGATGCAGCAAGCCTTGGATGTTGATTATTTCCGTAACACGTATGGAGCATTGCTTGATTTTGAACACCTTACCTTTGGGGAATGCGTCAACATCTGTTATAAAAAAATCAAAAAAGCAAAACAAGGTTTGATGACGTTACACGAGCAACGCCAAAACAATCAACAAGAGATCATTGAACTAGAAGCTTTACTTCAACGATTCGATGAACCCGGCTTCGAACAATATACGTTTTTAAAAGAGGCGTTGATTGCAAAACGCCAGCTCTTACAAGCCCCCAGAAAAATCGTTCAAGCGCGTGCAGAATCTCCCTATCAAATCACCTATAAAGATTGGAAAGTAAGTTTTGGAAAAAATCAAAAACAAAATGATTACTTAACGTTTCACTATGCGAAAAAAAATGAAGTTTTAATTCACTTAGAAGGTTATCCAAGTCATCATATTATTTTGCATCAAACTCAGTTTGAACCTGATGCGATTCGCTTTGCAGGTGAATTACTACTTCATCTTAATCAACGATTAGAAGCCCCGATTGTCTTTGCAAAAGTCGGATCACTCAAGCAAACCAAGATTCTTGGTCAGGTGATTATAAAAGATAAAAAAACCATGATGGTCAAACAAAGCTATCAATATCCATTTGAAGCGCTATTAAAGAACGCGATTCGTATTTAACCTTTCAGTTTCTTTTCTAAAAAGTCGTCGCCTTTGATGACTTCTTTAGTTGCAAGCCCGTGAAAAGCTTGTTGCCGTAATAATTCATACACCACAAGACTGACGGTATTACTGACATTTAAACTTCGTGCCGATGCTACCATAGGAATTCGGAATAATCTGGCGCGATGTTCGTTCATGATGGATGCATCAATCCCTGAAGATTCAGCCCCAAACATGATGTAATAATCGTGATGAGGTTGAGTGGCATCGATTTCGGTGTATAAGCGATCCCCGTAACGCGTTAAACAATATACCTCGGGATGACGATTTTCTTTCATAAACGCGTCATAGGAATCGTAATAATGATATTGTAGCTGTTCGATATAATCTAAACCTGTTCGTTTGATGGTTTGATCATTAATGGAAAACGTTAAAGGTCCAATAATATGTAAATGACCGCCGATGGCAACGGTGGTTCGCATAATATTCCCTGTATTTTGTGGTTTTTCAGGATGATACAAAACCAAATGAATCATGATTCAAAATGATCGGAATAGGAACTAAGACTATTTTTAATAATATGAATGGCAACATCTTTTCCTTCAACTTGTGAGACAAAGGTATCTTTACCTTCTAACATCTTATACACTTGGAAAAAATGACGCATTTCATTAAACATGTGATCAGGAATATCTGTCATATCTTTATAAGAACTATAAATCGGATCAGAAATGGCGATTGCTATAATTTTTTCATCAACCGTACCATTATCAATCATCTTAAAGACACCTATCGGATAACATTCAACAAGCGCTAATGGTTGAATGGATTCAGAGCATAACACTAAAACATCCAAAGGATCTAAATCACCGGCATACGTTTTTGGAATAAAACCATAATTTTGCGGGTAGTGTGTGGACGTGTATAAAACGCGATCTAAGATTAATGCGCCTGTTTCTTTATCAAGCTCATATTTATTTTTACTCCCTTTCGAAATTTCAATACAGGCTAAGAATTTTTCCGGAGTAATTCGTTTACGTGATACATCATGCCATAAGTTCATAGGGTTACCTCTTCATCATTATAAAAGATATTTCTTTTTTTCTACGGGAAATGCTACGGTTTCATAGGATTCAACCTGAATCATCTCGCCATTTTACTTTTTTTCATTCATTCTTTTTCTTAAGGGATACTGATAAAAAAGGATGAAAATAAGCTATACTGGAATGTTAGAGTTCACCCTCTAACATGGAGGGTCTATGGCATTTCAAATCTCATATTTAGGACAAAAAAAGTCCTTTGAACATCCTGTCGCATTAAAATCCTTATTATCTGATCATCACACCTTTATTGCCGCGCGCGTCAATCATCGTCTTCGTGAATTAGATTACGAGGTTTATTATGATGCGACGGTTGAGTTTTTATCCAAAGAAGTTCAAGATGCCACCCGCATTTATGAAACATCCTTACGGTATCTTGTGGCGATGAGCCTACATTCTATCAATCCTCATTATCGTTTTCGGTTTGCCTATCATATTTCTCGTTCGATTTTTTTAGAATTCATTGAACCGAGCACCATGCCAGAAAATCTTCTTTCATTGCTCGAAAATACCATGGCGAGATTTGTCGAGCAACAGCTTCCCTTTCAGCGTTTAATCATGCCCAATGAGGAAGCGGCCGCCTTATACGAACGCTTAGGGATGGAAGACAAACTTGCAATCTTACCGTATCGACCTGAAAAAACCGTTCATTTTTATCAATGTGGGGAGTATCTCAACTATATGTACGGTCATATGGCCCTTGGAACAAAATGGATTGATACATGGAAATTAATTCCGTATCAAGGCGGCATCATTATTCAATATCCTCGTTCGGAAGCTCAAGGTACCATTCCTCCGTTTGAAAATGCACCGATGTACAGTCAAACCTTACAAGAAAGTCATGAATGGTCCAAAATCACGCGAGCCGATTCCATTAGTGCCATTAATGCATTCATCAAAGAAGAACGGGTGGTTGATTTTATTAATCTATGTGAAGCAAAACATAATCGTATGCTCGTTGAGCTGGGAGAAGCCATTCATGCCAAAAAAAATCATATCCGCCTGATTTGTATCGCCGGACCCTCGAGTTCAGGGAAAACGACGTTTGCGAATCGCTTACGCATTGAATTATTGTCGCGTGGTCTTCAACCGATTCGAATTTCCATTGATGATTATTATTTACCCAAAGATCAGGCTCCCAAAGATCAGGATGGTAAACCGGATTTAGAAAATATTCTCGCCCTTGATTTGGATCAATTTAATCGCGATTTAGCGGATTTAATCGCGGGTAAATTAGTGACGTTACCCAACTCAAAATTTGATGCTAATCACCAACCAAAATCATTACAAATTGAAGATAATACCATGATTATTATTGAAGGGATTCACGCCCTAAATGATGCCTTATCCTCTTTAATTCCAAAAGATCAAAAATACAAAATCTTTATTTCCCCACAATCGCAAATTTCTATTGACGACCATAATCCGTTATCGCTCACCGATATGCGTTTACTCCGACGCATGGTCCGCGACAAAAAATACCGCAACTCCCCACCGGAACAAACCATTGATATGTGGCCAAGTGTTCGGCGCGGAGAATTCCGTTGGATTTATCGCACCCAAGAAGAAGCCAACTATGTGTTTAATTCCTTTTTACCATATGAACTCTGTGTGATGAAACGGTATGCGTTACCCGTGTTAACGTCGATTGATAAAGATTCACGTTATTTTCCAACCGCGGAACGGCTCGTTCGTATGTTAAAGTATTTCCTCGATATCGATGAACGTTGGATTCCTTCTAACTCTCTAATCCGTGAATTTATTGGGGGTTCTTGTTTCCGCGAAGTTGAAGACTAGCTTCAATCTCTTCAATCGATTTAGGAATATCGCGTGAAAGGTTTTCACACCCTTTTTCGGTAATTAAAATGTCATCTTCAATACGAATACCAATTCCTAATTCTTTGATGTATAAACCAGGTTCTACCGTAATGACACATCCTGGCTCTAACGGTAAATCACGGGCCATCGGGTCATGCGTATCAAGGCCTAAATGGTGACCGACATTATGGTAATAAATCGAACCAATGTCTTCTTCTTTTTTAATGAGGCCTTCTTTGACACACGCTTTGGCCAAAAAACTTAAACATTCTTTTTGTAAATCGACCAATTTGACGCCGGGTTTAGCCAGCGAAATAATATGCTCATTGGCGTGAAGCACAATTTCATACACTTGACGTTGTAACGGATTAAACGTACCAGAAGCAGGGTAGGTTCGCGTAATATCGCCCGCATAGTGTTGGTAACGGGCCCCTAAATCACAAAGGACAAGAACACCTTCTTGAATTTTATCTTTTGGATTTGGATAGTGGAGGACTATGGCATTTTTCCCTGCAGCGATGATCGTATCAAACGAAGTGCCTAAATTGCCGTACTCTTTTAATGCATAGGCAAAAAGGGCTTCCAGTTGATATTCGTATAAATCTGGTTTTAGTTGTTTTCGCAAATGATGTAATCCATACGCCGTCGCTTGGATGGCATTACGAATGGCATCAATTTCCCCCGGCGATTTAATCATGCGGAGACGGGTAATGAAAGGATAAACATTATCGACTTTGAGAGTGGGATGTTTTTGCACAAACGCGTCCGCAAACACTTGGGTCGTTCCAAGGTTCGCTTCAATAATCAAATTTTTTTCAAGATCCACAAATAACGTATCGATATCCCCATAAAATTCGCGTTGTTGTAGGACATCTTCTAAACGAAGTTGAAACATGGAATACGTTAGAACATCTTGAATGCCCGAACGTTGCTTCGCCGTTGCTAAATCAAGTTTTTTGCCAACCCATCGTGTTTTTGTTTCATCGATTTCATCAATAAATAAATAGGTTTTTACCCCAAAAGCTGAGTTAACCATCATCACGATACTATGCTCTTGTTCAATGCCTATTAGATAATAAAAATTCTTATTGATAACAAACGGAAATAACGCATCCGCAGAGGATTTGATTTCGATTCCAGAAAAAAGCACGACAACACTCCCTAAAGGAAGTGCTTTCATGAGTTTTTGTCGACGGAGGGTGAATTCTTTGGCGTTCATAAGCGTTCTTCTTTCTTCCATTTTTGCAACCACGCTTGAATGGGTAAGGAATGGAATGATTCAATTTTACCATTATCAATCGCGTTTGGTAAGCGTGGATCTAACGGTAAGGACGCGAGTAAGGGAAGTTCATAGGTTTTTAAAAATTGTTGTAAGGTTGTTTCACCAAATAAAGGATGCTGCTCGTGACATGTTGGACATTCAAAGTAGGTATAATTTTGGATAATCCCTAAACACGATTGCGGAATAAGTTTTAGCATGTTGATGCCCTTACCGACGATCGTTTGAACCATATCTTGAGGGGTGGTAACCATGATAACCCCATCCATGGGTATTTGTTGAAGGACGGTCATCGGTGTATCGCCCGTACCGGGTGGTAAATCGATTAATAAAACATCAAGTTCACCCCAGTGTGTATCTTCATAAAATTGCCGAATTAAATCCAAAACAATCGGCGCGCGATACACCATGGGTTCATCTTTTTTTCCTAACAGTAATTGACTTGAAACCATAAAAAGATTTGGTTTTAATTCCAGGGGAATAATGGCACCATCTTCACTGTAAAGCCCATCCTTAGCTCCCAGGATAAAGGAAATGGAAGGTCCTAATATATCCGCATCGAGAATCCCGACGCGATATCCCATGCGTGTGAGTTCAAGCGCGATTAACGAGGTCAACGTCGATTTACCGACGCCGCCTTTACTTGACATTACAGCAAAGGTATGACGAAAACGAGAATCTTTATTGTGAACAAAACGTTTCGGCTTCATACTTTAATCACTGAAGACGTATTGAATCTTTTCCCCTTCAATTTCAAAGACGAAATGGGTGGAATAAGGTTCTAACGATAGTGAGGTTTCGGTGAATCCCGCGAACGGATTAGACGTAATCGCTAGCATCGAATTCGATAGGTTTGTGAATCCGGCATTGGTGACAACGCGCGCCCCGTAGAAGAGTTTGGCAATCACACTGGTTGCACTACTCGTCCAACTTGCATAATCGCCGACAACATAATTAGGATAAGGACCCGCAGTGGATACATTCGCAAGAACTTTGGATCCCATTTGTGTGAGTGCATTTAACATGTTGGTGACATCCGTTGCCGAAGGATTCCCCCCTGAGGTAGCGACCGCTTTAATCGCGCCTAAGAAAAGCAAAGCCCCTTCTAAACCATCCGCTTCGGTTGGGTTCAAGTTAGCAAAATCATTTTCATCACCATCATTGGCTTGGTCATAGAAATTAATGCGTTTTGCGAGGTTGGCATCATCCCCAAAATACGGGGCGTTGGTATCTTGAACGAGGGCATATTCACTGTCAAAAATATCGGTGAAGAAACCTGCGGATAATTCCGAAACCATGAAAGCACGGTCGGTGATGGCATTCCCCGTTGCCGTGTAGGTTAACTCGATTAACTGACGCATTTCAGAACTGTATTGATCAAGCGTTGAAGCATCACCAATCGAGGTAAATTGTGAAAGAATTCCGATGAATGAGTCTAAGCGTGTAGCTTCATAATTCACATCAAAGTCACCAGAGAATATTTCTTCTACTCGTTCAACTTTAAACTCTTTGTCAGATTCTTGAGTCGTTAAATAATCAAAATATTTTCCCACAGAAGCAGTATTCAATAGATTAAAGAACGTAAGTGAACGTGTTTTAATGGATCCTGGAGTCGTCACATTAGCGGTTCCAGAAACTAGTGCATTAGGATCATCAATTGTTCCGGCATTATTACCGAATATGAGTGATTGACTCAAAAGGTTTAATAATGGATAAAGACTATTTCCATCATTTAAATAGGTAGAGATATTAAAGCCAGCTCCAACATTAATGTAGGCTCCCGCATCATTATCATAAAAGCCGTTTAATAAACCATAAATCAAACCTTCTTGAATGATTGTTCCAGGTATCAACGAATAATCCATTGAACTCAAGTCTTTTTGTAAAAATTCAACGGGTGACAATTCATAGGTCTCGTTGCCTTCGGTATACGTAGAAAATGAAATTGTATCAAACGCATCTTTAACAAGTTTTTTTGCGGCATCGGATGTTAGTGAAGAATAATTTAGAACACTTAAAATTGCATTAATGGATGCTGGTGATAAACTACTAGCATCAATTGAGGATGCACTTTCAAGGTTAGGAAGTGCCGCTTTTAATTCTTTAAATATTCTAAAGAAAGCAGATACCTCACCTACTTGATCGTAATCCGTCCATGAATCCGTTAAATGCGTTTCATTGTTCGCAGGAAATAACGTCGAGAAATTAACGACTAAATATTCTGCTTTATTTTCAGCGCTGCCCAGGGTCAAATCATCAAGGTCATTCCCGTCATACGCCAAATCAGCCATGCCCGTATCCTTGAACATTTTAATCATCATTTGTTCGAAAATAGTCGCATCATCTTCTACGCCTGTGCTTGCCCCAGTTTGATGAAAAACTTGAGATCCATATAAACTTAATACCAAATTAGCCATGTCATCAATTGCTTCGTCGGTTAGGTCTTTAATGGAACCATAATTTCGATTACCAACAACTTTCACATCCGAGAAAATACTCAATATAGAAGAAATTTCAGTGTCTTGATAAGGCAGATATACATCACCTACTTGGGGATCATTGGGGTCATTTCTTAACCCACGATACGCGAAGTTTGCCTTTGTAAAGTCGACACCGACTGATGAAAAATCACCACCTTCTAACATATTGGAAAATAAATGTGGAATGGCTGGATACAAAACGGAGGATTGATTCATGGATAAGAGTAGATTTTCAATTTTTGCCATTCCTGCTTCCGTATCAATTAAATTGGCAAGGGTATCACTACTACCAGCGCCTGAAAAGGACGCAAAGTCAATTTCAGTATCTTTAAACGCTTGTAAAACCGCAATAATTCGGGCAATTTCACCCGTAGTGGCCGTTGTCCAATCATCGGGCGTTTCACTACCCGCAAAAAGATTCGTTAACTGGGAGATATCTTCCTGTAACAACGTTAATCGTGTGGGTTGATCGCTAAGATCATAAATAAATGTATCCATTGTCGAGGTATTTAAAATCATGCGATACGTTTGTTCAAAGATGGTGAGGTTACTATTCGCGTAACTATTGCCAGTCTTAAACGTATTAAAGACATATGAAGCATGCATTTTAGTAAGTAAGCCTTCAAATAAGGGCGGATCGATTAAATCAGAAGTAAACGCGCCACCACCCGTTAATCCAATCGATTGGATATCCCAATACACATCTAAAAGTTGGGAAATTTCGGTCCCACGTGCTTCTTTATTCGGTTCAGCTGCAAAATAACCTGTGTTTGCATCAGCCATATTTAAACCATTGATGTTAAAGGAATCGGATTCAAAAATATTCCCAAATAAATTACCAATGGAGGGCGAGACGAGCGTAGAATCATTCATCGCAAGCAAGAGATTTTCAACTTTAAGCAAACCTGGTTCGGTATTAAGCAACCCGGAAATGGAATCACCACCAAACGTTGCAAAGTCAATTTCTGTGTTTTTAAAGGCGGTTAGTACGCCAATAATTCGAGCAATTTCTCCGGATTCGCCACGCCAGTCACTCGCGGTCTCAGGATCTCCAAAGCTGTTTGTCAATGCCGCAATATCGGTTTGAAGTAAGCCTAAACGCGCATTATTATCCGGTTCATCATAAATAAAGGTATCCAGTGTGGATGTATTTAAAATCATTCGTACGGTTTGTTCAAAGACCGTTAAGTCCCCATCCGTATAACTATTACCGGATTTGAAAGTGTTGAACACTTGAGATTGATACATTTTATCGAGTAATCCTTCAAATAAAGGTGGATCAATTAAATCAGAAGTAAACGCGCCACCACCCGTCAATCCAATCGATTGGATATCCCAATAAATATCAAGAATTAACGAAATTTCAATTGCTTTTTCTTCTTTTGTCGTCGTTTCTAAGCTGAAATAGGCAGTATGGGAATCTCCCATATTTAACCCATTAATGTTAAAGGAATCGGATTCAAAAATATTGCCAAATAAATTACCAATTGCAGGACCGATTAAAACAGAGTCATTCATCGAAAGGAGTAAAGTTTCCACTTTACCGAGTCCTTCTAATGTGTTTAATAAACCAGAAATTGAATCGCCACCAAAGGTCGCAAAATCAATGCCTGTATTCACAAAGGCAACCATCACATCCACGAAGCGTTGGATTTCACCCGTTTCCCCGTTCCAACCATCTGCTGAGCCATCCCCAAAATTATTATCGATGGTCACTAAATCGGTTTCTAAGGCGGCTAAACGTTCTGCTTCCGTCAACGTGTCATCATAAATAAACGTATCGAGTGTGGAGGTCGTCAGTAAGAATTTATACGCTTGTTCAAACACGGTTAAATCGCCATTATCACGACTAAACCCTAATTTAAACGAATTAAATAAAGCGGCATCGTGAAGAATGCCTAAAAGATCACCAACCGTTTGAATCGTTGTTTCATTGAAGTTCGCAATATCAAAACTACCACCACCATCTAAACCCATATCTGCAATCGTATCCAAAAGATTCGCAGTTGCTTGAATTTGTTCAGCACGTCCTTCTTGGTCGAGTTCTAAGAACACAAAAATGTTGGTTTGTGAAAGACTTAACGAACCAATATCAAAATTAGAAGTTCCAAAAATGGAATCATAAATGTTATACAAAAGAACGCGTAAGGAAGGCGCATCGTTCAGTGCGAGTAATAAATCAGAAATCGTATCCCCACTTAAGTTCGTTCCTGAAGTTAAATCATCAATGGAAACATTTTGGAACGCTTCGATAAAACCCACAATATTTTCAATTTCGCCGCCGTCAAATTCATATTGAACGAATCCATTGGCGTCTAAAAGTGGTAAATCCGTCAGTGGATCGACTTTAATTTCTTTAGTACCGAACCAGTTTTCCATGGTATCGACGTCATTACTGATCGCATAGAAATCATTTGTGATGAGCGTGTAATCATCGGTGCTGTCATCATCATACGCATCAAGGTATGGATCCGGATCGACAAAATACGAACTAATATCACTAACCCCTTTGAGTTGATTGAGCAAGAAATCAGGGAATAAATACGTCCCATCTTGTTTCATGAATATTTGTGAGGCTGCTAGTCCTTGAAGGAGTTCTTCAACCATACTCACATCGCTATTTAAGAAATCTAGATTATTGAGACCATCGGCAAAGTTCGTTAATTGTTTCACCAAGAACACAAGGTTTGAACCTTCTTCTTCCCAAGACGTTACATTTCGGAAGGAGGTGCCTAACTCACTATCTAATAAGCCTCCCGTGTCGCCAAATAACGTATCTAAAATACCACCAAACGCATTGGCAATAATCGACGAACGGTCAGCATACGCGAAAATTTTATAAAGGGGTGCGACATCCGGATCCGCTATATCTTCACTTCCACTGGCTAAATCGTTTAATGCGTCGAAAATATCTCCGCTAATATCCAAGAGTCCTGAGTCTAACGCCGCAGTTAAGAAGTTAACAAGATGATAGTTTTCACCGCTTTGTGCTTCATTCACTTCATCCCCCTCATCCAATAGACCATTGCCATTCACATCGGTATATACGGTCGTCCATCCATCCGATTCCCCGGAAGTTGTGACGGCATTAAAGCCACGATCTAAATCTGCCTCTTCGATACCAAATCCTTCGACAAGGGCAAATATACCACCAATCATTTGGCGATAATTCGTGGCCTTATCAAGGGTGTTCGGATTGAGATTCAAAATGTTCGAAGCGTAAATCGAATCAAGTAAACCAACAAGGTTACGTGAAATGGTGGGAAACTGATTAATTAAATCACTTTGCACGTCAAGAATGGGTAGTGCATACCCTAACATGTCGATAACAATGTTAAGTTCACGGGATAGGGAGTCAAATTCAAAATTCAAATCATCCGTGGTGATATTAATTAAGGTTAAAAAGTCGTTGAAAGAAGGATCAGAGAAAGTGGCTTCTAAAAAGCCTGGAATAATCGTTAAAATCATTTCCGAACGATCTAGTTTGGGAATGAGATTCGATTTTAAATCAGCGCGGAACGCTTCATCGTTGAGAATATCTAAAATATTGACCGTTGCTCCGGGTTCTAAAAGTCCTGCTAATGTATCATTGGATAATGCGGCGCCAACAATACTAAACAAACCTGCAAATTCTTGTTTGTATGCTTTGCGAACGTCGCCAAGAGTTCCATCATTAAATCCTTCCACGAGGGCAACTAATTCAGTATCGTCATAATCGGTTCCTAACACACTCAATAGTGTTGGTAAAACCAAACTTTCAACCAAGGAGGGTAACCCACGGGCAATCAAATCAGAGTCAAGCATCGAAACACGGTTAATCGAAATCCCAGTGACAGGATCGTTATTGATGGGTAAACCGTCTTCATCAACATCCCCGAGTAAAACTTCAACGAATAAATCAAAATTATCGACAATGACACTCGTTAATGTCGGTTCTTCCCCTTCTCGCTTAGGAGCTTCAAAAGGAGCATCGTTCACTGCGGTTGTTCCGGTTAAAGTTTCTAATAAAACGTCACTGAGGCCAACCGCGTCGTTATAAAGTTCATAGACAAGGTCATATACCAGTTTTAATTCACGACCAAATTCAATCGTTTCATAGTCTTCCCATGCTGTGGGTAAAAAGGTAGATAATCCTAATCCCCCGGCAGGACCTCCTGCTGCCACTTCTTGTTCCACCAAACCATATAACACGGCAGGTATGACTTGCGACAGGAAGGGTGACTCATCAATACTTAATAATATATCGCCAATTTCTTCCGCGTTACCTTGTTCAAATAATGCGGGAAGAATGACATCTATACCCGCGTTATCGACGAGAATATCTTGCAAAATACCCGTACGAATAACACCTGAAAGAATATCACCGATTTGAATGAGTTCTTCATCCCAATTAATCGCGTCAAAATCAATTTTATCCGGATCGACGTATTGGGTGACTAAATCAAGGTTGAATGCGACAGCCACTGCAATCGGAATAATGCGCATCACGAGGGTTGAACCCGTCAAGCTCAAAATAAGATTTGTCACAGCACTTTCAGTTAATAAGAGGGAGGTATCAATACTCGATAAACTTGCATCAATGGCGCCAGTTCCAATTAAGGTGGCGGCGATATCTACAATCGAATCAAGTTCATCCGATAAGGTGAGTCGATAATTTTCAATATCTTCGCCAGAAATGAAATCCATTAAAACCGTATCAATCGTTTTTCCGTCTTCAGAAATGTACCAATCAAACAAGACCGTAGAAAAAGTCGATTGGTCATACGCATTGACATATCCCATAATTTGGTCATAAAGTTCGGAATCAATTTGATCACCGTATTGTTCATCAAAGTCTTTAAATGACGTTGAGATCGTATTGACTAATGAAGTGAATGGGGATAAAAACATCGTCAACACTAAAACCATTTTTGTGGCCCCTGCAAGACCGCCTAAAAGTCGCATTTTCTTTTTCTTACGCCATTTGAGTGGGATTAGAAAACGGAAGGGGATGAAATACAATAACGCGGCGAGTGTTTCTCCGAGTAAGAAAATTAGAATCGCAAGAATGATAAAGACCAAATATCGTAACAACACAAGGGTTAAGGCAATAATGAGTTCGGAAAGTTGGGGCGTAATAAAAAAACCAAAACCAAGGAGAACTTGTTCTAATAATTCATTGATGGTTTCATACGCAGTCGTCACCGGAACACTGATCGGACCGGAGCCAAGATCTAAGTTGATGGCACTCATGCCAATCGAACCTGCTAAACCGGAAATATCAAAATCAATGGAAAAATCGACCAATTGTCGTGTAAATAAGACGGACAATGCGATTAAAGTTCCAACAAATAAAAGACGAAAACCTTCACGCCATATGCCACGAACAAAACCAAAGATAAAGCCTAACGCCACAAACCCAATTAAGCCATACAAGGCGTAATCTAAATATTGAGCAAGTACTTCTGGTGCTAAATTAAGAAAGATAATGAGTGAATTCATAAGGCTCCTTTACACGGATTAATACCTTCTTATTATATGCTAATGCTGTGTTATCATAAACCTAAACTGAATGAATTAACTTTCTTTACAATCATGAACCCAATTGAATATCCTATTTCACATCAAAAAAGCCTTCTGCTCTTTTTATCAGGTTGGTTAGGTTTAACATTACTTTCCTTTGTTTTTTTCTTTCTTTTTTGGGCTTTTGGAATGGTCCTTGTTGGCCAAGAACAAATCTCATTTTTTTTGCAAACGAATGCATTTTTAAGCACCGTTAATTTTTTGGTGTATCTCACTTTATTTATCTTCGCGCTTGTGACAACTTATCGAGGTTGGATTATCTGGTTACGTGAAATCATTACTTATACTCGTTGGGTTAAAGGCATCGGCTATGGTTTTTTAGTCATTATTACCGGGGCGTTGCTCGGGATACTTTATGACGTATTAGGGATCCAAACTACGGATAATGTCAATCAAGAAACCATCAATACGCTTGTCTTAGAATTACCGATTTTGAGTTTTATCACTTTTACCTTACTAGGACCGATTGTGGAAGAATTTACGTATCGTATTGGGTTGTTTACCTATGTTGCCAAGCGTCAGCGTTGGCTTGCTTATCTTGTTACATTAACACTTTTTGGATTCATTCACTTTAATTTTTTATCCCCGGATTTATTGAATGAATTAATTAATCTTCCTTTTTACTTAATCGCAGGATTTTTATTTTGCTACATTTATGAAAAAGAAGGGTTTTGGGTCGTAACACTGGCGCATATTACCAATAATCTTATTTCGATATTATCCATTCTTTGGCTTGCTAGTGGAGGGCCTTCTTCATGAATCAAAAACTCGATGCCTATCATTTAAAATGGATTGCCCTCATTACGATGTTTATTGATCACACGGGAGTCATTATTTTACTACCTTTATTAGGTTCAAATAGCATTGTGTATGTTATATCACGGTTAATCGGACGTCTTGCTTTCCCCTTGTTTGCGTTTATGCTCGTGGAGGCGATGACGTATAGCCGTAATAAAGAAAAGTATGTATTACGGTTGGCTTTCATGGCGTTACTCATCGGCATCGGTATGACCGGTTTATTATGGGTCAATGTTAATGTGTTTGCAGGAAATATCTTTGTCGATCTTACCTTAGCCGCCGTCACGATTTACATGCTCAATCATCGGAAAATATGGGTCCGATTATTTGCTTTTATTCCCCTTGTCTACATCGCCGTATTACAACAAAACAACCTTACATTATCTCAGCAACTCTTTTTCTTTAATGCCATTCGTGCCGATTATGGGATTTATGGTTATACATTAATTCTATCGCTTTATCTCGCTAAAAAGATTAACCTTCATTATGAAAGAAAGCGCCTTTTAGTGGAAGCTTCTAGTGGCTATGAAACGATGGTTATACAGCAACAAAGTAATTTATATTCCGGATTAGCACTAATTGCGATCAATACGTTTTGGTATGTCTTATTTTTACTTCAGCCAACCCAACCTCAACTTCAGTTTATGGGTGCGCAATCATACGCAATATTAACGATGTTTTTCCTGTTTTCCTATACCGGTAAAAAAGGAAAATCACCCCGTTATTTCCAACTGTTTACGTACCTTTATTACCCCCTACATTTTGTTGTGATATATTTAATTTACGAAATCATTATCGTGATTTTATAAGGAGATTGTATGCTCATTCAATGGTCGGGAAAAGAAGCGTTAGAAACGTTTCTTCAACAAGGAAAAGTCATCGTTGATTTTTATGCCGACTGGTGTGGTCCTTGCAAAATTCAAGGTCCTGTACTGCAATCGTTTGCTACCTCGCATCCTGAGATTACCATCGTAAAAATAAATGTGGATCAGTTTTCTGACCTTGCAGAAAAATATGGTGTCCTTTCCATTCCTACCCTCTTTGTCTTTCAAGGGGGTCAACAAATCTATAAGAAACCTGGATTTCATGCATTACCTCAATTAGAAGCGTTATAAACATCACCTTCTCTTTTGCGAATAATTAAAATATGCTATGATAATTTTCGCCGATATTTATGCAGGTGTAGTTCAGTGGTAGAACATCAGCCTTCCAAGCTGATTACGCGGGTTCGATTCCCGTCACCTGCTCCAATCTAACAAGATAAAATCTTGTTTTTTTTTACCGATTTTTTGATTACAATAACCTTAAGATGAACTATGAAATAGTGATTGCCACAAACAATCAAGATAAGATAGAAGAGATTAAAGCTTACTTCACCGATTACACCGTCGATTTTTTGACGCTGAAAGACATTAAATTACGCTTAGCAGTCAATGAAACCGGGAAAACATTTCTCGAGAATGCATTAATCAAAACCAAAGCGGTAGCTAAGAGTGTCAACAAGACGATTATCGCGGACGATTCGGGTTTACAAGTGGATGCCTTAAATGGTTTTCCTGGTGTTTTTTCAGCCCGTTGGAACGATCACTTGTCAGCCGATGAAAAAAACCGAGAACTTTTAAAAATGATGGAACCTCATAAACTTCGCAAAGCTCAATACACATGCGCCCTTGTCATTCATTATCCCCATCAAGAAATTCGTTTTTTCGTTGGGACAACCACGGGTAAAATCACCAAGGAACCGGTGAACGGGCCGTATGGCTTTGGTTATGATCCCATTTTTTTAAGTGATGCAGTTCATCAAACGTTTTCTCAAGTTCCGATGGAAGAAAAAAACAAAATTTCACATCGTGGTCGTGCCTTAGAAAAATTAAAACTCGCGTTACTTGAAAAAAAACTCATTACGAAAGTACGTAAAAGGAATCATTAATGGCGACAACAACCTGGTTTAAAATCGATAACGCGGGGAAACTTTTTCCCGCGGTCACCAACAGTCGTCGTGCCTCCTACTTTCGTTTAGCAGTTACAATCAATGAAACCGTCGATCCCTTCGTTTTACAAAAAGCAGCAGAGTTAACGCTCAAGCGATTTCCCAACTTTAATACCCGCCTCAAAAAAGGGCTGTTTTGGTATTATCTTGAAACCCAACAACGACCGTTTAAAGTCAAACCCGAACCGAATTTTTTTGGTTCCATTTCCGAACCCAATAATCCCCACATTCACTTAATTGAAATTTATTATCATCGCCAACGTATCGCGATTGAAATTTTTCACTCCATAACCGATGGAAGGGGTGGGATGGAATTTCTAAAAACATTAACGCTCGCTTACCTTCGCTTAAAGCATTACCCCGTATCATCGGAGGGGATCATCTTTGATGCCGATGATATCACTACCGATAATGAACTTGAAGATAGTTTTCAAGCGAAAATCAAGCCGGGTCGATCCGAATGGTTACCAACCAAAAAAGCGTATCATCTCAAAGGTGATTACTTTAATCACCACGGTCATTATTTGACCCATCTTGAAATGTCCGTAGAAACATTAAAAACCGTCGCAAAAACATATCAACTTTCGATTACAGGACTCCTCGCCTCGGTTATCATGTATCAACTTCTTATTCAACAAAATCAAGAAAACCCTAAGGTAAGAAAGCCCATCATTCTATCTATTCCAGTCGATATGCGGAAATATCTTCCTTCCACCACGATGAAAAATTTTGTGATGACGATTAATATTGGAAAAGTCTTTCCGATGCAAACCACCTTTGAAGAAATTGTCCAAGAAGTCCGTCAACAACTTAAAGAGGGACAATCGATTGAAAAACTTGCCCCACAAATTCGTGCGAACATGCTTGCGGAAAGAATGTTACTCCTTCGCTTTGTCCCGTTATTTGTTAAGCGCATGATTATTCGTTCCGTGTTCAATCGGGTCGGTGAGCCTGCTTTGTCCTTAACGATGTCAAACCTTGGGCCAGTGACCATGCCTGAAAGTACAAAAAATTACTTAGAATCCTTTGAATTTATGATTTGCTCAACCAAAGTAATGCCCATTAATTTAGGGATTGTATCTTTTGGCGATCGTTTGGTGATGTCGTTTTCTCGAATCATTACCGACCGCCACTTCATTCAAGCCATTGTCCAACAACTGACGTCAACCTTTCAAATCCCGATTCGTGTCTATGGAAATCGTTGGGAGGAAGCCAATGAGTAAACCCCTAATTTGTCCAAAATGTCACGTGGAAGTGGATGAATCCCATTCCCATTGCCCGGTTTGTGGTCGATTTTTAAAAGACGTTTCTCATACAGAAAAGCAATCGATCTATCCTACCCCCAATTACAAGGCACTTGAACGAAAAAATTCGACAATTCTTCAATCGATTTTTGCCTTTCCGTTATTATCTGCGCTTCTTGTGACCCTTCTGATTGATTTGCTCTTGATTCGCAATAATTTTGGCACGAGTTTTCTTGTGACATTTATCGTGTTTTATTTATGGATTTTTATTTATCAGACACTCTTATCCAATCAAGGCGTTGGAGCAAAAATTCTTTGGCAAATCCTCGGTTTAAGTCTTTTGTTATTAATGATTGGCTTTGTCACTGAACGCACCTTAAATACGTGGCCCCTTCAATACGTAATTCCTATTTTAATGGGGGTCGCCAATATGTTATTTTTTATCATTGTAACTATCCAACGACGCACGGATGTCATCCTCTTTCAATCGTTCGTAATGAGTTTATTGTCCATGGTTCCCTTTGGCTTGTATTTATTCGCACTCAATGCAGAGCAAATTCCCGGATTTATTGCCTTTCTTCTTGGACTGATCAATATCATTGCCTTATTCACCTACTTACGGAGAAAGTTTTTCGCGTATATTCAACGCTGGTTACACATATAAAAAAACAAGGACAACCATCCTTGTTTTTTTCATCCATTTCTAAAGTGATTTATTTCACGCGCAAGGAATCTAGACCACGGTATTCACTTTGATTGCCGAGTTGATCTTCGATGCGTAAGAGTTGGTTATATTTTGCTACGCGGTCAGTACGACTCATCGAGCCCGTTTTAATTTGACCTGCATTGGTCGCGACGGCTAAATCTGCAATCGTGGTGTCTTCGCTTTCACCCGAACGGTGGGAAACAACGGCAGTATAACCATTTTGCGCGGCAAGTTTCATGGCTTCTAACGTTTCGGTTAAGGTTCCAATTTGGTTGACTTTGATCAAAATGGAGTTAGCAATATTGCGTTTAATCCCTTCTTGAAGAATTTTCGGGTTGGTGACAAAAAGATCATCACCGACCAGTTGAACTTTCTTCCCGAGGGCAGCGGTTAATTTTTCCCAACCACTCCAATCTTTTTCCGATAAACCATCTTCAATCGAAACGATTGGATATTTTGCGACAAGCGCTTGATACCAGGCAATCATTTCTTCGGTCGTTTTGTTACCTTCACCACTCTTTTTGAGTTCGTAGACGCCTTTTTCTTCGTTGTAGAATTCACTGGCGGCTACATCCATCGCTAAGTAGATATCTTTACCAGGTTGGTAACCCGCTGCTTGAATGGCTTCCATGATGACATCAAGTGCTTCTTGATTGCTCTTTAAATTCGGCGCAAATCCACCTTCATCACCAACCGCGGTAATGTGGTTCTTTTTCTTAAGCACTTTTTTAAGTGCGTGGAACACTTCAGCACCCCAACGAATCGCTTCTTTGACCGAAGGTGCGCCAAGTGGCATAATCATAAATTCTTGAAAATCTACAGAGCTATCTGCGTGAGCCCCACCATTGATGACGTTCATCATCGGTGCAGGTAAAACCTTCGCTTGGGTTCCATAGAGTTTTGCTAAGTATTGATAGAGCGGAAGATTTTCATCCTGAGCGGCTGCTTTTGCTACAGCTAACGATACGGCGAGCAATGCATTCGCCCCTAAATTTGTTTTAAAATCCGTGCCATCCATGGCTAACATCGTTTGATCGATTTTCGCTTGTTCGGTCACGGGCATGCCGACCACTTTAGGCCCAATTAATTTATTAACGTTATTAATCGCTTGAACAACCCCTTTTCCTAAAAAACGTTTGGGGTCATTGTCACGAAGTTCCATCGCTTCGCGTTCACCGGTTGATGCGCCTGAGGGAACGATCGCACGGGCAAACGAACCTGCTTCAGTGGTAACTTCGACTTCAACAGTTGGATTCCCACGTGAATCAATGACTTCACGGGCATAGACAGATTTAATTTTCGACATACAAGATGCCTCCTTTTTAACCGAGAGTTATTATATGCTATTTACTTTGAAGTTGGTAGAGAATGACCTGAGTTTTTTTCTTTTTTAGACCGACTCAAAAAGAAATGATAAAGGGAGAAAATAGCGATGAGAATGCCTAAAACAATCAATAAGGGAATCCAACCTTGATAAACAATACCCACGAATAAAAGCAGCGGAAATCCTAAGGGAATGGCCATCGAAGAACCATAGACGATATCATTGGTTGCCGGCGTCTTAAAATAAGGATCTTTTTCGCGTAGTAAAGCTACACCTGTGGACGCAGTTCCTGTCATCGTTCCAAAGAAAACAAGAAACGCTTCATCGTGATAAGCAGGATAAACACGTTGGGAGACCCAGCGTAAATAACGGTAGGTTGCCACCGTCCCAACAACCGCAAGTAACAACAAAGTAACAATGAAGCCTGAATCCAAAACGACGGCGATATCAATGGCCATAATACTAGCAATCATCATCACATCAAACGCAAGGCCAGCGACCCGATTTAACATAAAATCATTCGTATAAATTCGTTTCATCCACCCACGACGCAATAACGACCGTGTAATTACTTTATAAAGCATCGCTAAGAAGACGACAATTATAAAATTAAATCCATAAAGTAATCCAATTAAATTATTGATTAAAAACGCAACGCCCGATGCCAAAATGAGTTGTTCTAATCCATAAATGACGAACCAGGCCGACAAGTATACAAAGCCAATAATCGCAATTTGAATCGTAAGTTTATCTACCGCGTCTACTAAGGGGATTTGCCCATTGCCTTCAAGGACCGTGGACTCATTGGCAGCTTCCATCGAGGTTTCTGTCGGTTCAGGTAAACGACCTTTTCGTTTTAAGTCATTTAAATAAATCACGCCTCCAACTGAAGCAGCTAAAAAACCAAAGGCTGCAATGGATAAGCCCAGATCGATACCAAATTCAAATTGACCTGCGTTAGCAAAAATGCTGCCTACGGACAACGCTTGACCTGGCCCTTGACCGAATCCCATCGGGAGTAAAAAACCGACGAAATTTGGAATATTGCTGAAAATAAAACTCAAGAGTATGGTGATCGTGATCCCTAAAATCCCTTGTAATAAATACGAGTTAACAATGACCATGCCACTTTTTACCGCATTGGCTTTTAAACGAACGGGGCCTTCCGTCAATTGATCAATTCCTTTTAACGTCAGCGCAGCAAAGCCAATCGCAATCGCATGATACGTAAAACCCGCTAGGACTTCACGGGTAATGAGCGGTGTTTCATCAATGATGATGGCAAAACCCGGAATTATGCCACCTGTAAAAAAATATTTTAAAAATAACCCTAAAAAACCCCCGATAACGGCAACAGGAAGCAGTGATTTTTTAAGCAAAGGGATACGGCGGCGAAGTACGTTCGCCAGAAGCAAGATGGCCATTAAGATACCAAATTGAACAATGACACTCCAAAAAACGTTAAATTCCGAAAAGGGTGGAAGCGCGTTGGTGAGTAGGTAATGCATCTTGGTTTCCTCCTTGGGCAATGATGTATTGCAAATAGATTAACGACGCGTACGGCGAGTAAACTCTGGGAAAGCGGAAGAGTAAGGTAGTTTCTGGATCCACATAAAGGATTAATTTTGTGCGAACTTGAATCGCACACGAACGAAGTTCTTTAGCAGTGTAAAGGATCGTTTCATTTCTTAGGATTAATTGTACCCCATTTCGCGACATTTTTAGTTCACAAGATTGAAACGCGGATCGTCGTTTTTCTCCCGCTTTCCAAACGGAAACAAATCCTGGATAGGTCATGCTGAAATCGGTATGTTCATCAACATAATCGATAAATCGTTTCTTATTTTCCTCATCAAGCGTCATCAAAGTATGTTTTTTCTGGTGGAAATGAACATAGCCTTGTTCATCATACGTTGCCTGCAACGTGCATTGATGACAACTAAGTACATTGTCATGAGAATAGGTCGATAAAACCCCTTGACATTGCGGACACGTAAAAAGTAGTTTATGAAGTCCTTCAGCGCATTTTTTTCCTCGATAGTGTGCGAAGGGAAAGACGGATTGATAGGCATTAACATCGAGTGCTTCATGCACGATTTGATCAAGTTCTTCTGCAGAAAGCGAAGCATATTGTTCTGGAATTAATCGACGTTTCTCCACTATTGTGGATGGGCCAAATTTTCGATAATACGCCCAGCGAGGCGCAGATAAATAAAGGCCATGAATATTCAAGAAAATCACCGGCATCCCTAAAAACTTAATCAGACGCCCCATACCCGGCGGAATGGAAGCAGGTCCACCATGCATGGAGGCATTCCCTTCAGGAAAGATGGCGATATTGCCCCCTTCATTACGTACGGATACCATCCGTTTGACGACGGCTAAATCAGCCATCGACTTACTTTTGGGAATCGGATTGAAGAAAAATTTTAAAAACCAACTTCCTTTCCCAGAATTAAGCAGTTGTTCCGATGCGACAAAATATAAGGGTTTATCAAATAACATATCGGTAAAAATGATGTCAAATTCTGCGGTATGATTTGCTAAAACTAAATAAGGTCCCCCTTTTTTTAACGAAATCTTCTTGCGACGAAATTGATAGTAAATACGAAAAATGGGACCAAAAAAGAAGCGAAATACTTTTAAAAAGAAACCGTGATGCCAGGAAGTATAACGCTTTGACTTCATGCATCAATGGGGCGAACAAACGCACTTCTTGATTTATGTTGAGTATGCTCGAAATGTTTCCAAAGGGATTGGACGTGTTGATTCGTTAATAATTCGGGTCCCGTTTCCGCATATTCAATCTTATTTTTAATCGCATTCGTTAAGGCATCGACAAAGATTAACGAAAGTACCCCGCTATCTTTGTATTTTGGATCCACCGCTACCAAAAGCATATCAAGCACGCGACTTTGCTTAAGTTCTTTGAAAAAGGATAAAAAACCAAAGGGGAATAAATGGCCACGATGTTTTTTTAGGGCATTGACTGGAGATGGAATCATTAATCCAAAGGCGACAAGATTTTCTTCCGCATCACACACGAGTTGAATGTAATCTAAATTCACTAACGGAATATATTGTTTGGCTAACATATCCATTAAATCTTCTTTTACAGGAACATAACCATAAAGATGGTCATAGGTTACGTTCATTAATCGAAATATTTTTTTAATATAGGGAGCTAACGTTTTAAACTTTTTATTTTTGACGCGAACCAAATGAAGTTGATTCCGTTCCATGACACGTTGCGATATTTTGGTCAGTAATTCAGGAATCTTTTCAGGAACTTTAATACGGTATTCGTTCCACGTTGCATCTTTTTGAAAACCATATCGTTCAAAAAAGTCCACATAGTATGACGCGGTGTAAAAAGTTACGAACATATTTTTTTGTTCAAAACCTTGAGTCAATAAACCTTCTTTGTCTTGATCAGAATATCCCAAAGGACCTGCCATCTCGACAAGACCATGTTCTTTTCCATACTGTTGAACTGCATCCATGAGCGCGACGAAAACATCATAATCCTCAATGAAATCAATCCGATTAAATCGAATCCTTTTTTCCCGATATTTTTCGTTGGAAAAACGGTTGATAATTCCGGTCACACGACCAACAATTTTTCCATCTTTCTTGGCTAAAAAACTTTTAAAATCGCAATAAGAACTTGCAGGATTTTTTGCGGGCGTTAGATTGTTGATTTCATCTTCAAAGATATAAGGAGTAAAGTAAGGATTATCACGATACAAATGCGCAGGAAAATCAATAAAAGCGGCTAAGTCTTTTTTGGTTTTAACTTCATGAATTGTGATCATAAAAACTTCCTTACGTATAGTTTAAAGCATTTATGTTTTTTTGAAAATAAAGAAAAAAACTCACCTGCGTGAGTTTGATGGCGGAGTAGAAGGGATTTGAACCCTTGCACCGGTTTCCCGATCTAACGGTTTAGCAAACCGTCCCCTTCAGCCTCTTGGGTACTACTCCAACGCTACAAATAGTAGCATATTTACGTGGAGGAACTCAACTTAATAAGCACGAGCAAATAAAACAACGCGTTGGGCTGGTTCCCCGGTAATGGCGCACGTATTTTTTAGACCTTGTTGATTAAAAGGAATCACTCGCGCCGTTGCTTGGGCTTTTTCTTTAATGATTTGTTCTACGTCGGGACTGGCGCTGACGGACAAACGCACATACCCCCCTTTATGATTAAGAATATCAATGAGTTCATCAAGTGAATCCGCATCGGTAATGTGTTGTTCAAGATGGTTTTGTGCTGCCACTAGCATCCGTTGATGCATGACCTTTAATTCTGCTTGAAGGCTTTCAACGACCGTTGCCACCGCAACCATTTTCTTTTCTTTTGTATCCCGTAAGGCCAAGACGACCTGACCATTGGCTAAATCACGCGGACCCACTTCAATACGAAGCGGCACACCTTTCATTTCATATTCAGCAAATTTCCAACCAGGCGATTGGGTAGAACGGTCAAGTTTGACGCGAATACCAAGCTTTTGAATGGATTCAAGCAAGGCCTCTGCGGCCTCTAAAACCCCTTCTTTCTGCATCATAATAGGAACAATAACAACTTGAATCGGGGCAACAAAAGGGGGTAACACAAGGCCATTGTCATCCCCGTGAACCATAATTAAACTACCAATCAGACGCGTAGAAACACCCCAGGATGTTTGATGCGCATATTGAAGAGTATTTTGACGGTCTTGATAACGAATATTAAAGGCTTCGGCAAACCCTGTTCCAAAATAATGAGTTGTCCCGGATTGAAGTGACTTCCCATCATGCATGAGAGCTTCAATGGCATAGGTTTCTTCAGCTCCCGCAAATTTTTCTTTTTCTGTTTTTTGACCAGACATAAAGGGGATCGCTAATAAATCGGTGCCTAGTTGTTCATAAATTTTGAGCATCCCTAACGTTTCTACACGTGCTTCCTCTTCGGTTTCATGAACGGTATGACCTTCTTGCCATAAAAACTCCGCTCCACGTAAGAAAGGTCGTGTTGTTTTTTCCCAACGAACGACAGAACACCATTGATTATATTTTTTGGGAAGATCGCGGTAAGAACTAATAATTTTACTGTAATGCTCACAAAATAACACTTCGGATGTCGGACGAATGATAAGAGGATCTTCAAGTTTTTCCTTACCCCCATACGTTGCCAGTAATACTTCAGGCGCAAAGCCTTCCACGTGCTCTTTTTCTTTGTTAAAAAGCGATTGAGGGATCACCACCGGCATGTAAACATTTTCGTGTCCGGTTTCTGCAAAACGTTGATTTAAGTACGCTTGAATACATTCCCAAATCGCATAACCGTAGGGACGATAAATAATAAACCCCTTGGTTGAAGAATAATCCATTAACTCCGCTTTACGACAAACGTCGGTGTACCATTGGGCAAAATCGACATCGCGGGCAGTAATCGCATCGTTTTTAATTTGTTTTTCCATAAATTTTCTCCTGTTTGATCATCCGTTGTTGTAAGCGATTGAGCATGGGAAGCGTCGGTTGACTCGGTTCGGTTTGCCACGGATGTATAAAATCAGCACTCAAGATTTTAACACGATTTACGGGAAGTAAATCGAGTGCCCCTTCCGAATGCACATCAAAGATCATAAAGGGTTTGTTATAGACCGCGAATTCATCAAGAATACGTTTAAATTGAAGTAACGCTTTTTCATCCGATTCTAAGTATCGGACCCGGCGTGCATCAAGGACAAAAAACTGGCATTGACTATAAATCGAGGAATCTAAATCACGATTGGTGTCATTTAAAACTAAACCAACGTCTATTTTTTGACGGTGAAAAAGAGAGAATATCGGGGTAATTTCTGCCGAAGGTAAATCCGTTTCCAAGATTTCTTCTTCATCAAATACAAATTGATGACGATACGGTGTGGATAACACATCATATTCCTTCATCAATGAATCAAGGGGCATTTGAATCGATAAGGGAATCAACAGTTGTTCTTTGGTTTGAGCGTGAACATCTTGAATCTTTCGAATGTATTGTTCATAAAAACCACGAGCATCATTCGTATTCGAGGCCGCTTGAAGAATTTCTAAGGTGGAAAGGATGAGTTCTTGCTTCGGTTGAATTTGGACAAGTTGACCGACCGGTGTCATTGTCGAAAATTGCAAGGTAGGACGAAAGCCAAGTTGAAAATTAAACTTCGCAAATAAATCACGTTGGTTATGTTCACTAACTTGATCTTGGGTGGAACTCATCGGTTGCACCGGATCATACACTAAAAAATTCATGCTTTTTGAAAACATAAATGCATTCATTTCCCGCGCTTTCAAGATGAGTGCTTTCAAATCATTCGGAAAATATTGGTGTTCAACAATCGATACCGTAAATTTAACGAGCGATTCAAGGGAATTAATTTCTAAGTATTGAGCAATCATCCGAATAAACGTTTGGGCAATAGAAATATACCCTTGCCGTTCTAGACGTTTGGTCGACAAAATATAAATATCATTGAGCGTATCAATAATTTGTAATTGATTGGATAAATAAGGAATTAATCGTTCTTTAAATTGGGATAAATAAAACGTTTTAAATTGATCATCCAGCGAAGAACGACCAAAGTTGAACGAAATATAGAAAAACGCTCCTTCTTTTTTGCCTAGTTTTTTAGTAATACGGATGGCTTCTTCCGTGGTTAAAACACGACGCGTCATTCGATTTTGTTTAGGGTTGGGTTTGAGATAGCGTAAAACATACCGATTTAAATTAATAATTTCTTTATTTGCATCGACAAAATTCACTTCAAAAATAACTTGTTGTTGTTGGCGTTTATCCTTAATGAGATGGGTCTGAAACGTCCAAGGAACATCGTTTTGTTGTTTTAATAGACGCGTTAACCATAAGGTCAATTCATCACGTTGTTCCGGACGATAGAAACGCATAAAATCATCCATTAAATACGTTTTTACATGACGGCGTTTTCGCATGTCGTATTCTTCAACTTTTCCCAATTTAAGATCAAGACGATAAACAAATCCATAATTTAAACGTTGTTGGATGGCCGTAAAATGGTCCTTGGCGTCTTGCTGAAAAACAATCAGAAAAAGAATCACCGCGGACGTGATAACACCCATAATCCCTAAGGTAATCCAAAGGAAACTGAGTTCAACAACTTGAATATTCATCGTGGTTTTCTCTAGGTAAATTATAGGGTTTTAGTGTGGAAATAACAACCGAACATTGTCGATACAGTTTTGTTCTTTCTCACCTAATCCTAGGATTTTTTTATGCTATAATTCCGATGACGGAGAAATACCCAAGTGGCTGAAGGGGTCAGTTTCGAAAACTGATAGGAGGCGCAAGTCTCGCGAGGGTTCAAATCCCTCTTTCTCCGCCATCATCAACAACGATGAAAAAATCAACCTCAAAACGCGTTAAGTCGACGTTACTTGTTCTGCTTTTCTCCTATGCAACCATTCTTGTTTTCCCACGGCCTCAAAATTTTTCATTTGAAAATCCGCTACGCATTCAAGCTGGTGAACTTCCCCTCGCGATTGCTCACGGAGGAGGAAATTTAGAGTTCCCAGACAATACCTTAGAAGCGTATTATCATGCGTATTCTATCAATCCCCAAGTAATGTTAGAAACCGATGTCAACTTAACCCAAGATGGGGTTGTCATTTTATCGCATGATCGAACCCTTGACCGTAAAACCAACTTAACGAATGCGGTTATTGCCGACATTAATTACAGTGATTTGATGGCCAATGAAGTTGATTTTGGTTATGCAAATCCCACCGATGGACCGAATGGTTTTAATGTCACCGAAACGTTCAATAAATATAAAAACGTGGAGGGGCAGGAAGTCACTCCTCTCGATGTGGTTTATCCAGAAGGAATCTCAGCACGCCATCCGACAAAGTTTCTTGCCACCACCTTAGAACAACTCATCACCTTATTCCCGAATAATCTTATTAATGTTGAGATCAAGCAAACGGATGTTTTAGGCTTGGCAGCCTTGGATGCTGTTATCGCCTTAATGGACGTTTATGCAGATACCCACCGAACGTATCAACGCATTGTCTTGGCAAGTTTTCATGAAAATGTGTATCAAGCTTTACAAGATTATCAACGAACGACTCACCCTCAGCTCATGTTTTCTCCTGAATTTAATGGGGTTCTTTCTTTTTACATTATGCAGTTAACAGGAACCTCTGTTTTTTATGATCATCGTGTCGCCGTCTTGCAATTACCTACAGAACAATTAGGGCTTTCATTAACAACTTCTTCGTTAATTCAAACTGCTCACAAACACAATATCGCTGTCCATTATTGGACCATTAACGATGAAGGAACAATGATTGAACTGATTGAAAAAGGCGTCGATGGCATTATGACCGACCGACCCACGTTACTACAAAACGTTTTAGATCGTTATTCTATTTAATAGGACGAATAAAAAACCGACCATACACTTGGTGAGCATACGACTCATCAATGAATGATTCAGGATCAACCGCCCGAACAAGTTTTATCACATCTTGGGCTTCCGTACTTGAAACCACCATATAAATCACATATTTATCTAAATTGGTGAAACCGCCCTTGGCTTTGACAACCGTGCAACCGTGATGAAATTTTTGCATGATGACTTTGGGCATACTTTCCACACTTGTGACAATTTGTAGACTCGTTTTCTTATTACGAACATTGATTGTATCCACGACTTTCGATGAGGTGAAAAAATAGATTAATGAAAAAATAATCGAGTTTAATGCCCCATCGGTGGATTCGGTGGTAATGAGGTAAATGGTCGTAAACATGAATAAAATGATGGTATTAAAAAGGATGGCAAATTTTCCTACTGAAGTGGATTTTACATTCGCAAAATAATACGTGACAACATCGAGTCCACCACTTGAAATTTCCATGACATAGGCGATTGAACTTGCAAGACCTTGAAGCAATCCGGCAATAATCGCGCGTGACAACAAATCTTCGGTAATATTGACAAGTAAGGTCACATCGTTAGGAATAATTTCAATAAAAAAGGAGGTTAGAATGACATTGATCATCGAAAAGGTTGCGAAGCGTTTACCAATTTTTGTATAGCCTAAGATAAAAATAGGGATATTTAATACAAAGTAAAACACGGCTTGTAACGTGCGATTATCAATCGCATCGAGAAAATGAATTAAGTCAAAAAAGCGATTTAAGGTTTGCGAAACGCCGGAAACGCCTCCGGTAATTAAGGGAACCGCATTAACGTCACTGGAAGGAACGATAAAGGACCGAAAAGTATAGGCTGCTAATAACGAGGAGACAACCGTCCCCAAAAAGATCAATGTGTTTTCTAAAATTGTCTTTAATTTTGGGTGAATTTCTAACCAATGCGTCACACGTTGCCAAAGTTTGGAATCCATATATAAACCTACTTTTTCTTGGACATTTCTGCCAAAAAGATTATATACTAAATATTGTGTCTTGATTAAAGTATTATTCTTATTGAAGAATACGTGTTCCTTTGATAAGATTAACGTGCTCAATCTAAACCTGTGGAGGCTTATACATGAAAGTAATTGGTCAATTTTTTGCAAAAATATTCGGTGGTCTCTGGAACTGGATTAAAGAAACCGCGTGGGTTCAACCGTTACTCATCGTGGGGATGATTTTTGCTGTTATCTTTTCCATTCCCACCATTTCTGAATGGGTTCAAAATGTGGCAGAAAGCATTAATTCTGCGGAAACCTACTATCGTAATTATCAAATGAACTTAGAGGGTGAAGAAGATTCTGAAGCGCAACAACTTATTAATGCGATGATGGAAGAATCCGATGAATATGGTGAAAAATTCATGCTCGTTTTTGTCCAAGTTAACTGCCAATTCTGTAAAGATGTTCAACCAGCTTTTAAATTATTAGCCGAAGATACCGATCGTTTCTACGGAACAAAACGTGTGGGTGGTGAAATTACACCCGTCACCAAAGACGAATTCGGAACGTTTAAAATTTACACCATTTTCATAGATGAAGAATACTCTTACACTGAAGATGAATCCACAACACCCTTTGAACGTTTCTTACAACGTAATGATGCCTTCTTAGAACGCACCGCGGAAGTCGCTCGTAACTCATGGTACACAATTAATGGTTACTTAGATGAATCGCGTATCGACACCTTAGAAGCTGGTGAATCTAACGCAGTTCCTACTCCCACCGTTATCATGTATGATCTATCGAACAATTCCCCAGAAGTCGGGATTTCTGAACTCATGATTTCTGTCTCTGGATCGACCTCCTATGACCGCGCCACGTTACTCTCCAATGCATGGATGCACCGTGTTGAATTTGCCTTACAATAACCGCTTTCATAGATTAATTCTGAAAACCACCTTGAAGCCAAGGTGGTTTTTTGTATAATAAGGGCATGTTACGTTCTTTGGTTCATATTGGTATCGACAATGATCGTGTTTTTGCTGCGGTCACAAAACGCAAAGGCGGCTTTTCACTCCCCCCGTTTGATGGGCTTAATTTAGGCTTTCAAACCGGTGATAACCAAGAAACTGTTCGCCAAAATCGTCAGGCTTTGATAAACGCATTGCCGACCACCTTAGCCCCAATGATTTATACCTATCAATCCCACTCAACAGTCCTTCAAAAGGTTTTAAAAAAAGATGTTGGACGAGGTGGTGATTCCTTTGAATCCGGCATTCCTGCGGATGCCCTTTATACAACCGAACGATTCCTACCGATGGGCATTTTTCATGCAGATTGTGTCCCCGTTTTTTTAGTCCACCTTCATCAACCATTAATTGCCATTATTCATGCAGGAACCCCAGGCTCCTTAGCTCAAATCACTTTGAAATCGATTCAAACGATTTGTCAAAATGAAAAGGTTGAGGCAAAAGACTTTTCCGCCTATCTTGGACCATCTCTTGATTTTGCTCATCATCCGATTTCGGTTGAACGTGTTGATGAAATTCTTGGGATGAATCGAAGTTTTGCACCTGCCATTAAATTAATCTCGGGGCAATTTTATTTAGATGTGCCGTTATTAAATTATATGCAACTCATCGAAGCAGGACTTCATCCGAACGCGATTCGGGTGAGTTCGGTAGATACTTATTCCAATGCGAAAGAATATTTTTCTGCATCTCGCGATGAAAAAACAGGACGTCATCTTTCGTTCATTTATTTGAAGTAGTTTTTACTTTTTTTAAATACGTTAAAACAAGTTGTGGTACAAGGGTTGATACATCAACGCCTTGTTTTGCTAATTGTTTAATCATGCTTGAAGAAATAAAATCAAGTTGATGATTCGCCATAAAAAAAACCATTTCAATGCTTGGATCGATAAATTGATTTCCAGCAAAAATCTCATGCTCATAATTAAAATCTGGAACGGCTCGTAAACCACGGACGATTGCGATAGCGTGATGCGATTTGGCATATTCCACGGTTAATCCTGTCGACGCATCGACACGCACACGGGATGGATCAAGCTGTTTTGCAACATCATTCAACATCGCCATCCGTTCATTTGTCGAAAAGGTTGCTACTTTTTGTGGATTGACGGCAAGCAGTAAAATGACTTCATCAAAAAGTTTCAAGGAACGTTTTAAAATATCGATATGCCCGTTCGTGATGGGATCGAAAGTTCCTGGATAAATAGCAATTTTTTTGTGTGTTATTTCCATAAGATTGCGACGTGAGTCATCCCATATTCATAGTGCTTTAGGCGTTGATAGTCAACGGTGTTTAACCATGTTATTGGGACACTATCCTCAACGATAAGTATACCATTTTCTTTTAATAACCCGAGGGAGACAATATTTTGGTAAGCGGATTCAGAAAGTCCCTTGGCATACGGAGGATCTAGAAAGATGAAATCAAACGTCCGTTTTTCTTGGGATAATTTTTCAAGGCATCGAGAATACGCTAAATTTAAAAGGGTCGTTTGTACTTCTACCTTTAGTGCCTTAACATTTGCTTCTAACACCTGAAAGGCGGCTTTAAGTCGGTCATTAAAAACCATCGATGCACATCCCCGTGAAAGGGCTTCAAACCCTAACGATCCTGAACCGGCGAATAAATCTAACCCGTCTTTATCGACAATCCCCAAACCAAGGGAAGAAAAAATTGCTTCCTTGACACGATCCTTGGTTGGTTGTGTTTCCGGAGAATCAGGGGTTTGTAATAATCGCGAACGAAAACGTCCTGCAATAATACGTAACATGGTTTAAAGACACCCTTTGATGGGCGTATGAAAAGGATCAAAGACTTCGGTTTGAATGGACCGGTAAAGCGTACGAACTTGTCCATATGCTTTCAAATAATCGCGGACGAGGGGATGGGCATCAATCATAATTTTTTGTTGATGAAGTTGTTTTTGAACCTCAATGAGTTGAGGATGATCATCCCCATAAAGTTCCCATAAACGCGTATAATCCTCTTGAAGAGCATGAAAACGATCGGTCATCGTAAGCAAGGATTGATGCGCATTAAGTTGTTGATTTAGTTCTTCTAAATAGACAACCACAGGTTCTTGTTCGAGGGTGTCTTTGAGGTCGTAAGCCAGGCTAATAATTTCTTGAAAACTCATTCTAGCAATACTTTACCATACTCGCTTTTAAGCAAGTGAAAAAAATATGATAAGATAACGACATGAAAGTCAAACTCATCTTTGATCCTCATCCCGTTTTGCGGCAGCGCGCTGCGGTTGTTCCTTTACCGTTATCCAAAGAAGATGAAACGATTTTACTTGCGTTAATGAAGTATGTTAAACAATCTCAAAATAAAGAGTATGCTGAAAAACATCATATTCGAGAAGGCATCGGTCTTGCGGCTCCTCAAGTCGGTATTTCCAAGCGGATGACAGCGATTTCTTTTCCGTTTGAAGATCGTTTAGTAGAGTATGCCCTTGTTAATCCTGTCATCCTTTCCTCTTCTGTTAAAAAAGTAGCCCTTCATTCGGGTGAGGGATGTCTTTCGGTGAATGAAGATCATCCTGGTTACGTGTATCGTTCCAACAAAATCATTGTGAAAGCGTTTGATTATTTACAACAAAAAGAAATCCAAATTACGGCCTATGGTTTTGAAGCGATTGTTCTGCAACACGAAATTGATCATTTAAATGGAGTTCTTTTTTATGATTACATTGCCAAAGATGACCCTTTTAAAGAACTAACGAACGCCGAAATCATTTAATTTCTTTACAAATTCACTTTATCCACGTATACTTGAGACGAATTTGATGTTGCATAGCATGATCATGTCAATTTAAATAAAAAGGAGACGATTTTTAATGGCGTTAAACGCGTTTAATTCGGGTGTGTCTGTTTACGCACTCGGGGGACTAGGAGAAGTAGGAAAAAACACCTACTGTGTTGAATCTGACCAAACCTTGGTCATGATTGATGCAGGGGTTCGCTTTCCAGAAGAAGATTTACCAGGGGTGGATTATGTCATTCCTGATTATTCCCATTTAAAAAACAATCAACGTAAACTCAAAGCACTCGTGATTACTCACGGCCACGAAGACCACATTGGTGGTGTTCCTTTTTTAGTCCAACATGTGTATATTCCGGTGATTTACGCACCGCGATTAGCGGCGGCATTTATCCGTCACAAATTACAAGATAATCGGATCAAAGAACCCGTAAAAATCGTTGAATATGAAGAAAATACCATTCTCAATATTGGCGAATTTAAAATTAGTTTCTTTTCGATGACTCACTCCATTCCCGATGCGTTTGGCGTGTGTGTCGATACGCCTGAAGGTCGCATTGCAACGACCGGGGATTTCAAAATCGATCTAACCCCTGTTGGCGCAGAAATAAACCTTGGTAAGATTGCCAAGTTAGGAACCGAAGGCGTTGATTTACTCTTATCAGACTCCACCAATGCAGAAATCGAAGGTTACACCCCAAGCGAACGCGCGGTTATTGGGGCCATCAATGATATTTTTGAAAATGCCGAGGGACGCCTTATTATTTCTACGTTTTCGAGTAATATTTCGCGGATTCAACAAATCATTGAAGCGGCTGTTGCCTTTAAAAAGAAACTTGTCATTATTGGTCGTTCCATGGAAAATGCGGTAAGTATGTCCCGTAAATTAGGGTATATTCGTATTCCCGATTCCTCCATTGTCCCCTCCGAAGACGTTCGCAGTCTCCGCCCCGAAGAAACGGTCATTATTTGTACCGGGTCGCAAGGGGAACCGATGGCAGCGCTTTCCCGAATTGCCAAAGGGGAACATCGCCAAGTGAAGATTATTCCGGGTGATACCGTTGTTTTTTCTTCAAGTCCAATCCCTGGTAATGGTTTAAGTATTAACCGCGTGGTAAATCAATTAACCCGTGCTGGTGCCAATGTGTTAACAAATTCTATTTTATTCAATGTTCACTCGTCCGGTCACCCTGCTCGTCAGGAACTACGCATTATGCTAAAACTCTTCCGACCCCGTTATTTTATGCCAATGCATGGAGAATATCGGATGTTAAAACTTCACGCAGAAATTGCCGAATCATTAGGCATGCCAAAAGATAACGCCTTTATTTGCCGCAATGGCGACACTTTAGTTTTGAAACGTAAAGAAGTAACACGCGGACCTAGCGTTCCTGCGGAAGCTGTTTACATTGATGGTAAAGACATTAATGGTTTATCTACTGCGGTTATTCGAGACCGCAAAATCCTTTCGGATGATGGTTTAGTCTCTGTATCAATTGTCATTGATGCGAATCAAAATAAACTTCTCATCCCACCTTCGATCACAGCATTAGGATTTGTATACAAAAGCTCTAATGATTTATTAAAACAAGCAGAAAAAAAACTTGGAGATCGCCTTGATGTCATCATGAAAAATCGTACATCCTTTTCCGAATTGAAAAACACGATTAAAGATGTAGTCGGTCGTTACTTATTTATTAAAACCCAACGTAATCCGATGATTGTTCCTGTGATCATGAATCGCAGTAAAGCGAATTAGTTTTTCACAAAGGTTTTGCGAATCGTTTCAATATAACTGTGTCGTTTTTGATGCACAATTTTTAAGGCAATTCCACT
Organism: Bacillota bacterium; assembly: GCA_030834445.1. Taxonomy (GTDB): domain Bacteria; phylum Bacillota_I; class Bacilli_A; order RFN20; family CAG-826; genus UBA970. The sequence continues at coordinate 268,314 of JAURFC010000001.1, forward strand.
GAGGGAAACCGTGACGGAATCCACTATTTTTTCAGGTTTATAAAGTTGGTGATCATAGCCAAAAATCGCAGATTTGAAATCGCCTTTGAATGTAATTTTTCGGGTCGGATCGAGAACCAGTGAACTACCAAGACTTCGATACACATTGTTTTGGATTGACGCCATTTCAGTGAGCTGTAAGGTCGGTAAGCGTCCATCCACAACACTGCCCCCTAAACTTTTGTTATACGCACTGGAGCCTAAGGTACTTGAAACAATTAATCCGGTACCACGAAACGTTTCTAAATGTTCTTGGTCAATTTGCACATGCGTTACGAGCGTTTGAAAGGGATCTTCAACACGTACTTCGTTCACCGCATAAAAGGTTTGAGGTTGTTCTCCTTCTAACGTCATGCTCAGTAATGGGTAAGGTTTTGCAAGCGTTTGAAATATCGGAATATCCGAAAGTAGAGCTGGAATTTCGGTCGGACTGTATTCGCAAAAAAAGCCCAGAGATCCAGAGTGAATGCCAATGAAAATGACACTGGAAAGAATGGCTTGAAAGTGCTGAACGGCACGGAGGAAAGTTCCATCCCCACCGACAAAGAAAATGTATTCTGGGCGTTGATCATTATATTGATGCCCATCTGTTTCTAATTTTAGCCTTAAATCGTGACTGATTTTTTCTGAGGATGCGTCATCCCGTGCTACTATAGTAAATGTCATAACGTATCCTTTTTGACTCCTATGCGCCTTATTTTATCATAAGAAAAGAAATCGAGGAAAAGCCATGTCCACAAACATTGAAATTGAAGCGAAAATTCTTGTCAGTGAAAAAGAATTTCAAACGATTAAGTCCTTTCTTCAACTAGAAACAATCACGCCGATCACTCAAACAAATTACTACATTGATAGCAACGAAGGAAGTTTACGAAACTACGGTTTTGCCTTACGCATTCGCGCCATTCGTTCTCAATATACTCTCACCTTAAAATCCCCGATGGCGGAAGGTACCCTTGAAAAAAACCAAGTCATTTCTGAAAAAGCTTATCTTGCCTTACGTCAGCAACAACAATTTCCCCAAGGTGAAATTCATGAATTTTTAACGATGTTCGGCTTTAAAACATCTACGCTACAAATTATTGCCGAATTAACAACTGATCGAATTGATACGACCTATCAAGGGCAACATCTTTGTTTAGATATCAACCACTATAATGGCCAAACAGATTACGAAATTGAAAGTGAACAGTCCTCATTAAAATATGCTGCTGAAACACTTAAACAACTTTGTGAAGTAACCCAAATTTCCTATCAAGAAAATCACGTTTCTAAATACGCTCGTGCATTAAAAAGTTTATAAGAAAATATTTTTATTCAGCCGTATCAGATTCGTTATCTAAAGGGGAGTTAAATCCTGTTTTGGCTAATTCTTTATACCGTCGGCTAATCGGAATAAAGGTGCGAATTTCTTCTTCGTTATATCCAACTTGAACCCGTCGATCGTCCACCATAATGGGACGTTTAAGAATCGAAGGATTTTGCCGTATAAATTTTAGCAGTTCGGAGATTGACATCGATTCAACATCGATATTTTGATCTTTAATGATTTTACTACGGGTTGAGATAATGTCTTCGGTCCCATTTTCAGTCTTGGACAACATATCTTTAAGTTCCGTTTCGTTAAGGGTTGCCGAAAAGATATTCCGTTCTTCAAAGGGAATATTTTCCATTTCGAACCACTTTTTTACTTTACGACAGCTCGAACAACTCGGCGACGTATAAATTCGGACCAATGGCTTTTCGCCTCCCGTCAACGTAATTATACGCTTAATTCAAAAATAAACCTAATCATCACGGAAAAGATTTGCTAAAATGGAAATTGAACCGCACGTAGAGAAATGATATGGCAAGAGTATTAAGTGGAATAAAGCCGACGGGAACGCTCACCTTAGGAAATTATATTGGCGCATTAAAACGTTTTCCTGCGTTTCAAACTTTACATAACTCCTTTATTTTTATTGCCGATTTACATGCTTTAACCTTACCGATTGATCCTGAAGTCCTAAAAAAGAATGCATTTGATCTAGCTGCATTTTACTTAGCAGCCGGTTTAGACCCAGAAAAAACAACCCTTTTTTTACAATCCCAAGTGAGTGCCCATGCTGAACTCAATACCATCCTCACGAATTATGCTTATATGGGTGAAATGGCACGCATGACACAATTTAAAGAAAAGAGTGAAGCGAAAAAAGAACAAACGATTGGCTTGGGTTTATTTACCTATCCTGTACTTATGGCAGCGGATATTTTACTCTATGATGCGGAAATTGTCCCTGTGGGTGAGGACCAACGTCAACACGTGGAATTAACAAGGGATCTTGCTCAACGCTTTAATCATCGCTATGGTGACGTCCTTGTCATGCCAAAGGCGGAACTTTCCAAAGTAGGAGCTCGTGTGATGTCGTTATCCGATCCAACCAAAAAAATGTCGAAGTCCGATCCGAAAGGAAACATTGAGCTAAGCGAAGATTTAGCCAGCGTACGTAAAAAAATCATGAGTGCGGTCACCGATTCGGACACAATTGTTCGCTACGATGTCGCACAAAAACCTGGTATTAGTAATCTCATGACGATTTATGCAAGTTTAAAAGAAACCTCCCTTGATAATGTCGAAAAAACCTTCGCGAGTCAAACATATGGAGCGTTTAAAAAAGCGGTAGCCGATGTCGTTTGTGAAGAACTTCAACAATTACAACAACGTTATCAGTCTATTGTCGCTTCAGGACTCGTTCACCATGTTTTAAAGCAAGGCGCGCAACGTGCACAAAGCATTGCCAATGCCACCCTTCAACGCGTGAAAGCCGCTGTCGGTTTATGGCTGTAAAACCTCATTTGATTGCCCTTGATTTAGATGGCACCCTCTTAACGTCTCAAAAAACAATTGATCGTTCGACTGCTGCCTATTTACGAAAATTAAGTAAACAACATTATATTGTACTTGCATCAGGTCGACCCTATCGATCGTTAATTAAATACTATGATCAACTGCAACTAAAGACACCACTTGTTTGCTACAACGGTGCTTTTGTTACGTATCCTCACCATCCCGAACGAAAGGATATTGCCTTCGAATTTCCCCAAGATGTCGTCAAAACCATTTACCGGGATGTCGGTCATGAGATTCTTGATAATATTATGTGCGAAACCAATCATGATATTTGGTTACTCCAAGAGGAACATGGTCTAGCTGATTTTTTCTGGCACGACAACATGCGGATGAATTATGGACCCCTTGATCAAACGCTTTTTGAAAACCCGATGACGATGATTATTAAATCCAAAGAGCGAAACGAAGAAGCCGATCAAATCATCCGCGATGCTGTCGCTAAACATCCAGGGTTATCCGTCCGCTTTTGGGGGGATTCTGTTTATTCAGAAATTTATTATTCTCACATTTCCAAAGGATCCGCACTACAAAAACTTTTAGACGAATTTCAACTTCCTTTATCCCAATTCATCGCTTTTGGCGATGCAGAAAATGATCGAGAAATGCTTAGTCTCTCCCCCCATAGTTTTGCCATGAAAAACGCGGTAGAATCAATGAAAAAAGTGGCAAATAAAATCACTCGTTTTGATAATGATCATCACGGTATTCGTGAAGAACTCATGCAATTTTTTAAAGAAGATTAAGACGATACTGTTGAAAAAAAGCATTCTTTAATTCGGTAATTCGATCATCCACGTGGGCATCATGTTGACTCACGACTGAGATATAAAATTTACATTTAGGTTCTGTTCCCGAAGGACGAATCACAATCGTTGAACCATCTTCATACGTAATTTTAATCACATTCGCTTGCGGTAAATTAATCGTACTTCGATGATGATCAAAGGTTTTCTTTTCTTGATGCCAATAATCTTCAAAAAGGACGACTTTACGGTCGCCAATGGGTTGAAAGGGGGTTTTACGAATGGAAGCCATCAACGTTGCAAGTAAGGTTTGTCCTTCTTCCCCTTTTAAGGCAATTGAAAATTGTTGGTCAGCATGATAACCAAACCGTTGGAATAAGGAGGCAATGACATCATCCAGTCGGCGCCCTTGGGAGAGATGAAACAACGTCATTTCTGAATAAAGTAATAAAGCTTGTAGTGCATCTTTATCTCGTACAAAAGGACCAACAAGACACCCATAGGATTCTTCATACCCAAACACGAAGGTAGGTCCAGCATTCTCTTCGTAAAATTGAATGCGGTCCCCGATAAATTTAAAACCCGTGAGAAACGATTCAACCTGAACGCCATAGGATTCGGCAATTCGCTTGGCAAATGGCGAGCAAACAACTGTGTCATACATAACAGGGTTTTCCGGCATTTTATGCAATGCTCTCTTTTGGGAGAATAAATAATCTGCTAATAAGGCCCCTGAAAGATTGCCATTTAATAATTGATAGGTCCCTTGACGGTCTAAATAGGCAATCCCCACGCGGTCTGCATCCGGATCGGATACTAAAATTAAATCCGCTTTATGTTTTTTGGCGTACGCTAAGGCAAGCTTGTAGGCTTTGGGTTCCTCAGGATTGGGTGATTCTGTCGCCGAAAAGTTCGGGTCTACATGCATTTGTTCTTCAACAGGAATAAGGGTATAACCCACCGATGAAAATAAGGTTGGCACTAAACGGTACCCTGTACCATGTTGGGGACTATAAACTATCTTCATCGAGGCTTGATCGAGTTCGGGATGAAGTTGTAATGCGTGGATGGCTTGAAGATACGTTTTTTCAACATCATCACTTAATGTGACTATTGCAGCGGGTTTGTCCACAACCGGTAACGTGATTTCTAAGGCATCGGGTAAGGCTTCAAGTTGGCGAATGACTTGTTGAATTTTATAGGGAACGAGTTGACAACCATGCTCATCATACACCTTAAAACCATTATGTTCTTTGGGGTTATGGGACGCGGTTAACATCACACCGCCAATGGCATGTTGATAACGAACAGCATAAGAAAGTAAGGGTGTTGGAACAAGTTCGGGAAAAACAAAAGCAGGAATGCCGAGTTGAATAAGGATTTTCGCCGTTAATTGAGTATATTCTACTGCATTAAGACGATTGTCATGGCCAATAACGACCCCGCGTTGATACGTTTGAGGAAACGTTGTTTTTAAATATAAGCCAAAGGCATAGGCCACTTTTCGAATGGTAAAATAATTAATGCGATTCGTTCCTGGACCCATAATACCGCGCATCCCAGCGGTTCCAAATTCAATGTCTTTAAAGAACGCATCATCTGCTTCTTTTTCTGAGTAAGCTCGGATAACCTCTTTGTCGGCGTCAGTGACATGTGCCGAGGAAAGCCACGTGTTCATTTTTTCGTGTATCATTTTCACGCATTTAATTTTAACAAAAAACCTTGGTCAATTTCATCCAATTCAATTGTAAATTTTTTTTCACTAATCCCAGATAAGACACCCGTCAATTTAGGAAAAACTATCGCATAGGCGTGTAAAAACATGGCTTCATAACCATAGTTTTTTTTCACGGCAAGATTTTTTTGAAAATCTCCATATTTTTGATCGCCAACTACAGGATGTTGAAAGGCTTTCATGTGGACACGAATTTGGTGCGTTCTTCCTGTGATGATTTCCACATTGAGTAAGGAAAAATCTTGAATATGTTTAACGACATCATAACGTGTAATTGCCGTCATGCCTTCTTCATCGTCACCCGCAACATACACCATTTTTTTATCACTGTCTTTGGTGAGATTATAGGTCAATTCACCGGCTTTATCGACATAACCATGAACGAGGGCATAATAAAATTTCCGTAATTGATGGGATTTAAAGATGTTTTGAAGTGCCTGTAAACTTTCAACCGTTTTTCCATAGACAATGAGGCCACCCGTTTGTCGATCGAGGCGATGGGCGGGGGCAGGCAATGAACCCATGACGTGATCCGTCAGTTCACCTTGATACACCATGTATGCTTGAACTTCGGTCGTCAGCGTAGTTTCTGAAAGTTTCCCTTCACCCTGAACAAGCACACCTTTGGGTTTTTGAATAATTAGGACATGGCTATCTTCATAAATAATGTTGTACGGTAGTTTTTTGGGTTGTAAGCGACGTTGTACCGAAAAATCAGCATATTGTTCTTCTTTAAGGTAGACCGTGACTAGATCACCCTGCTTTAAGATATACTCTGGTTTAACCCATTTTCCATTCACTTTGATTTCTTTTTTGCGAAATAACTTATAAATAAAACTTAATGGGGCTTCTTCAAGCCATTTTCGCATAAATTTATCGATGCGTTGATGAGCATTTTGGGGTTCGATTGTGGTTTGTTTCATAACCCAAACATTTTAGCATTTATCTCTCCCTAACGCTTGTGATTTTGTTATAATCATTATCACGGAGAAATACCCAAGAGGCTGAAGGGGCAGGCTTGGAAAGCTTGTAGGTCCGTAACAGGGCGCGAGGGTTCAAATCCCTCTTTCTCCGCCATTCCATCACCAATAACCATTCACATGAATTTCCTCTTTGCCTTCCTTCTTACCATCCTTGCGGGTCTTGCAACAGGCCTCGGTGGTTTAATCGCGTTTACGAAATTTGCCAAACGCAAAACGTTTTTATCGTTCAGCCTTGGATTTTCTGCAGGCGTCATGCTTTATGTCTCGTTTGTTGAAATTTTACCAAAAGGCATCGCTGCCCTTGAAAATACTGTTTTTGAAAATGATGCCGTTTTATACGGAACGCTAGCCTTTTTTGTCGGGATCGGAGTGATTATGCTTATTGATCAATTCATTCCCTCAAAAATAAATCCTCACGAGATAAAGGATGAAAAGACGTCGCATCAATCCTTACTTCGTATGGGAATTTTCACCGCATTCGCGATTGCACTCCACAACTTACCGGAAGGTTTAGCCACACTATATGCAGGATTGAGTGATGCACGACTTGGTATTAGTGTTACCCTTGCCATAGCGTTACACAATATTCCCGAAGGGATCGCTGTCGCCATTCCCATTTTTCAAGCCACCCAACAAAAAGGAAAATCATTCCGTTATGCATTTTTATCCGGTTTAGCAGAACCCATCGGCGCGATCATCGGTTTTGCGATTTTTTCAACGCTCTTTCCTGCCGAATGGTTTGGTTTAATTTTTGCCTTTGTCGGAGGCATTATGGTTTATATCTCTTTAGATGAATTATTACCGACGGCTGAAAAATATGGATACCATCATTTATCCATTCTTGGTTTAGTCTTAGGCATGGCCATGATGGCGACGTCATTATTACTTTTTTAAATAAACAATCTGATCGTCAACAATGGTCATGGTTACATGGGCATCATAGATGCGCTTGGGTTCTGCATAAAAATCAACATTAAAAACGGTAAAATCCGCGATAAATCCTGGTTTTAGTTGGCCTCGTTCATGGGTTTTATACGTCGGGACATTTGCCCAATCCGTATAAAGATGAATCGCCTCTTCCATGGTTAAACATTCGTCTTTACCGTAGTTTTTTTCATCATGGTCACTCGTACGGAAGACTGCAGCGATGACGCCTTTTAAAGGATTTGGTGGTTCTACTGGAGCGTCACTCCCCCCACAAAGAATAAGTCCATGTTGATGGTAGGTTTTCCAAGGATATATGAGTTCGGTTTGCTCAGGTAATAATGCATATCCCCACGGTAAATCACTGCTTAAAAATTGCGGTTGAATATCAAGAATTATGGGTAATTTTTTTAAATATTCAAGTGTTGCTTTCATCGCGAAAGAGGCGTGAATGATGCGGTCATGCTGCCCTGTTTGCGGGGGATATTTTTCTAACCACTTGGAAACCTCCTCTAACGCTAAATCACCGATGGTATGTAAGGCGACAGGGAGGCGATGCGTGCGCATTGTTTTTAGAACGTTCTCAAAGGCCTCGGGTGGCATAATGCGTTCACCGTAATGCGATTGCTTGGGATAAGGATGGGCCATCAACGCGGTTTGACTGGATAAGGTACCATCATAAAAGATTTTGACGGCACCCAGTTGTAAGTAAGGCGATTGATCTAACCATGGGCGACCACTTTGAATAAAACCTTTCACTTCTTCATGATGTATCAATAAATGGGCACGAAAGGGTTTTCTCTTTAATGCTTCTTCAAAAGCTTCAACGGTGTCTTTAAAGCCATTAAAATAATGCAAATCGTCAGAGTGACCTCCGGTAATACCATAAGCATGCAGACTTTCAATCGCATTGGAAATCATCGTTGTCAGGGTTTGGTTGGAATGGCGCGGCATCGCAAACAAGGCTTTGGCGGCGTCCAGTTCATGTAATATTCCATTCGATTCGGTTGTACCAATACGATTTAATAAAACTGAATTGACGGTTGCACTATGGTAATCGGCATGTCGAACAAGAATGGGCTGCGTTGTACTAATCGTATCTAAATCAGACTTTGTTAACCCGATATCGTGGTAGCCTTGCACGTACAAAGGTTGGCCTTGGAATGCATTTTGAATCGTTGCTAAAATTAATGCTTTATCCGTTAACTTATTGAGATTGGGTAACGTTAAACGTTCCCCATAGCCTGCAATATGTAAATGCGCATCCACCCACCCTGGATAAAGTATGCCTCCCTGGAGATCAACCACCTTATCAGCACGAAGGGATTGAGGTCCGAGCGCGATAATCGTTCCATTTTCTGTGTAAAATTCACGAACAAATTCACGGGAAGCGGTTAAGGTGTAACAAACGCCATTTTTATAATGGGTAATCATAGCGTAAGTTTAACAAAAAAAGTGCCTTTCGGCACTTTTCATGTTTAGGATTCGATGGCGTCTTGAAGCCGTTGAGCGCGACGGAGCTTCTTTTCTCGCTCCACTTGTTCGCGTTGGGCAATATGATTCAAGATGATGACTAAAAAGAGCACGCCGGTAACAAGGAAAATCGCGCCCCCTTGTAGAAGCGTTAAGGATACGGAAAGAAAATCTTGAATGGATGCTTCCATCGTTTTAATCCAGTTATCCGCTGTAGGGACATTGAGAAAATCGGCGATAAAGCCAAAAAGCGAAGCCAAGAAACCAAGGCCGGCTATCAATCCAAAAAGGCTAATGCCTAACCAATCTTTTCGTGTGAGTGATGTTTGTTTTTTTTTCATAAGTTAAACCTCTTTAGCATTGTATCAAAGACCGTCAAAAGTCTCAATTAGGAGTGATCTTTTTCGAGGTAGGATTGCAATTCATAAACACGACGAACGATATGTTTAGCGTGTTGTTTGATCCGCGGATGCGCTTGCGCCATACAGAAGGAATGCTCAAACGTCTCGAATAACGGGATATCATTGCCGGAATCACCAATCACATAAACATCGTTTGCATTGATGTTTTCCCGTTCCATGATGAGTTTTAGTCCATTGGCTTTACTCACGCTTTTTGGAGAAACCTCGATAATGTTATGAATCCATAATATGGATAGTTCAGGAAAGGCTTTTTGTAGACGCTCACTTTCATCATGCGATAATTTTTTGGATTTATTGGATAAACCAAAATAAATGAGGAGGCGTTGCAAATCATCCCCATGGGCACTTAATTTATCCACAAAAACATCGTTATCAATTAAATACGGTTCACGATACACGCCTTGATACCAATAATAGAGCCGATAAATCAAATTCAAATACCAAATTTTCCCCTTGGAATAAACAAGGTTTGTCACCGAATCCGCATCAATCGAAAGCATGGTTCGTGCATGACGGCCGATAATATCTTCAAAGACCGCCCTGCTTAATTTGGCATCTAAATACGTCTTTTGAATCATTTCGTTGCGGTAATAAACTTCCGAACCATTTCGTGAAACGATATCGATGGGAAGGTTAATTTTATCAATCACACGCTGAACAAAATGGCGATTACGAGACGTGACAAAGACCAGATGATGGCCTTGTGCCGCCGCCCAACGTAAGAAGCGAATGTTTTGGCGAGAGATAAATTGAAATCTTTTTTTGGGATAAAAAAGCGTCCCATCTAAATCCATCGCAATGAGTTTGCGTTTATTCACTTGTAAGTTATTGTACTTTATTTTCTGCTTGGATTAAACCATATCCGCCATCAACGCGGTGATAGAGAACACTAATTTGTTTTTCTTCGACATCAAGATACATAAAAAAACTATGACCTAACGCTTCCATACGTGTAATTGCTTCTTCGAGTGTCATTGGTTGAAGATACATACTTTTCGTACGAACCAGTTTTTCAACTACAGTTTTCTTTTCTTCGTCTTGAATTTCGTCCATTAAGAAGGATTCTGCTAAACTTGGTTGCTTATGATCTTTCACGCGTGTTTTAAAGCGACGAAGTTGATTCACTAATTTATCAATGGCTAAATCAACGGCAGCGTATAAATCATCATGTTGAACTTCCGCACGTAAATCCATCATTTTTGTAAAAACGGTAATTTCAACTTTCGCCCCGACTTTATACGAACGAACAAGAGCTCGACATGTCACGTCATCGTCGATGACAAAAAACTTTTCGAGTCGTTGTAATTTTTCTGTGATCGCAGAAGTGATCCCTTCCGTTACCGTAATATTCTTCCCGACAATTTGGTAGTGCATGCAAGATCTCCTTTTCTACTTCTATTGTCGCAAATTTAACGTGAACTTAAAAGACCTACTTCGCTTTTTCTAAGTGTGACTTAAACAAATCTAAACGATCTAAAGTTTCCCACGGTAGCGCAAGTTCAGGTCGTCCAAAGTGCCCATAGGCTGCTAAATCTTGATACTTAAATGACGGTTTTGTGAGTGAAAAATGACGCATAATCTCAGCAGGTTTAAAGAAAAAAGTCTTTTGAATCGCTGATAAGACAACTTTTTCTTCATATCCTGGTCGGAGGGTATCAAACGTAAACAAACTAATCGATACTGGTTGGGCAACCCCAATCATATAAGCAAGTTGTACCTCAACCTTATCTGCTACACCGGCTGCCACTACGTGGTTAGCAATGTAGCGAGCAAGATATGCTGCAGAGCGGTCAACTTTGGTAGGATCTTTTCCGGAAAAAGCACCACCACCATGACGGGCATAACCCCCATACGTATCCACAATAATCTTGCGACCCGTTAAGCCTGTATCGCCTTTGGGTCCACCAATTGTAAATTTTCCACTGGGATTAATCGAAATGAGTCGTACGCTATCAAATCCAAATTGATGGATCACAGGATGAATCACTTCCTTGATGACGTCCACTTTAAATTGCGCTTCATTAAAGGATTCCTGGTGTTGAATTGACATGACAATATGATCAAGAGATGTTTTTTCGTCACTGTAATGGACCGTGACTTGTGATTTCATATCGGGTAACGCATCACGAAGCTTACCTTGTTTTCGTAATGAAGAAGCGCGTTGAACAAGCGCATGCGCCATCGCAATCGGTAAAGGCATCCTTGTTTGCGTTTCATTCGTCGCAAAGCCAAACATGAGTCCTTGATCACCCGCTCCGACTTCATCACGATTAACCGCTTGATTGATGTCGTCAGATTGGGCTTGAACCCAATCATGGATGACGACGTCTGAAGCGGAAAAACCGAGACGCGAATCGGTATAGCCAATCCGTGTTAAAACGTGTTTAGCAATTGTTTGAACATCCGGTTTTTGAAGCGAAGGATTTGAGAACTTTATTTCCCCTCCGATGAGTAACTTTTGTTCGGCTGCAAAACATTCAATCGCGACGTGAGCAAGCGGATCTAACGCTAAACACGCATCTAGCACCGCATCACTAATTTGATCACATACTTTGTCGGGATGGCCTTCAGAAACGGATTCGGATGTAAAATAATAGTCTTGTTTCATGATTATTTCCTCCTTATAAAACAAAAACTTTCCACCTGGAGGAAAGTTATTCTTAAAACTTTCAATCATATTGTCCTAGAGGTGGGCCCTAGGTGACCAGCACTTACTAACAAGGGTTAGAGTTGCTACTGTCTGAGGTCTATTAGACAGTTCTTAATATGACATAATTATTATGGTAAAAAGGAATTAAAAAGTCAAATTAGAAGTCAACAAGAAGGGTGCCTTCTGCATCTCCGGTTAAGCCTGCAGCGTTGCCTTCATCAGTATCAATATGCATCGCAAGGGAAAAGTCTTGACGAACACGAACAACTACATGGCCAAAAATTAAAGAACGATCGGCGTTTTCAATTTTAACCCCAACAATTTGTTTATCGTGAACATGGAATGCTGCGGCATCCTCGGGTGTCATGTGAATATGCCGTTTAGCAATAATACAACCTTGACTCAAGGTAATGGAACCTGCGGGTCCTTGAATGGTAATCGGAGAACTTCCTTGAATATCACCCGATTCACGCACAGGCGGTTTTAAACCAAGGGCGCGAGCTTCTGTCGCTGACACTTCGACTTGGGATGCCTTACGTACGGGGCCTAAAACCACCACGTTTTCAAAGGATTTTTTGGGTCCAACAAGGGTTAAACGGACTTGAGAGACAAATTGGCCGGGTTGAGAAAGCGGACGAACCTCCGATAATTGGGCACCCGGACCCCATAACGTTTCTAAATCGGATTGCGTTAAATGAATGTGACGGGCTGAGACTTCGACTAATATTTTTTTCATACTCATTTATTATAAAAATTAAACCACGTGAAAGCAAAAGAATTTGTTTGTAAATATCGAAATTAACGGTGTTCAGTCTTAGGGGTAAGAATCAAGAGAAGAACACCGAGTAATAACCACCCATAAAACACAAAGAATCGCCAAATAAAGGTCACCCAAAATAATTCATGGCCGACAACAAAGGTAGAAAAGATGGCAGAAAACGTAAATTCAGCGGCGCCCGCACTTCCAATGGTAGGAACCACCCCTAACATCGTATTCGTCATCGCCATAAATTGAATGAGTGTGGATAAATCAAAGGCAATCGATGGTGAGGATTGAAAGACAGGAACAAAGGAGATTAGAATTCCATAAGGAATAACAAGTAAACTCAATTGAGAAATAACGCTTGCAAAAAAGACTGTCAGTAGACTCCATATTTTTTTTCGAAATAAAAAGAATGCATCACGATACATAGCAAACGCTTCTTCCACGTTGAGTGCGACTTTTTGGGCTGTCCGTTTAAACCAATACTGACGAATTAATGAAACAATAAGCGATGAAAATTGAGGATGAAAGGAAAATAAAATTAGAACAACGGGTAAAAAACTCGTAAAGAAATAGCCAATTAAGGCAAACACAAAGAGATAAGGATCTAAAAGTGGTCCTACACCAATAAAAGCGAAGGTTGTTATCAGTGCCATCGCAAAGCGCATAAAAAATAAATCGAGCATCGGGATGGATGTAGCTAATCCAAACGGGACTCCCTCTTTATGGAGGATCCCCATCATAATGGGTTGCCCCCCTAAGCCCCACGGTGTAATTAAGACGTAATAACGCGATAAGATGCCATATTTTATGGCGCTTAAAAAAGTAATGCGATGACCACTTCGCATCAGTAAAATCCATAGACGGATTGCGGCAGTAAAAATCATTACTGCAACGGCCAATAGTCCCCAAAGAAGCCAAGAAATATCAGTTAACCAAACGGTAGTTGAAGTCAATAATTCATTTAATTGAAAACCTTCAAGTTCATTTTGAAGGGTTGCAATTGTGACCAATAATCCCACCACAATGGAAATTACGACAAAGAACCCACCAAACCATTTTTTGACGTTAAATGATCCCTTTTTTATTGTTGATGTCTGCATAAATTTATTATAACGATTCCATTCTTTCGATAAACGAAAAAGAAGTATAATAGTAAAAACTTATGCATGATGAAACGATAACCCTTGAATCCTTGATCCAACATAAAAATGTGAACGAAATTCGCGAATATTTTGATCAATACGCAATGGTAGATATCGCGGATCAAGTTAATGCGTTGAAGGATTCAAAAGACATCTTGTTTCTTTTTAAAACCGTGAGCAATGAACTCACTGCAGAATTGTTTTCCTATTTGACCCCAACGACACAAGAGCGTCTTATTCAATTATTTACCGATAAACAAATTATTGATTTATTAAATCATTCTTATTCGGATGACGTCGCGGATTTTTTAGGAGAACTTCCGGCCAATTTGGTTCAACGTATTCTTAAAAACGTAAATAAAACCTACCGTGAAGAAATCAACCATTTATTACGTTATCAAGAAGGTACGGCAGGGAGTATTATGACGCCGGAATATATCACGTTAGCAATGAATACAACCGTGGATGAAGCCTTGGAAAAAATTCGTCGCATTGGGAAAGATAAAGAAACAATTCAGTCCATGTTTGTCATCGATTCAAAACGATTTTTGATTGGTGTTCTTCCCTTAGAAGCCCTCGTTTATCATTCTGGAAGCACAGTATTAAATACCTTAATGGAAATAGATTTTCAGAGGTGTTTAGTATCGACAACTGTGGAGGAAGTGGCAAGCATCTTTAAGCGTTATTCCTTAACAGTCTTACCTGTTCTGAATGAAACCAATCATTTGGTAGGCATTATTACCATCGACGATGTTTTACCTTTAATTGATGCGATTGCCAGTGAGGATATTCTTAAAATGGCGGCCATTAATCCTCTTGATGATGTGTATAAATCAACCTCACCATGGATCATTACTAAAAAATCCTTACCTTGGATTTTAGGCTTAATGGTGATGGGATCGATTTCTACTGTGACCATTAATCAATTTGAATCGATGTTTCAAACCGTTATTATTTTAACGGCCTTTATTCCGATGATCATGAATACGGGAGGGAACGCTGGTAATCAAAGTATTGCCATTATTACCCGTGCAATCGCCACCAAAGAGCTTTCCTTAAAAGATACCCATTTTATTTTAAAGAAAGAGTTATTAACTGCGGCCATGATGAGTTTAATCACTGCAGGTTTTTCTTTTATTTGGATTATTGCGTTACTTTCGTTACAAATTGTTCGTTATCAATCAACATTTATGGTAGGGTCATTGTCATGGTTAATCGACATGGCACGCGTGAGTGGATTAGTGTCATTAACGTTATTGATTGCCGTTTTTCTTGCCAAGATTTTAGGATCTTTTTTACCCCTACTTGCGATTCAGTTTAAAAAAGACCCTGCCATTATGTCGAGTCCATTCTTAACCACCCTGATGGATTTTTCTTCCTTAATTATTTATTTCTTGCTTGCAAATTTTGTGTTTAATTTCTTTTAATTTTCGGACCAATTCGCTATAATAAATGTCGCTGCAGGTATGGCGGAACTGGTAGACGCGTACGTTTGAGGGGCGTATGGGGTAACCCGTGGGAGTTCGAGTCTCCCTACCTGCACCAAAACAAACAAAAAACCCAAGGAATTCCTTGGGTTTTTCTTATTAGTACGAAAGATTATTAAACTGCAACACTATTCCACTTAAAGTTATCAATATTTGTTTGACGACTCGAGGTGTCATTTGACGGGAAATTTTGAGTGATTGTCACAGTAATTGTTCCTGTAATCTCAAATCCAATCGCTTCTAAATTTCTTACGGTTGCATCAGCACCTGAAACAGTACCAAATTCTTCACCTAGGAAAGTGAGTGTGTCAGTTCCGTTGGTCAAAACCACTTTAATTTGACGGACTGAAGTACCAGTAAATGCTTTTGCAAAATCTAATGAGAAGGCAGTCATACCACCTTGGACGGTCGTTTGAACAAACGAACTACCATAACGTAACATTAAACCTTGTCCATCAATGGAAACATCCGCACTGCGAACTGAACTGTATAACCACGTATTACCACTTACCGTGGTTTTACCGGTTGTAGTATCTGTAATATAAGCGGTACCAAATACAGGATCAAAGTCAAACGTTTCAGTATTGCCATAGTTTACTGTTGTAACTACTTCAAGACTCACAGTATCCGAAACGGATGGTGTTTCGACACTTGTAGCGGTAATAACCACGACTCCATTACTAACACCAGTCACCAAACCACTCGCATCGACTGTTGCAATAGAGGTATCATCAGCTGCAAATGTATAGGTACCCACCCAAGCAATTGGAGTTGGTGTAACAACGAGTTGTGCTGTATTGCCAACTTTTAACATGGTTACAGGGGACGTTAAATCAATACTACTTAAAATGATTGGTTCGGTTAACGTTAAATCAATGGTTCCAAAAACAGAACTACCCACTTCAGCAGAAGTTGCTGTTATGGTCACGTTGCCGGTAGCAACACCTGAAACTAAACCCGTTTGATCGACCGTTGCAATCGCATCATTACTGGAAGACCAAGTGACATCTAACACGTCAGCATTGGCTGGAAGAACGGTTGCAGTTAATTGTAATTGTCCATTAGAAGCCAACGAGGTTGCTCCTTCTGCACCAACAACAGTAATCGAACTCACTAAAACAGGATCCGCTTCAACCAATGTGAAGTCTTTCGCCCCTGAAGGAAGAATTTGTAAAGCACCACTGAAGGCAGAAATAACGCCTTGATAGTTTACCGTATCATTCTTCCAGAAATCTGTGAAAAGCGTGTTAAGTGCAGTTATTTCATCAGCAAAAATATATTGAGAAATACGTGCTGTGACACTGGTAGAACCTAAAGTAAAGGTACGATTGATGGTTGATGTAGAAATTACATTGACCCATGGTTGAGGAGGAAACAATCCTTCCATTTTCACAACGCGCCCATAATCAGCAGCAGTAATGGCTGTTGTGTTGTAGTTTGCTTCATTCACCACAAGTTCTGTAACTTCTGGAGCATTTAAGAAAGTAATTTTAGAGGCTGTTGGGATGGAGGATGTGTTTCCGATTTGATTTAAGGAACTACTAATTTTTACTAAACCAGAAACTTGTACAAAATCTCCTTCAGCCAATGCTTCTCCAGAATATCCGAGAACACGAATTGCTGATGTCCCATTTTGAATGTAAAACTCATTGGCAGCAAAAAGCTTGGTAATAACACCATTCACCGTTACAGAAGTATCTGCAAGAGCTGTCTTAGCATCGGCAATCGATGTTACATCTTCCACCGTAATTAAGACAGAATCCGTCTTGGTGTTATCTTCCGTGGCAGCGGCGGTAATGGTTGCAGTACCGACGGCACGGGCTTCTACGATCCCTTCTGATGTAACGGTTGCAACCGCATCATCCGAAGAACTAAAGGTTAAACCTTGACCGACATAACCTAAGGGTAATAAGGTGGCATCAAGATCTAAGGTCGCACCAATTTTTAAGGTAGAGTCACCGACGTTAATTAAAACGCCTTCTAACGAAAGCGGAGCAGGCGTAACCGTCACGGATAAAGTACCCGAAACAAGATTGTCTGCCACCGAAGTCGCGGTGATGGTCACGGTTCCTGGCGCAATCCCAGTCACTAAACCAGCACTGTCAATCGTAGCAATCGTATCATCACTGGATGCCCAGGTGACGGATTTGTCATCTGCATCCGCTGGTAAAACGGTAGCAGATAATTGTAAGGTTAAGTTTTCAACGACTTCCACAGGATCAACAGAGGCTGTGACACTAATCGAGGTTGGTAAGACAGGAGCGTCAGTGTTCACGGCAAAGTCTGCAGCAGACGCAACTGCGAGTTGAACGCCATTAAAGTCACCTAAAACACCAGTGTAATCGACTTTAGCACCGGATGCTAAGCCACCAAAGAAGGTGTTCAGCGCTTCACGTTCGGTGACGTTAATATAACGATCGAAACGTGCCGTTAAAGTTTTGGCACCTAAATTCATCGTGACATTCACACCACCCGATGAAGGATAGGTGTTGTCGACAAGAAGCGGTGTCCATGCCCCTGCGAGGGATAACTTTTTAATTTCCACAAGTCGGCCATCAAAATTAGGAGCAAGGTTATCATTAACCCAACCTTCTTCGTTGATGGAGACAGGAGTAATGGTGGGGGCAGGATCATCCAAGAATTGGACTTCCGGTAACCCGGTACCTGTTGGTCCGGTGATTTCCATTAAACCGTTATAGTTCGCAATGAAACCATACACTTGAATGAAGTCACCCACGGCCACTTCTTCGGTACCTTCATACCCGAAGATATTTATCCCGAAGTCGCCTTGTTGAATAAAGAAACTCTTTTGACGGATGACGCGGGTAACCACGCCTTGAACCGTCACTTCCGAATCATTAGGTAATACGCGTGCAGCTTGAATCGACGTAATCGTAGGCCCAACTTCTTCTGAAGAAACAGTCGATGTCGTCGCCGACGTCGTGACTTCAGATGAACTGGCAACGGTACTCGTTGTCGTGCTGCTTGCGGGTGTAGAGCTTGCCACGGATGAACTTGATGGTGTTGAAACACCACAAGCGGCAAGAACTAACATCACAAACGGTAATAGTGTGATTTTTCTCATGTGATATATATTCCTCCTCACGTTTTTTTCCTGTCGAAACAGGTTTGCTATTACTGATTTCATTATAAACTTTTATCCCCGTTTTATGCCAAGGAAAATCCCTTTTTCTTTACAAAGATTAACAAACAACAAAAAAACCCTTAGGTAAGGGTTTTTTTAGTATCAATGGTTACTAGAAGCAACTAAAGATTTTCCGCGTACGCTTTGAGGACCTTTTTCACCGGAGCGAACGTCTTTTTAATCGATCCTGGTTCGAAAGGATTACGTAATTTCGCGGATTGGAGGAGTTGGGTGAAAGGATATTTACCCCCTGTTTTACATACTTTAACGTATTTCTTCCACGCTTTTTCATAATTCTTTTTCATGAGACCTAAGAACTGTAAAGCGACGACTTGAGCGAGGGTGTAATCAATGTAATAGAAGGGGGCTCCAAAGATATGACTTTGTCGCATCCAACGTGTTCCTTTGTCATAAAGAGGGAAGCCGGCATAGTTTTTATAAGGGGTGTACTTCTTTTCAATCACACGCCATTGCGCACAACGTTCTTCGTGGGTCGCAGTCGGATTGGCATACACCCAATGTTGAAATTCATCCACGGTCACGCCATAAGGAAGGAAGTTAATCGCGCCTTCAAGATGACCAAATAAATACTTTGCTTCATCTTCTTTGAAGAATTTTTCCATGTAAGGTGTTGCAAAGAATTCCATCGACATCGAGTGAATTTCTGCTTCTTCCATGGTGGGGTCACGATATTCGGTTGGTTGAATGTTGCGGGACATATATCCTTGGAAAGCATGCCCGATTTCGTGAGTTAACACATCAACATCGCCTGAGGTTCCATTAAAGTTCGAGAAAACAAAGGGCATTTTATAACGTGGGAAGAACGTCATATAACCGCCACCCCGTTTCCCAGGTTTTGCTTCAAGATCCAGTAAATGACGGTCAACCATTTCTTGGAAGAAGGCGCCAATTTCTTCACCCATCTTTTTGTACATATCAAGGGCAGCTTTGACTAAATAGTCTTTATTTCCCTTTGGTGTCGCATTGCCATCTTTGAATTGGATGGCTAAGTCATAAAACTTGGCCCCTTTAATTTCAATTCGTTTGACTTGTTTTCGCACAAGAGCGTTCGAAATCGGCACGACGAATTCAAAAATTTGATCACGGTAGGATTTGACATCCTTGGGACCATAATCGGTACGACCCATGCGGTCATACGCCATTTCTGTAAAGGATGGATAACCGAGTTTTTTGGCCATCCCCGTACGTAAGGTCACAAGTTGACTGTAAATTCCTGCGATTTGTTCTTCTTTTTCCGCCATCCAGTTTTCAACGGCTTTGGACGCGCGTTTACGGACATCGCGGTCTTTATCCACGGCAAATTTTCCCATTTGGGAAAGGTTATAAACCCCGCCATCAAAAGGAATTTGAGCCGAGGCCATCACGTTATCATATTGCGTGGTTAGTTTATTTTCTTCTTGCAAATCGTTCAAAATTTTCGGATCAAAGGTACGGGCTGATACTTCTAATTTTTTAAACAAAAAAGGACCCACGAGCGCTTCTAATTCCTTACGGAACTTACTTGCTAAGACGGCTTTGGAATAACGATTGCCTAAGCCAGCCACCATCGGGCCTACTTGATCAACCACATCATTTGCTTTTTTGTACACTTCATCCCGAGTATCAATCGTGTGACGCACGGAAATGATAGTAAAATCCGTGGAAACCTCATCAAAGAATTTACCAATTTTGAGCATCCATTTCTTTTGTTCTTGGGCGCTTTCTGCTTTTTCAAAGAGTTCCATTAAAGCATTGAATTTCTTTTCAATCGTTGGGAATTTTGGAATGCGTAAAGGAAATTCCTCAAATTTTAACGTCGTTTTGTTCGCCATATTTCTTTCTCCTTTGAGTTTATCTTTTAATAATAAGACTTTCTTCCGTCATTTCAACTGGTTTTGCTAATCCTAACAGGTCAAGAATCGTGGGGGCAATATTACCGAGCTTCCCACCTGTCGGCATTAACGTCGCTCCCGGAAGATTAATACAGACAGGGACAAGGTTCGTGGTATGAGCGGTATGCGGCAACCCTTCAGCCGTCAAAATTTGATCGGCATTCCCATGATCGGCGGTGACAATGAGTGCGCCACCATGCTGATGAACCCACTCGATGACCGAACCCACACATTCATCGACCACTTCTACGGATTTCACTACGGCTTTCTCGACTGCAGTGTGACCGACCATATCGCAATTGGCAAAATTGCAAATGACGACGTCAAGGTCACCTTTATTTAATTCTCGCAGTAAGGCATCACGAACTTCATAGGCACTCATTTCCGGTTGTAAATCATAGGTTGCGACTTTGGGGGAATTGATTAAAACTCGACGGGATCCAGGAAGTTCGGGTTGTTCCACCCCATCATAATTAATGGTGCCATCAAAGAAAAAGGTCACATGCGGATATTTTTCCGTTTCAGCAATACGAAGTTGCGTTTTTCCATGTTGGGCAAGCCAGGGTCCTAACGGATGATCGAGGGTCGGTAACTTAAAAGCAATGGTCCCTTTGACAGAATCTGCATATTTCATCGTTTGCACGAGATGAACTTGGGGAACACGTTTGGGTTCATACGCAATGTATGATGGTTTTCCTTCTTTCATTGGCGGATTCGCATAAAACGTAGGATTGGTGAGTAAGGTACAAAATTGAATACCACGATCAGGACGGAAATTCATGAAAATCACTGCGTCATGATCCTCGATTTTTCCTTCGACATTCGCATTAAAGTGGGGAATTAAAAATTCATCACTCGGATCTTTTCCTTCCTTTGGTAGTGTCGCGTATTGATCCGTAAAAAATTGTCGGTAATCTGAAAAAGAAGGTCCTTGACGATTCACAATCAGGTCATAGGCCTTGCCCGTTCGAGCTAGGTTTTTATCGCGGTCCATCGCGTAATAACGACCGCCAATGGATGCAAGTTTTCCCGTTTGATATTCATCCATCGTTTTAGTGAGGGCATCAAGATACGTAACCCCCAGTTGTGGACCAACATCGCGACCATCCATCAAGGCATGAACCATGACGTTTTCAACCTTTTGTTGAGCGGCCATTTGAATCATGGCTTGAAAATGGGTTAAGTGAGAATGAACGCCACCATCCGATACTAATCCGATGATATGAAGTTTAGACGCATGTTTTTTGACATGATGCATCGCTGCTAAATATTTTTCATTCTTAAAAAAAGAACCATCCATAATGGCCTTATCAATTAAGGTGAGTGATTGATAAACAATACGTCCGGCCCCAAGGTTTAGATGACCCACTTCGGAGTTTCCCATTTGTCCAGCAGGCAAACCGACATCAATCCCGGAAGCTTGTATATAGGTAATTGGATACGTAGCGAAGTAACGATCAAGGTTTGGTTTTTTGGCTTTGGCAATCGCATTTCCATACGTTTCCTTGCGAATACCATAACCATCCATGATGATTAAAATAACGGGTTTTTTCATAATCACTCCTTAAGAGATTAACTCTTTTTCTTTATGTTTCATGAGGCGACTGACCCAACGATAGGCGAAGAGTTTACCCCAAAAGTTGTAATTGGTGACGGCCGCATTATAAATCGCAACTTGTTGACGGAAATGTTCATCAACTTCAGCTAATGATTTCTTTAAGGAAACGTATTCAGGATTCACCGAAAGTTGTTCATTTTGTTCGCCGTAATAAAACAAGGCTTGCGCGGTTTGAACTAAAAAGCTCTTCACAATCGTACGTTCGGTATCTTTAATGTTTTGTAATGTATCTTCAAACCGAGGCCGTTTAGAAAGAATAAATTCTTGGGGGACATCAATCTTATGACGAACAAATAATTTGCCAATCATCCGAAGTAAATCATATTTTTGAGCAGTTAAAACATCAATCGCATCTTTACGTTTTAAAAGTTGACGATACAGTTTTTGCATTTGAAAACCGTAAAAAAGTGCGATAAGAAAGTAAATTACGAGCACAATCGAGACCACGAGGAGTGTGATATCAAGGGGTTCCATAGCATAAAGACTATAGCATATTTCCGATTGTAATTGAATGATTCCTCGTACAAATAACCGCTTAATATGACCTTTTTTCGTTTCAATGTTATACTTTTTAATGAGGTAACACGATGAAACGACCGATCATTGGTATGATTTACGATTTTGACCGTACATTAGCCATCGAAGATTTGCAAAATTTTAGTTTTATTCCGAAACTTGGAATGACCCCTGAACAATTTTGGAAAATCACGAATGAAAACTCTGAAAAAACCGGCATGGAAAAAATTCTTTCCTACATGTATGTGATGATTCAAGAAAGTCAAAAAAAGGGCATTCCACTTACAAAAGCGTATCTTGAAAGCCTAGGAAAAGATATTCGTTTTTTCCCAGGTCTCAATACATGGTTTCAACGCATCAATAACTTTGGTCTAGAACAAGGTGTCCAAGTCGAACATTACATCATTACCTCCGGCACACGTGAAATTATCATGGGCTCACCGATTGCCAAAGAATTCAAAGCCGTCTTTGGCTGTGAATTTCTCTTTACCGGACCAAACAAAGTAGCAACCTGGCCAAAAAATACGATTAACTACACGATGAAAACACAATACTTCTTCCGTATTACCAAAGGTGTCCTCGACCCAACTAACGATGAAAAAGTGAATGAGCGTACCAAAGAAAAACGGATTAAAAATCGTAATTTAATTTATATTGGTGATGGATTAACGGATGTTCCCGCAATGTTACTTGCTAAGGAAAATGGCGGTAAATCGATTGCTGTTTACGCAAAAAACCAAGAAGAAAAAGCCAAGCAATTGGTGGCTGATGATCGCGTTAACTTTATTTGTGAAGCGGATTATCGCTCCGACTCCATGCTCGATAAAGTTGTCAAACTGACGATTCAACAAATGGCGATCACCGAAGCTTTAAGCCATCGCGAAGTGAAAGGATAACTTATGACGACTGCGATTTTATTAGCCGCTGGACAAAGTCTCCGCTTTCAAGAAAATGTGACTCCTAAACAATTTTTTCGCGTCAAAGGAAAAAAATTGTATCAGTTTTCCCTAGAAACCTTTGTGGCCAGTCGCCATATTCAATCGATACTTTTAGTCGTACCCGAATCATGGGTAGCGACCGTTGCTGATGAGGTTAAACGGAAAAAATATGGTAAAACGATTGATGTTATTTCCGGAGGAAAAACGCGTCAAGAATCTTCTTATTTAGGTTTACAATACGCCTATTTTCATCTCAAGCCCGATTATGTAGTGATTCATGATGTGGCCCGTCCTCTTGTGATGAGTTCCCTCATTGATAAAGTATGCGTGGAGGTGAAAAAAGCAGGTGCCGTCACGTTAGGACGAGAAGTCAATGACTCCTTATTTGTCAAAGAAGGCGAAACGTTAGAGTCGTATTTATTCAAGGGAAAAATCTATCTAGTACAAACCCCCCAAGCCTTTTCTTTCCCCCTCATTTTTGAAGCCCATGAACATGCGCGTCAATTAAAAATTAAGTCTGCCATCGATGATGCGAGCTTACTGCGCCTCCAAAATAAAGAAGTGTATGTTTTTCCTGGAAGTCGGCAAAATTTTAAAATTGTCACCGTGGATGATCTTAATCTCTTTAAAAAACTTATTTAGAAATCATGGTTGCAAGTTATCAAATTGATGAAATTATAGTCGGTAAAGTGCTTGATATCCAACCGTATGGAGCCTTCATTGGTTTTCCAAATGGTCAAAAAGGCCTTGTTCATATTTCTGAAATTTCGGATGATTATGTCAAATATATCGAAACATATTTGCTCGTGGGCGAATATGTTCGTGTTAAAGTATTAGCGATTGATCACACGAGCAATCATCTAAAGTTATCGATTAAGCGGCTTTATAAAAAGGAGGAACTCATCGACCAAAAACATCCTTTTTGGTTTAAAGTCCCTCCGCATGAAATTGATTTTAGCCCGCTGAAAGACGCTTTACCAAAATGGTTAGACGATAAATTAAAGGAGTAAAAACAACCGTATGAAACTCAATTTAGAAAAAGTTAAATTAACAAAACCCTTCTCAGAATACCAAGAAAAAATTCATCGTATCACCGATTTAATCGCCACTAAAAAAGGACCTGGCGGAGATTATTTAGGATGGGACCGTTGGCCAGAAACCTACGATAAAGAAGAATTTCAACACATTATCGATGCGGCACGTTGGATTCGTCAGAACGTGGACGTACTTGTGGTCGTTGGCATTGGTGGTTCCTATCTCGGGGCCCGCGCCGTCATTGAAGCGTTAAAAGGTTTGTATGCTCAAGATTCATTAGAAATTATCTTTTTAGGGCAAACGTTTTCCCCCACGTACACCCAACAAGTGCTTAACTATTTGAGTAAAAAACGTTTTGCGATTAATGTCATTTCTAAGTCTGGGACAACGACAGAAACCTCGATTGCTTTCCGCTTAGTTAAAAATTTACTCGAAAAACAAGTTGGAAAAACTAACGCCAAACAAGCTATCTTTGCCACTACGGATAAAGAAAAAGGTGCCCTACGCGACCTTGTTAATAAGGAAGGCTATACCTCCTTTGTTTTACCGGATGATATTGGCGGTCGTTACTCGGTTTTAACGGCGGTTGGATTACTTCCTATTGCCGCGGCAGGCATCGACATTGCTGCACTCATGCAAGGGGCAAAAGACGCAATGAATGCCTTAAGTAATTTTGATGTTGAATCCAATATTGCCATTCAATATGCGATTGTTCGTCATCAACTTTATCAAGAAAAAGCTGTAGAGATGTTTGTCACGTATGAACCTCATATGGCGATGATTAGTGAATGGTTAAAACAACTTTTTGCCGAATCAGAAGGCAAAGAAAGTAAAGGATTACTTCCAGGTTCTGTTTCTTTTAGCACGGATCTGCATAGTGTGGGTCAATTTATTCAAGAAGGGTCGCCTGTTTTGTTTGAAACGACCTTATTTGTGAAAAAACCATTACTCGATCTCAATGTCCCGCTTGAAGCCGATGATGCCGATGGTTTAAATTATCTTGCCGGTCGTCCGTTATCGTTTGTGAATGAAAAAGCGTTTTTAGGAACGTTACAAGCACACACCGAAGAAGGTGGAGTTCCTGTCGTTCAATTAGAAATCGATGAACTTAACGCGTATGAACTCGGTTATTTACTCTACTACTTTATGAAATCCGTCGCCTATTCTGGCTACTTATTAGGCATCAACCCCTTTAACCAACCCGGTGTCGAAGTTTATAAGCGAAATATGTTTAAACTTCTCGGGAAAAAGGGTTATTAATTTTCTTAAAAAAAGAGCGACTTTCATTGACTAAAAAAGTCGTGTTTGTTATATTAAGTAAGCACGCGTAGACCCAAGGGATGTTTAGCTCAGCTGGGAGAGCATCGCCTTTACACGGCGGAGGTCGGGGGTTCGAACCCCTCAACATCCACCAGGTAGTACCCGTGAGTTGATCACCTTGGAGGCTTAGCGAAGCGGCCAAACGCAGCTGACTGTAAATCAGTTCCTTCGGGTTCGGTGGTTCGAATCCACCAGCCTCCACCAGTCCATTGTTGGGGTATAGCCAAGTGGTAAGGCAATAGACTTTGACTCTATCATTCCCTGGTTCGATCCCAGGTACCCCAGCCAAACAACCTCCCGCTAGCTCAGTTGGTTAGAGCATTTGCCTTTTAAGCAAAGGGTCGAAGGTTCGAGTCCTTCGCGGGAGACCATTGTCTGCCCAGGTGGCGAAATTGGTAGACGCACAGGACTTAAAATCCTGCGGTAGCGATACCGTGCCGGTTCAAGTCCGGCCCCGGGCACCAACCATCGAAAGATGGTTTTTTTCTTTGTATTTTACTTTTTTACCGAAAGATTTTTTGTATAATAGCGTTATGACAATTGAACAACAAATTGAAGAAACGCTCGATAAAATTCGTCCCTTCATCCTTCGTGATGGTGGTAATGTCGAATTTCACTCCTTTGTCGATGGTATTGTTTATTTACGCATGGAAGGCGCTTGTTCTTCTTGCGGTCTTATTGATTCGACCTTATCAGGTGGGATTGAAGTCATTTTGATGGAAGAAGTCCCCGGCGTCTTAGGCGTCAAGCTCGTGGATGAACAACCGATTACTATCACTGATGAAATAAAATTTCCTTCAGATAATCAATAATTCGACGCGGTTAAACTTCCTACTTCTAACCAACGTGTTCTTAACAGTTCGCGAACATACTCAAACGTATTGAGAATCGTATTTTCATTGTGAGGATAATCCGATTCAGCGGCCCAATGTTTTTCTGTTAAATAATTGATAGAGATAATTTTATACGTACGATTGGTTTGAATGGAAGGCATATTTTCAATGGTGCGCATTAACAAGTTTTGTGACATCCACCATTGCAGTTCACTCCCCGTGACTTCGGCAATGATGAGTTCATTATCGAAGGGGAATGCTTTATATAAATCCCCATAGGTCACTTCTCCAGCGGCAATTGGAGCGCGCACACCCCCAAAGTTATGAAAACTTGCAATGACGTCATCATCGACCGATCGACCATACGATAACATTGTTTCCACGGCAAGTCGGCCAAGTTGACTCGTGGTAAAATTACCCACGGCAGTTCCTAAAACTTCATTTTTTATCGCATTGATTTCTTCATCCAAATACGTTTGATAGAGCGTTGCCATGGCTTCATCTTCCGTTTGTAATTCGCCGCGTTCAACGAGCATATCATGGGTGTAGACCCCTGAAATGGACGGCATATACGTCATTAAATCACTATTTGGATCATAAAAGAAGCGCGCGTGGGCGACCGCACGGCCATTGGATAACGCTTGAAAAACCGGTTTACCTTGAACGGTAGAAACATCATATCGATGCGTATGCCCATTAAAGACAGCATCCACATACGGTAACACATCGGGATTCACCGACCCATCATGATTTAATAAAATAATGAGTTTTGCCCCTTGGTCTTTCAGGTACGTTGATGCTTCTTGAACAAGTGTTCCATACGGCACAAAATCATAATTTTCCACGGCACTTTGTAAAATACTCGACTCTAAACTTGGTCCAATGGTTCCAATAATACCAATCCGGACCCCGGACCGTTGAATCATCGTATACGGTTGAGCAAAAGCGGCACGTTGTTGCGTTCGTTTATCGATGATATTAATGCCAAGTAAGGGAAAGTTGGATCGCTCGGCATTCGTGGTGATAACCGAATCGGTCCAATCAAATTCATGATTACCAATTGCCATGGCTTCAAAACCTAGTTGATTCATCGCGTCCACCACCAAGCGACCGCGTGTAATGTTACTATCGGCACTCCCTTGCCACATATCGCCGCTAGACAATAAAACGGTATTTTCGTTGTTAGCCTTTTGTTCATTAAAATAACCAGCAAGGCGGGTAATTCCAATTTCATCGTTGCCAGGATTATATGCTAATGCGCCATGAAAATCGTTCAAATTATAAAAATCGAGATAAAACGATTCCGAGGGAATGACTTCTGAGGATAAGGAAGGAAGGGATTGTTCTAAGGAAGGTAGACTAATTTCACTGGAACTGGAAAATGTAGGGACACATCCCACTAAAAATAAAAGGAAGAAACTTTTCCATTTGGTTTGTTTCATAAGTAAACATTCTCCAATCGATTCACAATGACATACCCTTCTAAATTACGTACATCAGGACGGTTATACGTATACCGTGTTCCATCGGGTTTTATAAAGTAACCGCCTGCTTCGGTGACCAGGATGTCACTGGCCGCGGTATCCCATTCTTTGGTCCCTTCTGAAAGTCGGTAGGTAATTTCAGCAAGCCCTTGGGCAATTTTACACGCTTTAATCGCACTTCCGAAAGCCGCTCTTTTTGTAATGACATGCGCATAACGGTCCATCACAGCCAGCTCATTCTTCTTGCTATGAAATCGTGACATGAGCACGGTTAAATCCTTTGTTTTGTTATTTACATGAATCCGTTGATCAGGCCCTTGATGACGATAAAATGCACCGTGTCCTTCACTGGCGTAATACGTTTCTCCGGTTACAGGAATCATGATCAGTCCGGCAATGACCCGATGACGATACACCAAGGCAATATTAATGGTGAATTCATCATTCTTTGCGACGAAATCTTTGGTACCATCCACGGGATCGACCACCCAAACATAGTCCTTTTCAAGTCGGATTAAATCATCGTCGGTTTCTTCAGTGAGAAAACCAAAGTCCGGATAACGTTCCTTTAAATACGAGGAAATCACGTCATCCGCTCGTTTATCCGCTTCTGTTACGGGTGAATGGTCTTCTTTTTGTTCAACCGAGAAAGGTTGTTGGTACACCTCAAGAATCACTTTTTGCGCACGTTTCGCTGCTTCATAAGCGTCGATTAAAAATAAATTCATAATGTTATTGTACGTGAAGAGAATAAAAAAACCTAGGTTTCCCTAGGTTTTTTTGAACTTCATTATTCCGCTTTTCCGATACAACCAAAGACTTCGTATTTGGCTTTAACGACTTTACGAATCCCTTCTTTTCCGGGGCCAATAATCTTGCGAGGATCATAGACTTTCGGATCTTTATTAAGAACCTCACGGACAATTTTCGTCCATTCGATTTGGTTTTCTGTATTAACGTTGATTTTCGCGGTGCCCCGTTCAATCGCCATACGGAGTTGGTTATCAGGAATGCCAGATCCACCATGAAGCACGAGGGGTAAACCCGTTAAATCATGAATTTCTTTCATTTCAGCAAACCCTAATTTCGGTTCTCCTTGATAGGGACCATGGACGGACCCTAAGGCTGGAGCTAACGTATCAATGCCCGTGGCTTGTACAAGCTTTAAGCATTCGGCAGGAACGGCATAAAATGTTTCAGCGACAACGTGGTCTTCTTGACCACCGACGCGACCTAATTCTGCTTCCACAGAAACAAGGGGGGTTTGTTTATGCGCGTAATCAACGACTTCTTTGGTTTGGCGAATGTTTTCTTCTAAGGTTTCATGAGAGGCATCAATCATGACCGAAGTAAAACCTGCATCAATGGCTTTTTTACAGACTTCAACCGATTCACCGTGGTCTAAATGAACAGCGATAGGAATCGTGTAACCTTTATCTTTAATTAATCCTTTGACCATGCCCATGACCGTGTTAAACCCACCCATGTACTTGGCGGCCCCACTGGAAACGCCTAAAATAACAGGCGCTTTGAGCGCTTGGCATTCTTCTAAGATGGCGAGCGTCCATTCTAAATTGTTGATGTTAAATTGCGCGACTGCGTATTTTTCTTCGTGCGCTTTAATCAACATCTCTTTCATACTCACTAATGGCATAATGGTACCTTCCTTTCTTTTAAAACCTTATGCAGCTTCTTCTTCGTGATCGGAAACATCATCGTCTTCGGCTTCTTCATCGTCAGTTTCTTCATCTTCTTCAAACGTTTCTTCGTCATCAACAGGTGTTGTTTCTAACGTTTCAACATCTTTAAACACGCCGCGAGCATCATCATAAAGTTCTTTGAAACTATAACGTGCCTTTAAGGACCATTTGTTCCCACCGACCGCGACAAAACGACCATCTAAGGTCAGTAATTGATAAAAACGACCAATTTGTGCATCTTGAGCCGCGTCATCTTGGGAACGAACATACGCCCAAATGTCTTGAAAACTGACAGGATCCTTTTGATTTCCAACAAATTCATAGGCTAATTCAATCATCGATTTTGGCATGAATGTACCTCTTTTACATACTTTCTAATGCGGTAATACCGCATAAACGGAGTGCGTTTGCCAAAACCATTTGACTTGCTTTCACAAGCGCTAATCGCGATTGTGAGAGTTCTTTTTGATCTCGGTCAATAACCCGCCTATTAGTATAGAAACTATGCGTATAACTTGCAAGGAGTTGAATGTAATTCGTGATCTTGGAAGGTTCTTTTTCTTTGGCCGCATCAAGGACAACTTGAGGGAAAGCAGCAAGATGTTTTAATAAATCGACTTCTTCCGGTTCTTCTAGGCGCGGTGCTTTTTCATCCATGCCAATATCTGCCCCGTTTTTTAATAAGGTGCTTAAGCGGGCATGGGCATATTGGGCATAGTAAAGTGGATTGACGTTGCTCATGGTTTTTGCGAGATCTAAATCAAATTCCATCGGTTGATGATACGAACGCGCCAAAATAAAATAACGCGCAGCATCTTTACCCACTTCTTCGACTAAATCTCTAAACGTTATACCTTTTCCTGTCCGTTTACTCATCTTCACTTCTTGACCTTGTTGAACGAGGGTCACAAGTTGCATGACGACAACGTCTAACACATCCTCCCCGTAACCAAGCATTATAAGGGCTGCTTTCATCCGGGAAATATATCCGTGATGATCGGGACCAAGAACATCAATGAGTTGGGTTGATCCTCGCTTCAATTTATCTTCATGATAAGCAATATCCGGTAAAAAGTACGTCATTTGACCATCGGATTTAATCAAAACGCGATCTTTATCATCGCCTCGGGCGGTAGTCTTTAAGTAGGTGGCGCCTTGGTCTACATAGACAAACGGTTGAAGGCGTTTTAAAACATCTTCAATCATCGATGTAGCCCGCAGTTCTTTTTCGGAACGATATACATCAAAGACAACCCCTAAGGATGCTAGGTCCTCACGAATACGGGTTAATTCTTTCTCCATGGCATAATGTTTAAAAAAGTCTTCCTCATAGTGATTTTCATATTGGTTGCCCGCGGTATCCACAAGTTCTTGCGCAATGGCAATGATGTCTGGTCCGTAGTAACCATCCTCGGGTAACGTCATCGCATGCCCTAAATGTTCCATGTAGCGGCAATAAAGAGATCGGCCTAAATTTTGTATTTGGGCACCAGCGTCATTAATATAAAATTCTTTGGTTATGGTATAACCGACATGTTTTAATAGTGTCGCGATCGCATCGCCTAATGCCGCACCACGTGCATGAGCGACATGCATCGGACCGGTAGGATTGGCAGAAACAAATTCAATATTCATGGTTTTGCCTTCGCCGATGGTCGATTTCCCATAATCTTTACCTAATGCAAAAATGGTGGAAATGAGCGAGGATAATTCTGCTTTTTTAATCGTAAAGTTTAAAAAACCTGGCCCTGCGACATCAATTTTTTCAACGACATCTAAGACTAAATGCGTTTGAATGTATGCGGCAAGTTCATTTGGTTTTTTACCAAGTTGTTTCGCGTAACGTAAACATACATTGCTGGCATAATCACCAAATTTATGGTCTTTGGTCGTTTCAATGACAATCTCGTTTTCTTGTAACGTTACATTAAGTTTCAAAAAAATTTCGATTAACGCTTTTTTTAAGGCAAGAATAATCGGATTCATAAGGCGTTAATTCTCGCAATCGTCAATGTCTTCCCTAAAACAGGAATGAGTGCTGCCATTTCCACCCCATGAAGTTGCCCAGTTAAAGCAAGGCGAATCGGCATAAACAAGGGTTTTCCTTTGATTCCCGTCGTAGTTTGAACGGCTTTAAACAACACTTTGACCGATTCCGGCGTTAATGTTTCTAAGCGCGATAGCTCCTCTAAAAAAGCGGCAACAGCTCGAGGCGTTTCCGGTAAGGCAAGAATCGCTTTTGCTTCTTCATCCCAGTTTGGTGACGGCGCTAAAATGGGTTTCATCAAGTCGATGACATTTTCACCAAACGTAATTTGTTCTTGGAAAAGTCGAGCAACCGCAAGCACTTGGTTTTTTGATAAGTCAGTCGGTGCGAGGGCTAAGGCTTTTTGAACAAACGGGTCAATGAAGGAAACATACGCTGTTTCACTTAACGCTTTGATGTATTGATGGTTTAACCAATTGAGTTTTTGAACATCAAAAAAGGAGGGTGATTTTGAGAGTCGTTGGGGATCAAAAGCAGCAATGGCTTCCTCTTTGGTAAACATTTCTTGTGTCCCTTCTGGAGCCCAACCGAGTAATAAAATAAAATTAAAAATTGCTTCAGGTAAATATCCTAATTGACGATATTGCGACATGAATTGGACAATGGAAAGATCGCGTTTGGATAACTTTTTCCCTTGTTCATTGACGATCAAGGTCATATGCCCAAATTGAGGTGGTGTCCATCCTAAATAATCATAAATTTGTAATTGTTTTGGGGTATTGGATAAGTGTTCTTCACCGCGAAAAACATGGGAGATATCCATCAGATAATCATCAATGACGACTGCATAATTATAGGTGGGAATGCCGTTTGATTTGATAAGTACCCAATCCCCAATATCGTCGTTATTAAACGAAACGTCGCCACGAACGAGATCATGGAATGTAAACGTTTTGTGATCTTCTAATTTCAGGCGAATCACTGGTTTACGGCCTTCTTCTTCAAAGGCACGACGTTGAGCATCGGTTAAATGCAAACAGCGACGGTCATATTGTGGTGCAACGATCCCCCGAGCCATTTGTTCTTCACGGGATTGTTCAAGTTCTGCTTCGCTACAATAGCATGGATATGCCTTTCCTTCTTTGACGAGTTGTTGCGCATACGTTTGATATGTATCGAGGCGTTCCATTTGCCGATACGGGGCGTAGCGTGGATTCGTTTTTAAAGGCGATTCATCGGGAACAATACCAAGCCAGGCTAAGTCATGAAGTTGGCTCACTTCCCCGCCTTCGACATTGCGTTCAATATCCGTATCTTCGACACGAATAATAAAATCGCCCCCTTGTTTTTTTGCAAATAAATAATTAAAAAGCGCGGTCCGGGCGCCTCCAATATGTAAAAAACCTGTTGGGGATGGCGCGTAACGAACACGAATACGTTGTGGGTTCATCATATTAAACATTAAAGCGGAAAAAGATGATATCTCCATCTTTGACCACATAATCCTTTCCTTCCATACGGAGTTTTCCAGCTTCCTTGACCGCCAGTTCACTGCGTAATGTTTTGATATCGTCATAACGATAAATTTCGGCTTTGATAAAACCTTTTTCAAAGTCGGAATGAATAATTCCTGCGCACTGCGGTGCCGTCATGCCACTAGTAAAGGTCCATGCGCGGCATTCATCTTGTCCCACGGTAAAATAGGTCGAAAGATTTAATAAGGAATACGTGGCACGAACTAATTTATTGAGTCCAGGTTCACTTACGCCAAGGGAGGTCAAAAATTCTTGTTTTTCTTGCCCGTCGAGTTGTGCGATTTGGCTTTCAATTTCACAGGAGATGGCAATCACACTCGCCTGATCACGTTTTGCCCGTTCCACCACCGTTTGATAATACGGGTTGGCTGCGAGTGAGGCATAACCATCTTCTTGAATGTTCGCAACAAATAAAATCGGTTTTAATGTGAGTAAGGAGGTGGCCGATAGAAGATTTTTTTCTTCAGGTGTTAATCCCATTTGGCGCACCGGTTTTTCACTCACTAACCAGGCTTTAACTTTCTCAAGTAAGGCAAGTTCCTGAATGGCGATTCGATCGCCCCCTTTGGCTTTACTTGATACTTTGTCGATACGACGTTGCACGGTATCAAGGTCTGAAAGAATGAGTTCTAAATCAATAATATTTATATCGCGTAACGGATCCACCGTGTTTTCAACGTGAATAATATCGGGATTATCAAAGCAGCGAACCACTTCAACAATCGCATCCGCTTCGCGGATTGCGGCTAAAAATTGATTCCCTAAGCCTTCACCTTGACTCGCCCCACGGACTAATCCGGCAATATCGACAAAATCAACGGTCGCAAAAATTGTTTTTTTCGGTTGAAAAAGCGCACTCAAATCAAGAAGACGTTCATCTTCGACTTTGACAACACCCGTGTTGGGATTAATGGTTGCAAAAGGGTAATTGGCCGCTTCCACTTGCGCATTTGTAATCGCGTTAAATAAGGTGGATTTACCCACATTCGGAAGTCCAACAATGCCTGCTTTCAGTCCCATAATTTTTTACCTTTACCATTATAAATGAAAAGCTTGAAATAATGTAGAAAAAAAGTCGCTTTTTGAGCGACTTTTTATTGAGCTTAAATCGTTAATAAACTAATTAAAGTTTTTTAATGTTCTTCGCACGGGGACCACGATCGGAATCTTCAACTTCGAATTCTACTTCTTCATCTGCTTCTGCGGTCTTGTAACCATCCATAAGGATTGAAGAGTGGTGGAAGAATACATCTTTACCATCTTCAGCGCGAATGAAGCCATAGCCTTTTTCTTTGTTGAACATCTTGACTTTGCCTTTCATCGAAACCTAAACCTTTCACCTAAGTATTAGTAATACACACAAAAATGCGGATTACGTAAATGATAATAACACACTTTTTTTAAAAACATAGGGATATTTACCAAAGTTTTTGGATTTGTGGAGAAACCTCATAAAGTACGAGCTTTCTACCTAAACCAAAAAAACCAACGAATCCCATTCCTAAAATGAGAAAGATTACCCAAGGAAATGCGTAGGAATCACGCATTCCAAGTTGGGATGCCCATAAGGATTGAAGCAATCCATCAAGGGGAATAAAACTAAAACTAACACTTAAAAATAATATGAAACAAAGATGCATTAATTTCACATCCATGAATAAATGAAGGTCATTCTGAGAAAAACCATCATGTGCCAACGTCACCAAAGCGTCAATTTCTCCTTCCAGTTGGTGCAAAAATTGTTGTAAAAAAAGGAATAAACTTGGTATAAGAAAGAGTAACGTTAATCCGAGTAACAGCGCATTAAAGTAGAAACGAAGTTGTTGAATCGAAGCACTTAATTGTTGCAAGGGTTCCGTTTGAATCCAATCTTGAAGGTCAATGGGTTCATCACCAAAATAGGCATAGTTTTCTGGCTGTAAGGAGGACGATCCGATGGGCGTATTCAAAAGAAGATAATATTCCCATTGTAGCGGGGAGAGATAAATCACAAAGTTTTCCTGCTCGATGATGTAATCAATAGGAATGTTTGTATGAATACGGAACGTATCCAAAAAGAGTGACAAATGAAGCTCCTCTGAGATTTGCACATTTAATAACGTGGCGAGACTACGTGATATGCCCACCTGATTCCACGCGAGTGTGGCATCATACGTGTTTAACGTGACACTCGCTTGAGCTCCTAAATAAAGATGACTTCGCGCCGTTTCAGGAGGTGGTTCTGTTGCCAACCATTCTAAGAGCGTAAAGGATTGGAATGCGTCAAGCCACTCTGCTTCGATTAATGACACCTTCGTCCAAAATAGAGGAATCATAAAGCCTTGCATCCATTGTTTAGGAAGAAATTGATAACCTAATTGCGAGTGAACCATCCCCTTTTCTCTTAAGCCGTCATGGGGTGGTTTTTGCAAGGAAATCGGTCGGGAATGTTTCCAAAGTCGATCACTCCAGTCATCCTTTTTTTGAAGATCCCAACCATGATAAAAAGGGTCATGAAGAAAGGCATTTATGAAAGAAGGACGATCTTCTTGAAGAATTCGATACGTATAAGGAATATGGGTTTCCATCGGAACAGCATCCATGGGCGATGTCGGAAAACGCAGCATCGTTTCAAGTAAATGGGTTGGATAATCCAAACGGGAATGAAAAACGGCAAAATGATCATAAGCAAAGATGCCAACAATCTCTAAGGCAAGTTCATTGTCATAATTCCACCGCGGTTGCTGTATTGAAAAATAAACGAGCGGACGACGTGTTTGCACGTAACGATCCACCGTTTCAAAGGTAGGAAATAAACCCCATTGTGTTGAGAAAAAAGTAAGTAAAGCAGGCGGAACACCAAGTAGCATTTCCGTTTCAAGGAGGGTCATTTGTTGATGAGGGAAAGGGGCGGCATACCCCACATAGTTCACTTCCAGTAAAGATGTTATTGAAAAACCAGGTATAAAAGTTTGAAAACCTCCGTTTTCTAAAAACCCTATTGCTCGGGGAAAAAACGTATCAAAATACGTAGTATCGAAATCTTTTTGAATGGAGGCATGCGGATGATAGGCAGAAAAAATCTCAATCTCTTCTTCCGATGGTACTGAAGAATGATTGTCCAAAGCATAAAGTGGTTCTAACCATTGATAATCTCCTCCTATCATGGTTTTAGCCCACGTTTGAACATACGTATGGATATACATCGAGGTACTTCCAATCAGGACCATAAGTAAAAGGATGAAGGTTGGAAGTAATGTAGAAATTCCCTGCTTATTTCGCCGCCAAACCCGTTGATGATACTGCCATAAAAACGACCAAGAAAATGCGTGATTCAAACTTTTTTCATGCATCATTCGTACTTTCTTACTCGTTGAATCGAGCTGTGAACTTGGTTGTGGAAAGACGAGCCTTTCATGCGCAAAGGTTGAAAAATATTCCGCATGATGGGTCGCAACGATTACAAGGTGTTGTAAACTCAATCTCTTGATTAGCTGAGCCAGGCGTTGTTTTTGATAACCATCGAGACCATCCAAAGGTTCATCCAGCAAGATTATTTTTGGTTTTCCTAATGTGGCTAATAAAACCGCAAGACGTTGTTGTTGGCCCCGCGATAATGTCGCGATGGTTTGATGTTTTTTTACATCGGGTATTTCCTGTTGGAACCAAGCATGAGGAAATGTCAGCACACAATGTAATCGCATCACTTGTTGAATTAATTCTTCCACCATTGCTGCTTTGAGTAATTCTGATTGCTGACGAACGGTATGAACGAGGTGTTGCCGTAATGATAATCGCTGCGATAACGATAATTTTTGGAGCAAAACACCATCCACGATGATGCTCCCCATCTGAGGTTTTAACCCTTGAATGAGTCGTAAAAATGTCGTTTTTCCTGATCCACTTTCTCCTAAAAGCAAGACAAGCCCTTGGGAAGGCGATGTCCAGGAAAAATGGTTAAGAATCCCACGTTGACCATAACCATGTGTGACTTGATCAAAGACGATCAAAAATCGATGGCCTCCAATACCCATAACTTATGAAACATGAACCGAAAACGATGCCCCCATATAATAACCACCCTTCCAACAGCCATAACGGCAAGCTTTCAACAACCATTCCTTGAAAGAGAATAAGAACAAAACCCATGGCACTCAAGGATAAACCCCACACGATCGGATGAAGCTGCCAAATCAATGCTTGAATGAGTGACGTCGAAGGAATCCCAAGGGCTCGCCAGTGAAGGATGGGTTTTCGTAATTGCGTAAGTATGCGTTTATGTGTGAAATGCATCCAAGAAAACCACACCATTCCAAGCATGATTAAGAGCACATCGCGCCATAATAACAGTGTCATTTCCACTTCATGTTGTTGTGAAAGTTGCTCTAAAAAGGGAACGCGAATACGAAGGTGATGGTCTTTTAAGACATAATTAAGATGATCAAACGTTGCGTAAGGAACATTAAGGGTTAACGGCCAGGATGAATCAAGGTTATCAATAGAAGAAAGTAACGAACGTTTGGGCGATAACCATAAGTGTTGTTGAATCCATTGATGGAACCATTCATACGGTAAAAAAACCATAGGAGATTGCCATGGCGAACGAATTCGATAGACATGGCGCATGACAATCTCGGTTTGAATTGTCCACGTGTAAGCAGTTGTATTGTCATACCATGTCACTTCAAACGTCCATAAAAACGGAGATTTGAAGGGTGGTCCATACACATCTGCAATAACATACGATTCATTGTGACCATGTTGAACCCACGCGATTTGATATTCCGTCTGGTCGCTTATTAAACGATTAGGGAGTAAACCTCTAAGATCATAATGAATAAAATGTGTGGGTTTTCCTAAAAATAGCAATCGAATCATTTCAAGATTAGGAACGCGTGTTTGCACGAGTGTATACGGGGAATTTTCAAGCGGAACCGTGACAACTTCTTCAATGGAACCCATCCACGTTTGATTTTGAAGTATCGGTATCGTAGCCTGGTGGAGCATCACGCCATGTTGAAAAAGCCAATTACCGATAAACCCAAGCTGAAGCATGCTTATTGCCAGCCAATGCCATGCTCTTTTCTTGATTTTGATCGGAGGTACTTTCACTTTTTTTACACGTTTAGAAAGAGGATGTCTCTTGGTATTGGGTGAATGCGATAATGCATGCCATTCCACCATCCCTTCTTCTTGTAATTCAAGATGCAGTGATGCAGCTTCGCGCCAAAGTGATAAATGGCTTGCAATCATTACAGGTTTTGTCTGACTGACTTCCAAAATCCAAGTTTTGACAGCCATTCGAGATGCCTCATCAAGACCCGAGCATGGTTCATCGAGTAAAAATCCATCTGCCTCTTGTGATAATAATAACGTCAGAAAAAAACGCGTTTGTTCACCCCCCGATAAATGCATGACATGTTGATGCAACGGGATATGGTTTAAAAATAAACGATTCAAAACCGAAGAATGTAAATTAAAAAACGCTAAATAATATCCAACGGTGGCATGGGGTGTCCAATCGATCGGGTGGTGCAAATGTAACCAACGTTTACCCTTGACGACAATGGTTCCATCCTGAGGGAAATTGCGATGACGAATGAGCGAAAATAACGTCGATTTTCCTCGACCGGATGGCCCAGAAACCCAGGTAATACCTTGCCCGGGGATAGTACCGTGAAGATCATGAAAAAGATAACGATGATGCGAAAAATAAAACGTAACATGATGAAAACGAATCACATCACCTAGTAGGTCAGGAAAGAAAAATTATTTCAATCGTCGTTTAATAAGAGGATGTAAATGATCCCGTGACATCATTAAGATGGTTTGACAACCAAGACATTTCAATTTGACATCGGCTCCTAAGCGAACCACTTCAAATAACGATGAACGTGTTAAACACGGATGCGGTTTTTTTAACTCCAAGGTTTCCCCTAATTGAAATTTGAATCGATCATCCATGAAAACACGACTCCTTTGCTTCTGCAATGGTTGAAAACCATGTTACCGGTAATTGATGATGAAAATACGTCCATTGGCGTTTGGCATAGCGTCGTGTGGCTTGTTGAATGTTGGCAATCCATTCTTCTTTTTTCAATGAACCTTGAAGATAGGCAATTGTTTCTTTATAACCAATCGCATCAAATGCAAATGCGTCGGGTGGTGTGGTTTTTAAAAGCTGTGATACTTCATTCACTAAGCCGGCTTCCACCATCGTTACCACACGCGCATTGATCGCTTCATAAACCCTTTCCCG
The DNA here is from genome assembly GCA_030834445.1 of Bacillota bacterium. GTDB lineage: Bacteria > Bacillota_I > Bacilli_A > RFN20 > CAG-826 > UBA970. The sequence continues at coordinate 307,809 of JAURFC010000001.1, forward strand.
ATTTGGATTTAACCCGATGAATTGTACAGGATAAAGTAACCGTTTTTGTTGGATTGCAATCGTCTCTGATTTGGTTTTTCCTGTTGCTAAATAAATTTCAATAGCTCGAAGCACACGGCGACGATTATGCGGATGGATCGTTTCAGCGGATACCGCATCAATCGCTTGAAGTGCCGCATAAAGTTGAGCATCATCCATGGCGAGATAACGGGTTAAATCGACTGCTTTTTCATGGGTCTCAAAGGCAAAATCATAGAGACTTGCCTTTATATAAAGTCCAGTCCCACCGACAACGATCACCGGATTTTTTTCGGGTTGCAACTGCGTCATTAAGGTACGAAATGCCCGCTGATATTGCGCCACCGTGTAGCCATCTTTTGGTTCCACAAGATCAAATAAATAATGCGGAATGCCCTTAAATAAACGTAAGTCTTTATTCGTTCCAATATTCATACCACGATAGACTTGAAACGCATCCGCATTGACGATGGGAGCGTGTAACGCGTAGGCAAGTTCAATAGCTAAACTCGTTTTACCACTTGCGGTAGGACCTACACATGCATAAATCATCATCAAAAACCCGTGCGATTGAATAAGCGTTCAAGTTGCGCGACTGAATAATGAATCATCGTGGGACGTCCGTGGGGACACGCATACGGAAATTGGCATTGAAGCAAGCGTTTTACTAAAACATTGAGACTATCATGATCAAGATGATCATGGGCTTTAATCGACATTTTGCAGGCTTTCGATGCAATAGCGTATAGACGTAATTTATCTTCGTTTAATGCGGTTTCATGAAAGAGTTGTTGTAATAAATCGTCAACGTAGACTGCGCCCATCGATGCAGCCCATGTTGGTAAGGTATTCACCTTTAAACTAAAATCACCAAACCATTCGAGTTCAACCCCAACGTGTTTAAGTTGGTTAAGCAATGATGCTGTTAATTTTGTTTTATCACTGGGTGAAATATCGACCACAAGCGGAATTAACGGTTCCATCGCATAGGTATGTTCTTGGATACGCGCTAATTGTTCTTCATAATGAATGCGTTCATGGGCAGCATGCTGATCAATCACGTAATATCCTTCATGGTCGTCTTTGCATAAAACATAGGTAGCATCTAAAACACCCATGACCGTTAAAGCAGGTTCGGTGGATTCCGATTCTGCAAACGTCAATAAAATCGGTTGAATATCTTCTTCAGAGGAAGATATGGGTGTCGGTGAGGATGGTAGACTTGCTCTCAGCGTTTCATGCAAAGGTGTGGCAACCACGTCATGACGTTTTAACGTTTTCTCAACAAGATTTAAAAGAACCTTACGAAGATGATCTTCTTTTGAAAAACGAATATCGCGCTTAGCAGGGTGGACGTTCACATCCAATAAATTCGGTTCAATCGTAAGTTGTAAAACAACCATTGGAAAACGAACGGGTGGTAAAAAGGGTCGATACGCTTCAATGAGCGCTTGTTGAATTTTGGGCATAAAGACACTACGACCATTGACAGAAACATACATCCCATACCGATGGGATTTGGCAATATCAGGTTTTCCAAAAAATCCAGTTAATTTCACATCCGGATCTTCATACGAAATTGGGAGCATATGTGTTGCCGTCGTCGACCCTAAACATGCGGTTATCGTGTTAATCAGTGACCCTCTTCCATCGGTGACAAAAACCCGTTTTCCATCCCCATGAAGAACAAAGGCAATGGAAGGATGGGCAAAGGCAGCCCGCATCACCACATCGACAATGGCACTTGTTTCAATCGCATCATTTTTTAAATATTTTAATCGGGCGGGCGTGTTATAAAACAAATCTTTGACTGTCACGGTCGTTCCTATGGACCGTGCCGCAGCAGAAATTATGGGTTTTTCGTCCACTAACGTTAATTGATGGCCTCCCTTTTCCCCCGTGGAGGTCGTAATCGATAATTGAGAAACCGAGGCAATCGAAGGCAAAGCTTCTCCACGAAATCCTAAGGTTTGAATGCGAAATAAACTTTCTTCTGTGAGGAGTTTGCTCGTCGCATGGCGGGCAATCGATAAACGTAAATCACCTTGATCCATGCCTGTACCATTATCTGCCACTTCAATCAGCGTACGACCAGCATCTTGAATGGTGATTTCAATACGTGTTGCTTTTGCATCAATGGCGTTCTCAAGAAGTTCTTTAACCACACTACTTGGCCGTTCAATCACTTCGCCAGCAGCAATCATATTGGCTAGTTGAGACGATAACCTTTGAATCTTGCCCATCTTATTTGACCTTCTTCTTTAATTCAATGAGATATTGCAAAGCGGCTAAAGGTGAAAGGGTTAACGGATCAAGGTCTCGAAGTTCTTGTTCAAGCGGCGAAGGTTGTTTAACCAAATAGGGTTCGCTTGCCCGTTGTCTTGTAGGAGTATTTTCTAAGTGCTCTAAGAGTTTGTGGGCTCTTTCAGTAATCGATTGAGGTAAGCCTGCTAAGGTGGCAACATGAACCCCATAGGAACGCTCCATCGCCCCAGGTTTCATTTGATATAAAAACGTAATTTCATGGTCCTTTTCAACGACGGAGGCATGAAGATTGGTCAACTGAGGTCGGTCTTTTTCTAACGAAGTGAGTTCATGATAATGGGTGGAGAAGAGTGTTTTACATTGAATGTGTGTGTCGACGTATTCAATTATCGCCTGGGCAAGCGCCATCCCATCATAGGTAGAGGTGCCTCGCCCAATTTCATCGAAAATGAGTAAGGAATGCCGCGTCGCTTCTTGCAAAGCATACTGGGTTTGCGCCATTTCCATCATAAAGGTGGATTGCCCTCCCACGAGATCATCACTTGCGCCCATGCGAGTAAACACATGATCAAATAACGGGAGTTTTGCGCATTGACAAGGTACAAAACACCCTATCTGCGCCATGATTACCGTTAATGCGATTTGCCGCATAAAAGTCGATTTCCCACCCATATTAGGACCTGTGATGAGCACGGTATGATGATCGGGATCAAGGACTAAATCATTGGCAACAAACGTTCGTTTTTTCATGACTTTTTCAATCACCGGATGGCGTGATTGTTTTAATTCAAGATGGGAAGATTTTTGTAAGGAAGGTCGGGTCCATTGATAAAGCATACTCGTGTAACTAAAACTCACAAGCACATCCAGGGTCGCTAAGGTTTCTGAAAGCGTATGCCAGGAAGGAATGGATGGAAGTAACTGCTGAATAATGCCATAAAAGAGTTGTTCTTCACGTTTCATCCGTTGATCTTGAGCATGAAGTAATTTAAGTTCAAGAGCTTTAAGCTCGGGTGTCATGAACCGTTCCCCGTTCGTCAAAGTTTGTTTTCGTTCATAACCAAATTCAGGTAATACTTGGCTAAGTTGACCATTACTAATTTCGATATAATAACCAAACACTTTGTTATAACTAATTTTTAAATTTTTAATGCCCGTACGTGCTCGTTCTACAACTTCCATGTCGAGCAATTGTTGACGTCCCCCTTGAGCGAGTTCAATCCATTCATCCAAGGTTGCATCATACCCTTTTTGGAACATAAGTCCTTCTTTAATCGTGACAGGAACTTCTTCTAAAAAAGCGCGATTAAGCAAATCAACCACCGCTGTTAATTCAGGGATTGCCTCTTGAAAGGAAGCAACAAGCGGTCCTTTGAGTTGTTGTAAATAGTCGCGAATGGTGGGGATCATGAGGAATGATTTTTTTAAGCTTAATAAATCCCGAGCATTCGCATTTTGATATTGAATTCGCGTTAAAATACGGGGAATATCATAAAGACCATGAAGCGTTTGTCGTAAGCCTTCAAGAATGAGGCGTTGATCTAATAATTGTTCAACGAGGTCATAGCGTGCCTCTATGGTCGCTCGGTCATAGGATGGTTGAATTAACCATTGTTTGAGTAGACGGGACCCCATGACGGTTTGTGTTTCATCCAATAACCAAAAAAGCGAACCGTACTTATCTTGATGTTTTAAGGATTGGGTGAGTTCAAGATGCTGAATCGTATCCGCATCCAAGGTCATCCGCGGTTGATTTGCTAATAATAACGGGGGTTTTAAAAAGGATAAATCCCGTTTTTGTGTCCGCTTTAAATACGCGGATAAACGCATAAATGCCATCACAAAATCTGCATCAAATGGCAAAGTTGAAGGCGATACTTCACGGACTTGAACACTTAGTAAAATGGAGGTGTGTTCCGTTAATGTCATCATCGTTTCATGAAGGGATGCATCGATAATGAGTTCTTTGGCATTGATTTTTCGAAGCATCGCGAGCAATGCTTGAGCATCGAGCGGACAATGATCTAGGAAAACATCCCCTGTGACAATATCCGCATACGCAAACGTATAGCGGTAGTCTGCCTTTTCCATCGCAACAATAAAAAGATGTTCCCCTTCATCGCGGTCAATATACGCACCCGGCGTATAAATTTGTGTCACATCGCGTTGAACCAAACCTTTGGCAAGGGCAGGATCTTCGAGTTGTTCCACAATACCGACACGATACCCTTTTTGAATGAGGCGGGTTATATAATTTTTCGATGAATGATGCGGGACGCCACACATGGGGACGCGCGATTCACTCCCAGCATTTTTTCCAGTAAGAACTAAACCGAGTTCTCGTGATGCGGTTTCAGCATCCTGAAAGAAAAGTTCATAAAAATCACCCAAACGAAAAAAGATTAACGTGTCAGGATACCGTTCTTTGATGCTTAAATATTGCATCATCATCGGGGTATAAGGGGCGTTATTCTTTTTCATAGTTGCCCTTATTTTATCATAATCAACACGAAGAAACGGGCCTATTCAATTATGGCCTGTAATTGGTCTAGTAAGGGTTTTATCTCCGCTTTTATCGCTTCGTAATTTTGTACAAGCGGATGTGCTTCAAATAAGCCAAGGTGATGTTCATACGCCGCTTTATGGTGTTGATAAAGCGCTGCTTCATGAATGGTTTTCATCATCTTTTTTTGATGATCTTTGGCCAATTCTTGTTGTTCCATAAGATAGGGATCTGCGGCGATTTGTTTGCGTAAGGAAAAAAAGCGTTGGACTTCAGGAAGATTTAAAAGGGCATCTTTAAGTGCCTGGGTTTTACGCTCGAGCTCCGTCATCAACACGTTCTCCAAATAAGGTATACACATTGGATTCTTGAATACGAACATACACAATTTTTCCGGTTAAGGATGCGTCCCCTTTAAAGTGAACGAGTTTGGCATTTTCAGTGTATGCTGACAACATATCGTCTTTGCGTTTACTAATCCCATCTACGAGGACCGGATAGATGCCGCCGACCATGACTTCTGCACGTTCTTTTGCAATCGCATCGACGACTTCTTTTAAGCGATAAAAACGACCTTGCTTTTCTTCGAGCGTCACATTATCAATCATTTTAAAGGCAGGTGTCCCTTTTCGAGGTGAATAAATAAACGTATAACATGCATCAAACGCAATTTCTTTGACGAGGGCAAGCGTTCCTTGAAATTGTTCTTCGGTTTCGTTGGGGAAACCGACAATGATATCCGTTGTTAAGGTTAAATTAGGAATTCGTTCACGCATGCGACGGACAAGATCCGTATATGAGGCAACGGTATAACGACGCGCCATGAGACGTAACACCATATCATCCCCTGCTTGGAACGGAAGGTGAATATGTTTCATGATGTTGTCGTATTTGGCAATCGTATCAATCATGGCGTCGGTAAAATCCCAAGGATGCGATGTCATAAAACGCAAGCGAGGAATGCCGGTTTCTGCAACGGCTTGTAATAATTGGGCAAAGTCGGTTCCATCTTTAAAATCTTTCCCGTATGAGTTGACATTTTGACCGACTAAGGTAATTTCTTGATACCCTTCGTCAACAAGTTGTTTACATTCTTGAATGATATCGGGAAGATGACGGGACCGTTCTTTCCCTCGTGTATAAGGAACGATACAGTAGGTGCAAAATTTATCACAACCATACATGATATTTACAAACGCTTTATAACGGTGGGTACGTTTAGTCGGCATATTTTCAATGATTTCTCCATACTTGGAGGGAACATTGACAATGCGAACACGTTTTTCATACACTTCATCGAGTAATTCTAAAATATGGTGAATATTGTGAGTACCAAACATTAAATCGACGTGGCGATACACTTGGGTGATTTTATCCACGATATGAGTTTGTTGAACCATACACCCAGCCACGGCAATAATCATGTCGGGTTTTTGTGTTTTCAAAGTTTTCAGTAGCCCTAATTCGCCAAAGACTTTATCCTCGGCATTTTCGCGAATCGCGCATGTATTAATAATGACGAGATCGGCAAGCGCTTCTTCTTGAACCGAGGTAAAGCCTGCGAGTTCAAGATAACCGCGCATATGTTCCTCATCACGTACGTTAGCTTGGCAGCCATAAGTACGAATAAAGTAACGACGTCCAAACGCATATTCGCGTAGTCGTTCTGGAACAACAATTTCATCGCGTACGACAGGGATTTCTTGACGGACACGGGAACGTGCTTTATCTAAATCGGGTTTATCAATAATATCAATAACTTTAGCCATAATTTACCTCCATTTTACCACACGGGATACGCGCTGAATGCGCTCGACTTGATGCTGGTCATTCACGGTAAGAATAACCCCGTTGAGAATAGCCTCTTCACCTAAATCAATCGCATGGGCAACTTTTTCTTGTTTCCACAATCGTTGAATAATAATTTCTTTTTTGACCCCTAAGACACTTTGATAGGGCCCGCACATCCCAACATCGGTAATATACGCTGTCCCTAACGGTAGGATTCTTTCATCCGCGGTCTGAATATGGGTGTGTGTGCCAACGATAGCCGTAAGCTTCCCATCAAACGCATAGGCAAACGCCATTTTTTCTCCAGTGGCTTCAGCATGAAAATCTACAAAATGAAGATCGGTTGGCGTAAACGTTTGCAGAATTGCTTGTAACCGATCAAACGGATTAAAAACGGTTTCATGCATGAAGGCTTGTCCGAGTAGGTTGGTCACGCGAAGCGACTTTCCTTTGACCTGATAGACACTTGTACCAACACCAGGAAAAGGCGTCATTAAGTTTTCTGGTCGAATGAGTGCAAGGGTATCGGGTAAATACTGTTTAATTTCAGGTTGAGCGGCATAATGATTCCCTAACGTCATCACATCAATGCCCGCATCAAGTAATTGATGAAAATGGGATTTGCTAAGACCTTTACCATGCGTTGCATTTTCTGCATTCGCAATGACAATATCGGCTTGAACTTCTTTTTTAAGTGCGGGTAAAACCTGACGAACGAGTTCGCGTCCAGGTCGACCAACAATATCGCCTAAAAAAAGAATAGTCACCATGAAAGCATCTTATTTTGCGACTTCAACGGCACGGAATTCACGAATGACAGAAACTTTGATTTGTCCAGGATAGGTCATTTCATTTTCAATACGGTCTTTGATGTCACGCGCTAATTTAAAAGTTGCCGCATCGTCGAGTTTGTCGGGGACGACCATGACACGAATTTCTCGACCTGATTGCATCGCATAACTTTGGGCAACCCCGTCATAAGATTTACAAATGTTTTCTAAAGCTTCTAAACGTTTAATATACGTTTCTAACGTTTCAGAACGCGCACCAGGACGTGCTGCCGATAACGTATCTGCGGCAATCACTAAGTGCGAAATCACATACTTCACATCGGTATCACCGTGATGCGACTCAATCGCATTGATGACAACATCCGGTTCATTGTATTTTCGGGCAAAGCGTGCTCCGAGTTCAACGTGGCTTCCTTCCATTTCAAAATCAATGGCTTTCCCGACGTCATGGAGTAATCCTGCGCGTTTCGCCATATTTTGATCTAACCCCATTTCGGCCGCCATAATACCACATAATTTCGCCACTTCAATCGAGTGATCATAAGCATTTTGACCATAGGATGTACGGTATTTTAAACGTCCCACAATATCGAGTAATTCCGGATGAATATTGGCTAAACCAAGGCGGAATGCCGCTTCTTGCCCTGCTTTATGAATGACTTCGTTGAGTTCACCTTTGACCTTGGCAACAACTTCTTCTATGCGTGAAGGTTGAATGCGTCCATCTTTTAAAAGAATTTCTAAGGCTCGTTTTGCTGTTTCACGTCGAATCGGATCAAAACTCGAAACGGTAATAACTTCAGGTGTATCATCGATGATTAAATCCACCCCGAGAGCTTGTTCTAAGGTGCGAATGTTACGACCTTCTCGACCGATAATACGTCCTTTCATTTCATCACTAGGTAAGCTCACCACGGAAACGGTGCGTTCAGTAACAAAATCTTGAGCGTAACGATTAATCGTCATGCCAAGGACTTCATTGGCCAGTAAATTAGCTTGATCTTTAGCTTCTTCTTCACGATTTTTAATATAGGCTGCAATTTCATTGGCGAGTTTAGCTTCCACGCGTGCCATGATTTCCGCCTTGGCTTCTTGTTGTGAAAACGCAGATACTTTTTCTAACTCGTGAATAATCGAATCGAGCTTTAATTGAAGGACTTCTTCTTTTCGTTCAATTTCTTTGGTTCGCTTTTGGTTAAGTTCAATTTTTTCTTCGAGATTTTTTTCTTTTTGTAAAAGCGCTTGATCACGGCGATCAATACTTTGTTCACGTTGGAAAAGCTTGTTTTCATACTGCGTAACTTCTGCTTTTCGTTCTTTGATTTCTTTGTCGGCTTCTTGCTTCAATTCGTAGACCGTTTGTTTGGCGTCGAGTTGCGCATTTTTGGTAATATGGTCGGCTTTAATTTCAGCATCACGAATAATTTTGGTTGCTTTTTTATTGGCTTCCTTCGCGCGGAAAATAGGAAGAACATAATACAAAACAATACCAAGGCCGATGCCGACGAGTAACGCCAGGACGACCAAAAGGATAACAATACCTGGTTCCATGTGAGTCTCCTTTCTTAAAGCAATGATGGTGACTCGCCATCCTTGCGATGAATGATATATAAAAATCCGCACTAATATTCAAAAAGATGCAAGATTTCTTCTAAAAAGTGGTTTTTTAAGTAGGTTTCCCTATTTAGTGATTGGAATCGACTTTAAAGGTTCTATATATCAGTATCCGAAGATACACCCTTATCATAACAAACCTTCATGGATTTGACTATGAAAAAAGAGGATGACGAGATCCTCTTTTTCAAAAGATGAGAATGGAAACGAATAAAACTAAACAATTTCTCCGGTTTTAATTTGCTTTTCAAGCGCTTCTAATAGACTCGGATTATTGAGTAAAAATTCCTTGGCATTATCACGGCCTTGGCCTAAACGGGTTCCGTTGAGGTCATACCACGAACCCATTTTCTTAACGATGCCCGCATCAGTGGCTAAATCGAGGATTTCACCCACTTTTGAAAAGCCTTGACCGTACATGAGTTCAATTTCACAGGCGGTAAAAGGGGGAGCAACTTTATTTTTAACGACTTTAATTTTTACTTTATTACCGACGACGACATCCCCATTTTTCAACGCTTCAGAGCGACGAATATCAATGCGAATTGAGGCGTAGAATTTTAAGGCACGGCCCCCAGACGTCACTTCAGGGTTTCCATAAGCGATACCTACTTTTTCCCGTAATTGGTTAATAAAAATAACGGTGCAGTTGGACTTATTTAAAACCCCTGCGAGTTTTCGCATGGCTTTGGACATTAAACGAGCTTGTAAACCAACTTGATTATCTGACATGACACCATCGAGTTCTGCTTGAGGGACTAATGCTGCAACCGAGTCGACAATAATTAAATCAATGGCATTCGAGTGGGCAAGCATTTCTACGATTTCTAGTGCTTGTTCACCATTATCGGGTTGCGACAAAATGAGTTCATCAATGTTGACGCCTAATTTTTTGGCATAAACCGGATCAATGGCGTGTTCTGCATCCACAAACGCAGCACGACCGCCTCCGCGTTGAGCTTCTGCAATCGCAGAAAGCGCTAACGTTGTTTTCCCAGAAGATTCAGGACCATAAATTTCAACGATACGACCTTTCGGATAACCGCCAACCCCTAAGGCAATATCGAGTGAAATTGATCCCGTCGGTATGGTATCAACCGTTACTTCAGGGCGTTCCCCTAACTTCATAACAGCCCCTTTACCAAAGGTTTTTTCAATATTTTTTAACGCTTCTTCTAACGCAACATCACGCTTTTCTTTGTTATCAATGTCTCTAGCCATATTTTTCTCCTTCAATGCCCTTTATTTTATCAAATATAACGGCAATTACCTAATAATAGGTTCGCAAAAATTCATTTAGTAATTCCCACATTTTCTCAACACATTGATGGCGAATTTCTTGACGTGTTCCATGCAGCTGAAATCCTTTAATAAGTTGCTGTTTTTCATGGCCAACACCAAGAAAAACGTCCCCTACTTGGGAATATATTTCTGCAGTAGGTCCTGCAGATCCTGTTGAAACAATGACGATATTCGTTTGAAGAAACTTCTGGCCTTTGATGATCATTTCTTTAGCGAAGGCGTCGTTAACAACACCGGTAGAATTCATCACGGTTGAATCGAATCCAAGCCATGAACGTTTCGCTTCACGTTGATACGGAATAATGCCACCTTTAAACCATCCAGATGCACCTTCAAGTGATACTAATGCATCCGCTAACAACCCCCCTGTGACGCTTTCCACGGTCCCAAGCGTTAATGCATATTTTTGCAGAATTTTAATGAAGGGATGGCTCACGCGGAAAATACTTTCTTATTTTGAACGAGATAGATGACAAAGGAAACGAGTGACATCAACGTGGTGAGATAAATCATCACCTCGGTAAGGTTAATGGAAATCCAAGTATCGAACCAGGCAAAAGGTGCGTTATTCACCAAAACGAGGGGAATCATGAACATTTGCATAAAGGTTTTTATTTTTCCGTAAATATTCGCCGATAAAACAATATTTTTCGACATCGCTAACGTTCGTAATGCATCCATGAGTAAGTCTCGGCTAATCATGATGATGACCAGTAAGAGCGGGATACGAATCATCGATGGAGGTAACCAAGCAAACGGAAAGGTTAACGCAAGCATGGTCGCATTCGTTAAAACCTTGTCGGCAATTGAATCTAAAAATGTACCTAAGACTGTAACTTGCTGAAGCTTACGCGCTAAATAGCCATCCAAAAAATCGGTGATGGAAGCGATGATAAAAAGCAGGATAATCCATCCGTAGACTACTGGAAGAGATTGATCTAGTAACGTCAACGATGGCATCGCATCATATGGATAAAAAAACAAACCAATGATGATTATCACGAGGCCAAGACGAAGGGTAGTTAACCATGTCGGAATGTTCATATTGCTTTTTTGTTTGTAACCCTGTAAGCCATGTTCTGTAATCGATGATCATTTGTCTCTATCAAAGATAGGAAGGTTTGACTTCGTTTCATCATTCCTCCTGCCCCTACCAAATTTGGGTTTCTCGCTTGTGGGGTTTACCGCGTTTCACCTAGACATTTCTATCTAGTATCGTCACTGTGGCACGTTATGGTTGAATCCAACCCGAAGGTAAGGATTCGTTCCGCCGTCATATGTTGCCATATGCCTAACGTTATTTATTCCGTTAGCGCAATCACTACGAGCATCACAGCTCGTGCGAGCATGGACTTTCCTCTAGTTTGCACTAGCGATCATCCGGGTTACGATTTCTATTTTATCTTATTTGGATCAATTCCGAGTTTATAAAGTTCTTTTTCGAGCAAACCAATACGGCGATAGAGATTAAAGTTGTCTTGATTAATTTCCACCGTTTTATTTTTATCAATCACGGACGCTTTTTCTTTGAGCTCAGCGTGTTCCATTTCTAAGGCGTGAAAGCGTTCTTTAAGTTTTTCTAATTGCACTTTGACGTCCTTGAGTTCAGGAAGAGACTGGGATAAAAACGTTTCAATCCGTTCATAGTCTTCACAAATTTCATCTAAAAAACGATCGACCTCTAAGGCGTCATAGCCTTTGACGTCCGCTTTAAAGCGTTTTTGGAGAATACTTTGCTTGGTTAACTTTTTTTCTAGCATGGATGAATAAATTATATAATAATTAGGTCCAAGCAAACCGCCAAATTCATTATGAAAAAATTAGCACACCTTTTAAAAGGAAAAAAACATTTAGTCTTCATTGATTTTGAAGGTACACAACTTTCTCATGAAATGATTGCTTTTGGTGCCATTAAAGTCGATCTCAATGAGGATTTTTCTATTAAGAAAAAATATAAAGGTATTTATAAACTCGTTCGCCCCAAAAAACCAATCGGAGACTTTGTCACTAAACTCACTAATATTACTGAAATTGATGTTTTTGATAAAGGAGTTCCTTACAAAAAAGCACTCGCAATTTTACGGCAATATATTGGTAGAACGTTTAAAAAAAGTAAATTTATTTTCTTTGGAAATCATGATGTACGCATCCTTCATCAGTCCTTATTACATTCTCCTGATGCTGATAAAGAGACCCAATCGTATCTCGTGCAAGAAAGTCTCGATTTTTCTCAATTTTTAGCCGAATTTATCCGTGATGAAAAAGGCAATCCTCTTTCCTTAGTTAATAACCTACTTTACTTTGATCACGCTTTTCAAGGCATGGCTCATAACGCCCTTGATGATGCTAAAAATCTCATGCACTTATACCATCTTGTGTTAACCAAAAAAGAAAAATTATTTGAAGGTTACCTCCGTGTACTTAAACACCAAAAACATCTTCCTTATCCGATGAAAAAACTCCTTCACCTTTTAGAACAAGGCCAGACTGTCAATCACGAACAATTCATTAGGCTCATTAAGGATTATTTAGCATGATTCAATATCCCAAAGGCATTAAAAAACCTGTAAAATCAACCCGAAAAAAAGTCGATCAACTCGTCACGAATTCGTATAAAAACCGTGGGCTGTCTTTTGAACAAGAAATTAATGCAAGTAATGCGTATTACCGGGAAGTCAATCGCGCCATCATCACAAAGCGACCCACCCCGATTAATGTGGTGAAAGTCGATTATGCACATGGGGCTAAAATTACCCATGCGTATTTTGAAAAACAATCGACCACGGACTATAACGGCATTTATCAAGGCCGTTATGTTGACTTCGAGGCGAAATCAACCCAATCTAGCACTTCCTTCCCTCTTGCCAATATTACCTCCCATCAAATGGCACATCTTCAAGCGATTATCGATTACGGAGGTCTTGCCTTCTTTTTAATTCACTTTGTCCGCAAAGATGAAGTGTATGTCGTCAAAGCAGAACATATTCTTTGGCATAAAGTCACTCAAAAACGGCAATCGATTCCTTATTCATTTATTCAAGAAAAAGGCGAAAGAGTTACCCTCGATCTCCAGCCCCGTTTACGGTATCTTGATGCCGTTGATCGTTTATTTTTTTAAAGATTTTTATTTTTTTCTTTGCAAAGATCGACTATCGGACAGGCTGAGCACATTGGTTTTTTTGCGGTGCAACGATAACGACCAAAGTGAATCAATTGATGATGAAATAAAATGTAACGTTCGGGGGGAAGCGCTTTACGAAGTTTTTTTTCTGTGACAAGAACATCGTCTTTTCTTTGACGAAAACCAAGGCGATAGGCCAAGCGATGAACATGGGTATCCACAGCAATTTCAGGGATTCGAAAAAGTTCAGCGCGCACGACATTGGCTGTTTTAATGCCGACACCAGGTAGCGCAGTTAATGCGGCTTTATCCGAAGGAACGCGTCCTTCATGCAACGTTAAAAGTTGCTGCGCAATTGCTTTAACATGGTGAGCTTTCGTTCGATAAAGACCAATGGTTTGAATGACGGATTCAATTGCAGATAGCGGGGCATCCGCCAAGGCTGCTAATGAAGGAAAACATTCAAACAATACGGGTGTCACTTTATTCACCGCTTGATCGGTTGTTTGTGCGGATAAGACCACAGCGATTAAAAGTTCGTAATCTTTGCGATAAAGTAACTCACAACCCACATGAGGATAATGAGTATCAAGGAACGTGAGGATTCTATTTTTTGTCGGAAGATCCATCGTGGGTAAATAAGTCCATATCCGATTGAACGGAACGATGGTCTTGGGAGGGACCGGGTGTCCCTTCGCGTTGAATATTTTCGCGAATCGTCAGTTTTTGAAGGAGCTTATCCATATGACGAATCGACTTTTTATGCGCATAGACACTTTCATTTAACACGTCCAAAATCATCGCTTCGGTGTAGCCAAAATTGAGCCAATCACGAATGCGGGATACTTCGAGTGGGGAAAGGGTTCTTAAAAACGCTTTTTCAATGGCCTGAAAGATGTTCTTACCTTGTTCAAGATTCACTTCTTGGGTTTGGCGAATCATTTGTTGCTGAAATTGTTTGTGCAATAAATGTTTAATCGGACGAATCGAGGTAATGGTTTTTCCTTGTTCATGCACGTATTCAATTAAGTTTTTATCCAAAAGTTTGACGAGAATCGCATCGATATCTGCTAATGGTAATTTCATTTTTAAAGAGAGTAATTCGGGCGTAATGAATGCATTTTCTTGACGAAGAAGTTGATCCATCATTAACAAGACCATCACAAAAGGTTCATCAAAACCTAAATTTTTATAATGTTCCAACAAAAGGGAACGAAAATCAACGGCATCAAATAAGGGATCCATTGGCGTCATTATAACATGTCCCCCCAACGCAACAGGCCAAACGCATAAAGTTCTTCGCGCCCTAAGGGCCGATCGATAAACGGTATCTTTTTGATTTCTTGAATTACTTTTTGTTCGTTGAGGCGCTCGATAAATCCAAGATTATCTTGAATCGCTTGTTTTAAGGTGGGTTCATAGCTAAAACCTAATGTGACTTTAAAACGAATGGCCCGCACGATGCGTAAAGGATCTTCTTGAAAGCGAAGGTTGGGTTCGCCTATCATTCGAATGATTTTCTTTTCTAAGTCCGCAATTCCCCCTACAAAGTCTAAAACATCACCTTGGGAATTGATGTAGAGTGCATTCATCGTAAAGTCACGGCGCGTCACATCACGCTCAGGATCACGAATAAAGAAAAGCTGACCGGGATGACGCGCATCAAGGTAAGAACTTTCCACACGTAAGGTTGTAATATCAAATTTTCGATCTAGATGATAAACACTAACATGTCCATAATGCGCAAATCGGTCATTCGCATCATAAAGAAACGTTAGCATCTCACTGGGGAGTGCATCTGTGGCACAATCAAATTCTTGAAAAGATCGTTTTAAGAGATAATCGCGAGCGGACCCCCCTGTCATCCAAAGATGAAAACCATGTTTTTCAAATTCTCGAGCAAGGGAATAAAAGGCGTCAAGGTTCATGAAAAGATTATATAAGAGTTTGTTTTTAATAAGCAATAAAAAAAGGGATATTCCTCAAAACATCCCTTTTTTAAATGGCCTATTAGCGAACTTCTTCTTTTAAGTTCTTAGAGGCTTTAAATCCAACGACTTTCGTAGCCTTGATTTGGATTTTTTGAGTCGTTCCAGGTTTGACACCGGTACGCGCTTTACGTTGACGGACAGAGAAGGCACCAAAACCTGCTAATTTCACAGGGTTACCTTTCGCTAAGCTTCCTTTGATCGCACCAAGGACGGCTTCAAGACCGGCTTCAGCATCTTTCTTAGAAACTTTGGCAGCTTTGGCAAGAACTTCAACAAGATCTACTTTGTTCATGTTATTTCCTCCTAGATCTTTATGTGCTTAAAGTAGCACGGCAACGCAAATTTTACAATATAATTTGTATTATTTACTTATAAATTTATATAAAGTTATTATAAAATTGGATTTTATTCGACTTTAAGGGGTCTATTCATTAAAAACTTGACCATATCGGACGGTTTCTTTCCTTCATATAAAACTGCATAAACTGCTTCAATAATCGGTAAGTGAAGTTTATGTTTAACCGCTAAATCGCGAGCAACCTTTGCAAAAGGGATGCCTTCAATGGTGCGTTGGTTATTTTTTAAAAACGTGGTCGCCGTATTATCACGTCCGATGATGATACCCGCTTGATAATTACGGGAATGAAACGAGTAGGAGGTCACAATCATATCCCCTAATCCTGTTAAACCCGTATGGGTTTTTAATTTCCCCCCGAGCGCTTTCCCTAACCGCATGAGTTCCGTTAACCCTCGGGTTACTAAAGCGGCCCGGGCGTTATCTCCTAAACCGAGTCCGGTAATAACACCGGAGGCAATCGCAATCACATTTTTCATCGCCGCCCCAACTTCGGCTCCAATTTCATCTTTCTGGACGTAAACCCGGAAAACCGAATTGGCAAATAAATTGGCTACATCTTGCGCATGCGCAACGCGTTGACTCGTCGCTGAGATTAAAGTGAGTTGGCGTTGAATCACTTCTTCAGCATGAGAAGGACCGAGTAACGAGACAATGCCTTTTAAATATTTTCGGGGAACGGCATGACGAATGACATCGGAGAATCGTTGTTTACTTGTACCATCAAACCCTTTGGTTGTATTGATAACGTAAACTTTTCGCTGTAATAACGGAACAATGTTAGAAAGTAACGTTGTTACGGCATGGGAAGGAACGGCAATGAGTAAGTAATCTGAAAAAGCAACGCCTTCCTCAATGGATAAAGTTGCTTTGACAGCCGTATCCATGACCACATCAGTGGCAAAATATTTGGAGTTCGTATGGCGGGTATTTAATTCATCAATCTGCGTGGCATCTTTACCCACCAAGAGAACCTCATGGTGATTATCGGTTAAGACACAAGCGAGTGCCATCGCCCACGTTCCTGTTCCAAAAATGGTAATGTTCATGTTTTTTTCCTTAATATGATTTTAAGGGGCGTACCCTCAAAGTCAAATGTTTCTCGAATGCGGTTTTCTAAATAACGTTGATAACTAAAATGCATGTACGTCGGTTGATTAACAAACAAGACGAACGTCGGGGGTTTTACACTGACTTGTTCGCCATAATAAATGCGTAATCGCCCCCCATTAAAGTCGGGCGTTTGATTCATGAGTTGGGCTTCCACGAGTAAATCATTCAAAGGTGATGTTGCAATGCGTTGATTGAAATGAGCATACGTGGACATAATAGTTTCGAGTAAGGGATCCATGTTGGGTTCATGTAGCGCAGACATCACTAAAAAGGTGGCAAATTCTAAAAAGGGAACCATAATTTTTAAGTCTTTGATCGTCTTTTGTAAATCACGTTCGCCTTTTTTGCGTAAATCCCATTTATTGATAACTACTACCATCGCACGATTCGCTTGATAAGCGTAGCCCGCGACATGTTTATCTTGTTCGGTTAATCCTAATGAAGCATCCAGGACAACAACCGCGACATCGCAGCGATCAATGGCCTTTAAAGAACGTAACGCAGCATATTTATCCACCGATTCAAAAATCGATCCGCGTTTTTTTAACCCCGCCGTATCAATGATGTTAAAGGAGTGTTCTTTCCAGGTGAACGGGGTATCAATCGCATCCCGTGTTGTTCCTTCAATGGGGGAAACAATGACGCGTTCTTGATGAAGGATTGCATTCACTAAACTTGATTTACCGACATTCGGACGACCGATCATCGCCACTTGAATGCGCGCTTCTTCAAGCGCATCTTCTGCCACCATAGGAAACGCTCGAATCACAGCATCGAGTAAATCCCCCAACCCAATCCCGTGCAAGGACGAAACGGGAAACGGATCGCCTAAACCAAGTTGATAAAAATCATTAATATCATAAAGTAACTGACCATCATCAATCTTATTCACTGCTAAAAAAACAGGTTTTTTCGAGCGATATAATTTATTGGCGACAAAGCGATCATCGGTGGTGACCCCACGACGGCCGTCAACGACATAAATGATGATATCGGCTTGTTCAATCGCAATTTCAGCTTGATAACGAATTTGTTCTTGAAAGGGACGATCGGTAATTTCAATCCCACCCGTATCAATGAGGGCAAACGTCCGAGTTAACCATTCCGCTTTTCCATAAATGCGATCGCGAGTTAACCCAGGAATATCATCAGTGATGGCAACGCGTTGCCCAATAATTCGATTAAATAAGGAGGATTTACCGACGTTCGGTGATCCGACAATCGCAACGGTCGGCATCTTAAACTCCAACCGTCGTCTTCTTTTGAACGATGTCTAAAATACGTTGGACGACGTCTTCCACTTTCATAAAGGACGTATCGATTAAAACGGAATCTGGAGCAGGTTTAAGTGGAGCAAAATCGCGATGAGAATCAATATAGTCTCGTTTTCGTAACTCTTCTTCAACACTTTCTAAACTCGTTTGAATACCTTTTTCAAGATTTTCTTCATAGCGACGCACAGCGCGTGTTTCAACGGAGGCAATTTGATAAATTTTTACATTGGCTTCGGGAAGGACATACGTGCCAATGTCACGACCATCCATGACAACCGATTGTTTATCCGCCATTTTTCGTTGTAGATCCACTAAGGCAAGACGAATGGCCTTATAAGAGGCAATATAAGAAACTTGCGAAGAGACTCGGGGTTCACGAATCGCTTGGGAAACATCATTATTGTTCAGATAAATCTCGCCACTTGGTTTTAATTCGATATGCACATCAGGAATACACGCTTCAGAGGCGGTTTGATTTTCTGGGGAAATACCTTGTTCAATGACGTAAAGGGTAAAGGCACGGTACATTGCACCCGTATCGATATACGTGATGTTAAGTGCTTTGGCAACCCGTTTAGCAACGGTGGATTTTCCGGCTGCGGCTGGACCATCAATGGCAATGACATATTTCATCATGCGCGTTCACCCATAAAAAATAAGGCGAGGACAATGACCCCCATTAATGTTAACGTACTCCATAAAACCACTTTAATCATTGTTTCATGCGCGTTAAACCACATTTGCATTTTTTGAAGATAACGCTGCCATGAAGAAGGAACATGATCTTCACGCATTTTTAAAATGTGTTGTCGATAGCGACGATAAAGTTGAACGCGTGTTTGTTTCATCGTTTTGACCTTTTCTATTGTAGCAATATTTCCTCAAATTAAAACTAAAAACCTTCGTTTTATTCCTTGAAAACAACCGAATGAAGATTTGCTATACTAAGGGTATGGAAAAGAAAAAACCGTGTGTCGTGAAAGACCTTTGTATCGCCTGTGGCTTATGTAACGCCATGGTTCCTACGGTGTTTGATTGGGACGATGATGGCAAAATGAAAGCAATCGTCGATCATGTCCCCGAAGGTTTTGAGCAAGATGTCGATGATGCGAAAATTAGTTGCCCCACCGAAGCCATAATCGTGGATTAACGAAGCATTTTTTTCATCGCAAGATGAATGCGTTTATAAACGAGTAACGTGATAACCATCATTAAACTATTTTTTAGGGCATTAAACGGTAAATAAACATAAAGAACAAGTGACCAATAAGGATCAGTAACCCATGGATTGGTTTGTTGGATAAACCCCACAAAGTTTTCTGCACTCCCAAAATACAAATCTAAATAAAGATCCGTGACCCAATAGACATTGAGTAAACTGGTGACCACAAGTTGGAGAAAAAAACCGACCAAGAACCCATACAAGGCACCCGTTTTCGTACGATTAAAACGATACATCCATGCGGCTGGCAAAATAAAGGCAGCGCTATAAAAAAAGTCTGCGGTCTCACCAATTAAACTTGTCGTTGAAAAAGGAATGGCAACACCAAAACGAAACACTAGGCCAAATAAACTCGCCCAAGGCCCATACACAAACCCCATTAAAAATAGCGGAATTTCTGAAAGATTAATTTCTAAAAAGCTTGGGAAAAAAACAAACCCTGGCAGCCGTAAAATGTATAACAAATACGTAAGCCCTGAAAATAGGCCAATCACAGCCATTTTTTTAAGATTGATGGGGGATTTTTTCATTTATTTACGATTAATTTTTCGCACAAACTCAACGAGTTCTTCTGAGGTTTCAAAGGCAAAGCGAATGCTTTTTTTCGTCGTAGTAATGGTGGAACCGTACATCTTGGCCAACTGATTTTCGTCCAGGGGACTGACCACTTGGGGTTTACGTGATTTAACGAGCTGCTCAAATTCACGGACCGAAAGTTTTTCTTGAATGAGCTGCATAACTAACGAATCAATCACATCGTGATCTAAACTCACAAGAATTTTGGCATGTCCGTACGTTATCGTTTGGGCATTGATGAGCTTGCGCGTAAAAATGGGTAGTTTTAACAGGCGTAAAATGTTGGAAACTTGCGAGCGCGAATAATGCATGATTTTCGCTAATGCCACTTGGCGATAATGGTAATCATCAATCAACGCTTGGCATACTAAGGCAATGGCAATCGTATTTTGAACGGCTTCTTCCCGTAAGGAAGCAAGTAAAACAAGGAGCATTTCTTCTTCACTCATTCGGGTGACAACCACCGGCACTTTTTTAAATTTTAAGAGTTTTGAAGCATACCAATTTTTCCGACCTAATATAATTTGATATTGGCCATTGTATTCACGTAACACTAACGGTGTGATTAGTCCTCGCGCACTCAGTTGCTCAAGAATATCGCGAAGTTGATCATGACGAATGGTCACCTCTTTTAAGACGGGAATATCTTGTATCAAACTCGGATCAATTTCATATTTTTGTAAATTCTTAAATTGTTGTTCAAGTTTACTGACGACATCACGTGAACTATATTTTTCAATTAACGTCGATAGCCTTTCTTTCATGAGTTTCTTACGCGTGGCCATGATCAAGGACCTCCTTGGCAAGTTGTAGATAGGCTTCAGCCCCCGACGAGGTGGGACGATATAAAGAAACGGGAATGCCTCTTGCACTCGCTTCTGCAAGCGAAATATTGCGAGGAATTTGTGTGTAAAATGTATTTTCTTTAAAAAGACCCCGAATTTCTGTGGATACTTCCGTTCCTAATCGTGTTCGGGAGTCATACATCGTTAATAAGAATCCTTCAATTTTCAACGAGGGATTCATTTCCTTTTGTACGTAATTGATCGTTGCAAGGACTTGGGCAACAGCCTCCATCGCAAAATATTCACATTGCACGGGAATAATGACCGAATCACACGTTGTGAGGGCTGTCATGGATAAATATCCGAGCGACGGTGGGCAATCGATGAGAATATAATCATACTTTTTAACAATGGGTTCAATCACCGTTTTTAATTGATAAAAAGCATCTTCACCCAACCCTGATAAATGCCCTTCCATATTTGCTAATTGTAAAGAAGAGGGTAAAATCGACATCGATTTCATCGCCGTGTAGCGAATAATTTTTTCAATGGGAATCGCTTGGAGTAAGACATCAACAATACTATGTTTTAAACTCGCAACATCAACTCCGACACCCCGACTTGCATTCCCTTGCGGATCAAAATCAATGAGTAAAACTTTTTTACCTAACGAGCTAAGCGCTCCTGCTAAAGAAATGGAGGTGGTTGTTTTTCCAACACCCCCCTTTTGATTGGCAATGGCAATGATTTTTCCCATAATTCGCCTTTTATTATAAAGGAGAATTTTTAATCTGTGAAAACATTCTTGGATAAATGACTGATGTGGGTTTTGTTTTCCGAATCACGATAAGGTAACGTTGAGCATCGTCACCGATTAAGGTTGCTGATTCTAAGGTCTCCACTTCGCCACCGAGTTGATGCAACGCGTTCTGTGAAACATTGATTTCTTGAGGGGCCAATTCGCCTTTGTAAGCTAAAAAATAACCCCCAACTCGAACAAACGGTAAACAAAGTTCAAGCAACATTGGTAAACTTGCAACCGCACGCGAGACCACCCCATCAAAACGTTCTCGTTCCTTTTGAATGTAGTGTTCAGCCCGGGCAATGACGATATGAAGTGAGGGTATATGGTTTTGTTGGATTAATTGAAGAAAGCGAGCTTTTTTCGCAATCGGTTCGAGTAAAGTCATCCCGACGTCTGGATTTTGGATGGCTAAGGGAATACCAGGAAACCCAGCTCCGGATCCAACATCTAACCATCGGCCTTGAACGCGGTTTTTTAAGGAGGGAAAAAGCAAGGAATCAAGTACGCCTTTAACAAGGAGCGTCTTTAAATCGCGGTGCGCGGTCAAATTGGTGTGTTCATTGTATGCGAGCAACGCAGTTAAGTATTGAAAAAGTATGGAAGTTTGGTGATCCGTTAACGGATGCGGAAACGCGCGACGATACGGTTCAAGCTCGGGAAACATAATTTTGTTTTTTTAGTTGCATCACAAGCATGGCAATATCGGAAGGATTAACCCCTGAGATACGGGCCGCCTGGCCAACTGTTAACGGCCGAATCAAGGATAATTTTTGTCGTGCTTCCATCGCTAAACCATGCATCGTTGCATAATCGATTTGTTCTGGAATAAGAACTTTTTCAAAGCGGGCAAATTCGAGTGCTTTTTTCACTTCTTTATCGATATATCCCGAAAATTTAATTTCAACATCCAATTGATAGAGGGTGGTTTCTTCCGCGACCCATTGTTCAAGTTCAGGGAAAAAGTGAATTAATTCTTTCCATTCAATGTTAGGACGTTTTAAAAGTTCATAAGCGGTAATGCCACCATGGAGTTGCCCATGCCCTTTGGCGGTTAAAAAGTTTTGGATATCTGCATTCGGTTTAACACTGTGTGATTTTAAATACGTTTCCACTGTTTGTAGTAACGCTTTTTTGTGTTGATAAAGTGCGTATTGATCGTCTTGAACAAGCCCCACTTTGCGGCCAAGTTCAGTGAGTCGGGTATCCGCATTATCATGGCGTAATAACAAGCGATATTCCGCGCGTGACGAAAGTAAGCGATAGGGTTCGGTTGTGCCTTTAGTGACTAAATCATCAATCATCACGCCGATATAGGCTTGGTCACGACGAAGAACAAGTGGTTCTTGATGACGTAATTTGAGCACGGCATTGATGCCAGCAATAATGCCTGCACCACCGGCTTCTTCATATCCGGAGGTTCCAATAATTTGCCCCGCGCAATAGAGACCTGGCCACCGTTTTAATTCCAAGGTGAGTTGGAGTTGGGTCGGGACGACCGCGTCATATTCAATCGCATACGCATATTTTAAAAATGAAACGTTTTCGAGACCGGGTAAAGAGCGCACCATTTTTTCTTGCACATCCGCGGGCATCGAGGTAGAAAAGCCTTGTAAATACATCGAATCGGATTCAGCGGATTCTGGTTCAATGAAAAGTTGATGCCGTTCTTTGTCGGCAAAACGAACAATTTTATCTTCAATCGAGGGGCAATAACGTGGACCTGTCCCTCGAACAAGGCCACCAAACATACTACTTTCGTTTAAATGGTCCCGAATAATGGCATGGGTTTCGGGTTGAGTATGGAGTAAATAACACACCACTTGGTCTTCAAACGGTTTCATCGACACCGTTCGGCTGGAAAATTTAAGCGGTCCAGGCGTTGCATATTGCGGTTCCATTTGAGCATAATCAATCGTGTCGCGTTTTAAGCGTGGAGGGGTTCCTGTTTTTAAGCGGAAAAGTTCAATGCCCATTTTCGCTAAATTCGGGGATAACCCACGGGAGGGTGCTTCTCCGTCTGGGCCCGCCGAACGCTTGGATAAACCTTGGAGAACTTCCGCTTCCATATACGTCCCAGTCGTTAAAATAACTGCGGAAGACGTGATTTCTCTTCCATCGGTTAACCGGACGCCATACACATGATGATCATCATGTAAAACATCAAGTACCATTGCTTCGAGAATGGTTAAATGGTCGGTACGATCGGCAAGATTTTGAATGTAACGAGGATACGTTACTTTATCGACTTGTGCCCGCAAACATTGCACACCCGGTCCTTTGCCCGTGTTGAGCATTTTCATTTGTAACGTCTCTGCATCCGCGGCAAAACCCATGACACCCCCAAGGGCATCGATTTCCCGGACGACAATACCTTTCGCACTGCCTCCAATCGAAGGATTGCATGGCATATTGCCCATCATTTTTTTATTGAGCGTTACCAAAAGCGTTTCTGCACCCATGTGGGCAGATGCAAAAGCGGCTTCAATGCCGGCATGACCGCCACCAATGACGATCACATCATAATGCGAACGCGACATAGACTATCCGACACTACCTTCCATTTCAAGTTTAATGAGATGGTTGAGTTCAACCGCATATTCCATCGGTAATTCTCGTGAGAAAGGTTCAATGAATCCCATAATAATCATTTGGGTCGCATCTTCTTCGCTTAATCCTCGGGACATGAGATAAAAGAGTTGATCTTCAGAAATTTTGGAGACCGTTGCTTCATGTTCAATGAAGGATTCGTTATTCAATACTTCATCCTTAGGGATCGTATCTGCTTTGGAGATGCCATCTAAAATTAAGGTGTCACATTCGGTGTGATTTTTGGCATTCAACGCTTCGGGGTGAATGCGAACTGTCCCACGATAATTACTAACCCCGCCATTGCGAACAATGGTTTTGGAGACAATCGTCGATGACGTGTCCGGAGCAAGGTGAATCATACGGGCACCCGCGTCTTGTTCTTGACCTTTTCCTGCGACGGCAATAGAAATCACCGTACCTTTGGCTCCGCGGCCCCCAAGAACGACGGCCGGATATTTCATATTTTTCATCGAACCGATATTGCCATCGATCCATTCCATTTGCCCACCTTCGTGAACATAAGCACGCTTCGTGACAAGATTTAAGACGTTGGGTGACCAATTTTGAATGGTCGTATATCGGCAACGTGCGTTGGGTAGGACGACGATTTCAACCACCGCAGCGTGGAGACTTTCAATTGAATAGATTGGCGCCGTGCATCCTTCAACATAATTTACACTTGCCCCTTCATCGACGATGATAAGTGTGCGTTCAAACTGACCGGTTTTTTCGTTGTTAATACGGAAATACGCTTGAAGGGGTTTATCAAGTTGAACATTTTTTGGAACATAAATAAACGAACCACCCGACCAAACCGCAGAATTTAACGCGGCAAATTTATTGTCATTGGCTGGAATGACCGAACCAAAGTATTTTTCAAAAAGCTCAGGATATTGTTTTAATCCTTCATCCGTTGATAAAAAGACAATGCCTTTTTCTTCCACTTCTTTGAGCATCGAGTGATAAACGACTTCGGATTCATATTGGGTGGTCACCCCAGAAAGGTACTTGGCTTCCGCTTCGGGAATCCCTAATTTTTCAAAGGTCTTTTTAATCGTTTCTGGCACTTTATCCCACGACGTTTCTTCTTGTTCAGAAGGTTTGGTGTAATACGTGTACGTTTGAAAATCAATAAAGTTTAAGTCAGGACCAAACGTTGGCATCTTTAAATTTTCAAAGGTTTTAAAGGCGGCTAAGCGTTTTTCTTCCATCCATTTTGGTTCTTTTTTGATGGTTGAAATTTCTTTAATGATAGATTCATTAATGCCTTTTGCCGTCTTTAAAATCGAGACGTCTTGATCATTAAACCCGTAGCGATATTCATCTAATGGAATATTATCTTTATCCATTTAATGTTCCTCCTTTAATAACGCTTGTGCACCGGTCCACCCCAAGGTGGCACATTTGATGCGACTTGCTTGTTTATAAGTATACATAAAGACGACGGCTTCACCTAAAATCGATGCGTCATAAGGGCGTTCATAAATCATGTTGAGATAAGCATCAATAATATTCGTGGCTTCTAATGTAGTTTTGCCAACGAGCAATTCGGTCATAATCGAGGTCGACGCTGTAGAAATGGTACAGGCAACCCCTTCATAACTGACATCCCGAATGACATCTTTTTCAACGTGAAGATAGACGACAATATCATCGATACACCCCGAGGTGTCCATGCGTTTAGAACGCGCAAGGGGATGATCGATCACGCGTTTATTTCGCGGATGTTCATAGTGATCCATAATCACTTGGCGCATGATCATGGGATTATCGAAAGAAGGCATCTAAAAAATCCTGACCTTTCTTGGTAGCTTCTAAAAACAAATCAACTTCTTCGATCGTGTTATAAAAATAACAAGACCAACGGAGCGTTCCATCGGTTTGTAAATAATCGACAAGATTACGTACACAATGTTGGCCACTACGAATGGCGATACGATGCGCATTGTAATGCGTAGCAGCATCTTGAGGAAAAACGCCCTCTAAATTAAAGGTAATGATTCCCGCTTCCGCGTTGGGGTTATACACCTTCACAAAAGGAATTTTTTTCAAGCCATTCAACGCGTGTTCCCGTAATCGTCGTTCTTGTTCATGAATGACTTGCCATCCAACATGTCGAAGGTAATCAATCGCAGCTCCGAGTCCAATGATTTCGGCAATGGGTTGTGTCCCGGCTTCAAAACGTTCAGGAATCGGGGCAAGGCGAATGGAAAAATCTTTGGCATATTTGAGGGACATACCCCCACCCATGAGATACGGGTCCATGGCTTCTAAATGGGTGCGTTTCGCGTAAAGGACACCAATTCCAGTGGGTCCGCATAATTTGTGTCCGGAAAAAACGAGAAAATCAACATCACTTTGATGGACATCGATCGGAAAATGCGGTGCAGATTGGGCAGCATCGACTAAGACCCATAACCCATGTTCATGGGCTATCTTGGTCAATGTTTTTGTGTCCGATTTTGTTCCTAAAACATTGCTCACATCAGAAAAAGCAAGAAACTTTGATTGAGTGGTAATCGCCGCCTTTAACATCGAAGGTGTCAACCGTTGTTGCGCATCAAGCGCAATAATTTTCACCACAATGCCATAGCGTTCTTGTAGGACATACCATGGCAACACATTGGCGGCGTGTTCGGATTCGGTGATAAGAATTTCATCCCCTTTTTTGAGATGCTTTCGGACAAACGCATCGGCGACAAGATTAATGCCCATCGTTGTTCCTGACGTAAAGACAATTTCATGAACATCGGCATGGATAAACTGCGCCACTTTGCCACGGGCAGCTTGCACGGCTTGATCCGCGCGGTAGACAAGGTCATATTCTCCACGCCCAGGATTGGCGGGGTAATCAAAATAATATGCATTCATCGCTTCAATGACTTGTTTCGGTTTTAATGCCGTAGCGGCATTATCAAAATAAACCAGACGTTCGTCCCCAGTTTTTTGCAGAAGAGGGAAGTCGTTGCGAAGCGTATCAATATTCATTAAGAAATCGTTTCAATCAACGAAGATAATTCGTTTTTTAACGGTTCATCGGTGAAGAATTGTAGAATCGGATTTAAATAACCTAACGTGATGACGCGCTTGGCTTCTTGTTTGGTAAGTCCACGTGAACATAAATAGAAAAGATGCTCATCATTAACCTTACCAACCGTCGCCGCGTGCGAGGCTTCCACTTCATTTTCATCAATTTTTAAAATCGGATCAGCGCGACCCAAACAGGCGGGATCAAACACCATGATTTTCGCGTTTTGATGCGTTTTAGAGTTTTTCGCACCATTAATAATATGGCCTGTTCCCGAAAATTGAAGGGTACTTTTTCCTTCCGTTACGCCATAGTTTGTCATGTTGGCATACGTATCGCGTTCAGTATGGTGAAAACTGACCGAATAATACTTACGATCTTGATGGGTACTTAAGGCAGCTGTCCGCCATTCAAGGCGAGCTCCTCGTCCTAAAAGTTCGGCTTGAACGAGCATGCGACCTTTCCCTTGGGTGAAATCGGCTAGCGAGGCATCGAGTTCTACACCGGTATTCAACACGATGGTCAAGGATAAATTTTTATTCGCTTTCATCATCGCAATTTGTAAGGTTCCTTGTGCATATTCAGAGCATTCAAGGTGGAGATGTTTATTGGCATCAGCATTTAACAAAAGCAAATCAAAACGGGCATTGGGAGCAATCACAACATGCACTTCTTCAGTTGTTGTATCTTGTAAATCAACCGCAACAATTTGCGGGGTATCCAACTCCGGAATGTGATACACATTTTGGGTTGGTTTTAACGTCACTCGGCTCATTTTTTACTCGCCTCATTGGTTGCACAAACCCCAATAGAAACAGTGTTCATACTAACCAGTTTTTCACCTTTTTGTTCTTTGGTAATGCGAATGCCATATTCTTTGGTTAACCATTCATAACCGGACCCATCAATCTTCGTAATAACTTCAGGTCCACCTTCAAGAGCGACACGACCATTGATCATCACAACGACCCGGGTGGGTTGAATCATTTGGAATAAGCGGGCGTAGTGAGAAATGATTAAAAAACTCATTTTTGTTTTCGCTTGAAGTTGTTTAATTGCATCTGCAACGGCTTGTAATGCATCCACGTCTAAACCGGAATCAATTTCATCTAGCATCGCGATTTCCGGTTGAAGTAAGAGTAACTGTAAAATTTCATTGCGTTTACGTTCCCCACCGGAAAAACCCTCGTTAAGATGGCGATGGGTTAAATCCATGGGGATTTTCATTTGCTTCGATGCTTGTTCGAGTTGACGGTAAAGTTCTACGAGTGTAATCGGTTTTTCACGACGTACATTCATTGCCGCCTTTAAAAAGTCTGAGTTAATGACTCCAGGAACTTCCGAAGGATGTTGCATCCCTAAAAAAAGACCGGCTTTTGAACGTTCATCTACTTCCATTTCAAGGACGTTTTTTCCATCCAAGGTGATTTCTCCGGATGTAATTTCATATTTTGGATGTCCCATGATCGCAGAAAGTAAGGTGGATTTACCATGCCCGTTGGGGCCTAATAAAGCGACCGTTTCTTGATCAGAAATCGTGAGATTCACACCTTTTAATATTTCGATATCAAGGTCTTTAACCTTAACAAACAAATCTTTAATAACTAAAGTTGCCATACATTTCCTCCGATACATCATTGTAATCTAATCAATCCACTGACTCAAACATTATGTTATGATAAGTTGCTGTTATTTTGTTGCGACTTTAGTTGAATCTTTCCCTCAACTTATTTTTGTATCGTATCCAAGAAATAAATGTTGAAGTTCACTAGGTAAAATAATAAAATAATTATGCTTTGTTTAGAGGAGGATTCTAAAGAAATGAATCGAACGAAACTAACGATTGCCACTCTCGCCCTCGTTTCCTTAGTTTCATTATCCGCGTGTTCGAACCCTGTGACCGAAAATACTGACGGTCTTGTGGTGACGATTACGGGTGAAAATGGTGAAACATTTGGTTACAGTGCTGATGATTTATTTGGCCAATATCGTGGCAACCAAACAGGGGTTGCTAAATTTGTTGAAGCGATTACGGAAGTCGTGATCCGTAACGAAATTAACCAAGAAGATGCCGCGACCACTGCGTTGCGTAATGAACTTTTGGGGAAAGCAGAAAACCGTGTCGATGGGGTTAAAGAACAAGCCCGTTCTAACGCGGATGCAAACAACACGAATTACAATGACGAACTTGACACTTTATTAAATAGTTATGATGTCGAAGATCTTGAAGAACTCAAAGATTACTTCGCCTATCAACTTATGCAAGAAGAAGTCGAAGATCGTTTCTATGACAATAATAAAGAAGGATTCCTCGTGGGCGATGACTTTGGTCCTGGCTATCTTGAAGAACGCCTTCCTTACCACGTCAAACATATTTTAGTGAAAGTTTCTGCAGCCGGGGGTGACCTGTACAATGGTCGCATCACGAGCGGTGAAGCCCGTAAGCTTTTCACTGTTGCCCGTCGTCTAGCGAACCAATTCAACGGGGAAACCTTTGGTGAAGTTGCTCGCGAAATGTCGGAAGACACAGGTTCTGCCGCGAACTTCGGGGATTTAGGCATTATGTCCAAAGCCACGAGTTTCGTAAACGAATTCAAATTAGGACTCTATGCCTTCGATGCGATCTTCAATCAAAATCAAGAAGTTACCTCCAACGCCGATAAGTTAGAAGTCCCAGAAGATGCGGTTAGTTTCTTTGAAAATTTAGGATTAGGTACCATTCCTTTCTACGCCTTCGAAGAATTAAACCGTCTTGCCGATATCACCAAAGATGAAAACGGTGATCCCGTGAATAACAATGATCCACTTTATTATCCTCGTAACGTCCTCTTCAATAAGTTTTTTAATCGTCATAACGTTTCTGTGATTACTCCAGAAGGCCTAGAAGGAGATTACACTCTACCAGGCTTCAATTCGGTTGAGGAATTAGACAACGAAACGGTGCTTACAGATGAACAAGGTCGCGTCATTCTTGCAGTTCGAGCCGGTACTGGTTCGGGTGAAGGCGGTTACCAAGGTATTCACTTTATTGTGGTTGAACGCTCTGCGCTCATCGATACCGTCAATGATGTTAATTTACAAGATTACTACACTACAGAAATTCCCGGGACGGCAAACTATCCAAAAGATCCAGAAACAGGCGAAGACTTAGTCACCTTTGTGAACTATAAAGTCACCACCACCGCTAACTACAAAGAACGTGCGGAAACTGTAAATAGTGAAATTCGTAACTTCGACGCTCACTTCAACTTCCGTATGCTTGAATCGCTCATTGATAGCCAAGCGGTAAGTTTTGTGGATGAAGAATTAGAAAGTGCCGTCTTAAATTACATGCGTGTCACGCGTGAAAGTGCTCAATTTGATGCTGACTTACAAGCGGCTAATAACTGGAATACCTTCATCGAATTCTTAAGTTATCAAGAATTCCAACGTGCGCGTCTTGTGGATGAAGAATGTGCCTACGCTTACTCCACCAATGTGAATGGATTATTCAATGAAGGAGGCCTTTGCTATGTCGCTCAATAAAACCTTTAAAACGCTTGGTCTTGCGTTAACGGGTGCATTCCTTGTCGGCTGCACAACGATTACAGCAACCCCCACCGACAATGAAGAAAACATTCTCAATGGGTTAGTTACCGATTTAGAAAAAAACGTGGTTTCTGTGGTTTATGATGCCATTCGTGACCAAGGAACGATCAATCAAAAAACCTTAGAAGATGTCCTCTTCCTCATCGCCGAAAATCGCTTTGGTGACTATGAAACCTTACAAGCATCAACCGATGAAGCGGATATCCTTTTTGTGGAAAAAGTCGAACGTCGTATTAACGAACGTATGTATGACTTAATCTCTTCGGGTCAATTTGAAACACGCAACTTATTTTCGGAACGTCGCTTTGCTTACTCGATTGAAAAACAACTTTACACCTTAAATCGTTCCGAAAACGATCCATGGGTTGAAGACTTTGTTTTTCCTCCTAAGAATCAAGTAGCCATCTCTTCGGGCGCCATTCTTGATGAAGCAATTCATTTAGACTATTACGAATCCTATATCTTAGGGAGTGTGATTCCACGTATTTACCGTGAATTACTCGTTGAGGAATACTTAATCGCCGAAGACTATGCTTCCTTAGGTCGTACGTACGCTCGTAAA
Organism: Bacillota bacterium; assembly: GCA_030834445.1. Classification (GTDB taxonomy): domain Bacteria; phylum Bacillota_I; class Bacilli_A; order RFN20; family CAG-826; genus UBA970. The sequence continues at coordinate 339,102 of JAURFC010000001.1, forward strand.
GTCAACTACATTGGTCTGAAGGTTTCTACCGAAAACCCAGAATCCGTGAAGTACTTAATGGATACGTTCATCGACCGCTTTATCCTTGATGCAGATGCCGAACCGGTTGCAGACTTAGAACTCTTAGCCCGAGCATGGCGCGGTATCGATGATGAAGGAAATATCTTCGCTGAAGGATCGCCTGAATATAACTTACTCAGCGATACGGGTTTACTCGACTTCGGCATTGACGGTGAATATAACGAAGGCGATACGTACAAAACCCTTTATGGTGAAATCCTTAAACGCTTTGAAAAGATTAAAGAAAATCCACGTTTAACCGACAAAGCCGTCGAAGATGAATTTACCGGTAACGGTCAATACACCCCAGAAATCGGTTTAGAACTTAAACGTCGTGAATTACTCAAACGTGACTTTACCACGGATGGTTGGTCGATTAAGAATGGTGGATTAGGTTCCTTACCTTCTGCGATTCGTGACCGTGTTTACAACATTGGTGTTGCCAACGCCATCGATCGTATTGACGATGAAATGGATGATGTGGAAAACCCAGAAACCTCGGACTTCTTACGTAAAATTAACGGCGTGAGCTACTTAATCCCGCAAAGTTCACAACAAAACGATGCGCGTAACTTCTTACTCTATGATGCCAGCAGCCAAACCTACTTTGTGGTGCAAATCTTAGAAGCCGTGAATACAACCAAAATGAACGCTTCTGAAGCTTCCACCACCAACTATGATGCCTTAACCGGAAGTGATGAAAAACGTTTAGAAATCGCCAGCGAAATTGCCAAGATTCTTGGGGTTCGTGAAGCGAATAATAACGCCTCCACCTTACACTGGTTACGACTTGCAGACATTAAGTTCCATGATCAAGATATTTATGATTTCTTCGTGGAACGTTACCCCGATCTCTACGGGGAAGATGCGACGAACAATTAACACGTTCGCATAAACAAGGTATGATAAAGGAGAGGACTTCCTCTCCTTTTCCTTTTCTTGGAGGTAGTGATTATGTGTGTATTTTGCCAGATTATTGAGGGAAAAATCCCTGCGACCAAAGTGTATGAAGATGATGCGGTTATCGCATTTTTAGATATCGCACAAACCACGAAAGGTCATTCGCTTGTCGTTCCAAAGAGACATTATGATTTCTTTTTAAAAACACCCAAAACCATCATGCATCGTGTCATGGATGTCGCCCAACGCATTGGTCAAGCACAATTACAAACACTTCATGCCAAAGGCGTTAATGTTTTAACGAATAACCTTGAAGCGGCGGGTCAAACGGTGTTTCATTTTCACGTTCACGTGATTCCGCGTTATGATGCGCGCGATAAACTTCAACTGGAAATGCATGAAAATGAAAATCGACACGATTTAAATCTCCCGGCGATTGCCCAACAATTAAAAACCAAACTTTAAGTTATTTCTTTTTATAAAACGACCGATCATCAAACGTAAAAAGGCGAGGTGTAAATGAATCGGGTTCGGTGGTTGATAAGGCTTTATCAATCATTGTCATTTTGGCATCCAAGTCATCCACCATGTGAACGAGTAATGCTTCTTTGGTTAAGGGAGGGACGGCGGAACCAAATTCCGGTTTACCATGATGAGACAACACAATATGTTGTAAAAGCATCACTTTTTCACGCGGTAATTGGAGTTTTTCTCCCATCGCAAAAATTTCTCCTGCCATGTAATGAATATGACCAATGAGTTTTCCTTCGGTGGTATATTTGGCAACAATCGGGGAGGAAAACTCGATGGTCTTGCCTAAATCATGTAAAAGAATGCCACTAATAACGAGGTCACGGTCAAAGGGCGGATACGTTTTCATCATGAATTCGGCGATATGAATCATCGAAAGCGTATGATAAATCAAACCAGAGGTAAATTCATGGTGATTACGAACGGCCGCAGGATACACAATAAATTTGTCGTAATATTTTTGAATGAGTGTATCCACCAACGTGCGATAATCCGGATCTTCGATCGAAGCAATTAATGTTTTTAAGGTCGCTTCCATCTCGGCAAGGGGTAATGGAGCCGATAAGGTAAATTCAGAAAGGGTAACCGTTTCCGGATTAAGCTTTTGCACCCGTTCGATTTTTAATTGTAAATTACCTCGATAGGACAAGACGTCGCCATTAACTACATAAAATGCAGCCGGTTCAAGTAATTGTTCTAGACTGGGGGTGACATCCCAATACTTGGCTTCAATCGTGCCGGTTTTATCTTGTAAGGACAAGGTAAGATACGGTTGTCCGGCATTCGTTACGCCTTTAGAAACTTGCGTTAATAATGCAGAAAATTGAACACTTTGTCCTTCTTTTAAATCTTTAATTTGTATCATCTTCCCCTTCTCCTAACCATTGTTGAATCTTAGACATAGTATACCCTTTTGAACGCATATAGGCGATGATCCGTTGTTGTAAGGCTCGACCTTGATGTTTAGAAGCATAGCGTTTTTTAGCGAGTAAAAATACCTTTTTTCCATGCGCCTCCGTTTGTTCATTTTCTTCTAGTGAAATACTGTCGAGAGTTTCGATAATTAAGGCACTTTCAAAACCTTTGGATAATAACGCTTGATACACGCGTTGTTTTTGCTCTTGGAGCGGAAGATGGCGAACTTTTTTTAATAGCATGGGAAGGTGCCGTTGAATTTTTTCGTCTTCATTCGCTGGTTTAAGTGAGGTTTTGATGAGGATTTCATCAAAGCCTTTTTGATGAAGTTTTTGCGCGATGGCATGGTAACCCACGTGTTTTTCATGAAAATACTCCATCCATTCTTGAATGAGTTGGGCATCATTAATGAGTCCGTACCCTTTGTATTCTTGGATTAAAGCTTCTACTTGATAGCGCAACGCTTTACGTTGATACAGTTTGTCACGGATTTGTTTTTCACTGTATCGTCCACGGGCAAACATATGTTGTAAGTACGCATGGAACGGATCGAGTAATGCCGCTTCTTCCAGTGCCGATACTTCTTTGGCGGATAACGTTTTTCCAGCGTAAACATAAAATTGACTGTAGCTACGCTCACTTAATTGCAACGTCGATGCATCGTCAAAGGTAAGGGTGATTACCTTTTTTTTAAAGGTGACTTGTTGAATCGTTTTACCAGTATTGGCGGAGGGCACGAATATATACCTTTTTTAAATTTTCATAAAACGTCTCTAAGGAGTAGTAGTCCACTGCCTTGTGCGCTTGGTCAATGACTTTTTGTAAGGCAGCAGGTTCAAGTTGCATCACGGCTGCAATCGCGTTAGCAAACTCTTCGGGACGATCGACAAAGAAACCTGTTTTTCGGTCGTGAATAAGACTTGCGAGATTTTCATCAAATCGACACAATACCACCGTGGAACTCGCCATCGCTTCCATAAACGTTAGACCTTGGGTTTCCGTAACGGAAGCAGAAAGAAAGAGGTCCGCAAGATTGTAATAGTATGGGACATCTTGAATCGGGACGGCACCGACAAAATGCATATGATCATCAAGGTGAAGGGATTGGGCTAAGCTTTCTAGATGATGACGCTCAGGTCCATCACCTACAATGATTAAACGAGCAGCAACATGATCCGGACGTTTTAAGTATTCGGCGAATCCTCGCACAAGATGGTCTACACTTTTTTCTTTGGCCAAACGGCCTAAAGAAAGGAAGATTCTTTCATTCTTCGGGTTTATTTTTTGCTCGAACTCTTGATATTTTTCTATCGATAAATTTGCTTTTTTGAAACGTGAAAAATCAATGCCTGTCGGAACAATATTGATGTAACGATCTGCCCCATAACTGCGAATCTTGTCTTTAGTTTTCGCGGAAGGCGCAATAAATTCAGTACATTGTTCGGCAAGGGACTTGGAAAAGGTTTTCACCACACGGTTCACTAGGCCCCTAAAGATGCCGGCATAATGCGTATAGTCTTCATACATCGTATGATACGTCAACACTAAGGGACGATTTAATGCCACACTCATGATTTTCCCAAAGATGCCAATACCCGCATCCGTATGAATATGAATGAGATCAGGTTGCCATTTTTTAATAAGGGTGTACGCTTTCGCACTAAAAAAAGAGGACATCCGATACCCATAAAGTTTCTTGAGTTCAATCCCAGGAATGCGAATCATTCCCTCTTTTTCTTCAATGATGTTGGAGAAAGGGTTGGTCGTAATCACTAAGACCTCATGACCATGGTCTTTCATCACCTTGGCATGATGTTGAACACTGACGGAAACCCCATTAATTTCGGGAGGAAAGGTATCGGAAAAATAAGCAATTCGCATCTTACTTTTTCGTTTTCCTTTCGATTTCTTTGGTCGTCATTTCTCGGCCATGACGATCCACTTTTCTGCGTTTGAAGCCAAAGAAATCTCGCGCCATTTTTGACATGCGATGTTGGAAATTGACCGTTTTCATTTCTTGAGTATTCATCATAAATTCCGAAGTTTGACGACGAAATTCAATCGTTTCACGTTGAATATCGACAAAGGATTTTTGTTGAGCATCCAAGAAGGCTTCTTTCGAACCAAAGCGGTACACCACCAAGGTAATCGCCCCTAAAATTAACATTAAATAAAAGGTAACGCCACGCCAAATAAGTTGGGGTGCGATCGTTTGAGAATAACCCCCAAATAAACTTGCGAATAAATACGAGAAGAAAAATTCAGAAAAGCCAACTGCCCCCGGAAGCGGAACAAACGCGACAATGACTTGTAAATAGGCAGACATAAAAATGCCATCAAAAAGATTAGAATTGCCTAAATTAATCGTGGGAAAGGCAAGCGCCGATACGTAAGGAATGGCATTGGCAATAACCATGCGAACAAAGAACATAATGAGTAAAACCCATGTTACGGCTTTGTTAGCCTGTAATCGTTTTAATTCAATACGAAAGTTTTCAATTTGTAATTGAAGATTGGCTTTAACGGTGTCAGGATTTTTAATGATTTTCATCTTCCCCAGTAAGGTCACAATGCCATTAATGAGAACGTTGTGGATAAACTTGGAGCGGGCTAAAAGTAAAATGCCAAAAATAATTAAAAAATTAATACCAAATCCTATAAGTGATAACGAAACGATGGGAATACGGACATCCCCAATGACGACACTTTCGATTTGCGAGGCGAATTGTTGAAAGCGAAAAACAAGCGCTAATACACCAAAAAAGACTTGAGCAATTTGATAAAGAAGAAAATGCATGACAAGAATCGAAGCCGCATTCGCTAAGTCTAAACCTTGTTTTTTAAACGTATACGCTTGAGCAAATTGTCCCCCCGAACTTGAGGGCGTTATATGGGAAAAGAAAATCCCAATGAAAAAATTACCGATGCCTTTTCGCAAGTTATAACGGGTAGTGTAGAGCCGCGCAAGGATAAATAAGATGGTTGATTCAATGAGGACCACAGCGGCCATCATCAATAAAATACCGGCAATGACCCAGGCATTGGCTTGCGAGAATGCTTCTAAAACGGCATTGAGGTTATCATCGGTAAAAAGCGTGAAGGCCGTAAAACCAATCGCAACCAAAAAGATGAACGTAAGATTAAGAACATATCGCCGATTTTTTTTCGGTTTTTTTGGGGAGGTAATATCTTCCGATATTTGTGTGGGTTCCATATCGCAAACGTATTATAGCATATTCTCTTGAACACGCTTTTAATTGTTCCAATTCCTACGTGTTTTTTCTACCATTAGACGAACAAAAGTGTATAATATTTTTTAGTCGCTAAAAACCATGAAATACTTCAAACTTTTATATCGATTTACAGAGGGTCATCGCTTACGCTATGGACTCTCTTTTGTTATCTTGTTTTTCGCCTTACTTTTTCTTCTTTTATCGACTTTCATGACGAAAGTTCTTATTGATACGTTATTAAGTGTTCCGCCCTCAGGTCCAGTCGATTCTTTTTTAACGGCACTCTTTGGCGGTCAAGCTTTCTTACGGGCGAATTTATGGCTCTTTGCCGTCATCATTATTGGACTTGGCGTTTCTCGCGCGATGATGTTCTTTTCTCGTTTAATCATTCGGGGTTTGATGGATGTGGATATTGGTCGTAAAATTCAACTCGATCTTTTTTATCACATTGAACGTCTGCCTTACAGTTACATCAAGAAAAACAAATCCGGTGATTTGATTCAAACATGTACGCGTGATTTAGATATTGTCCGACGTTTTTTAGTTCGCCAAGTCAATTCCATTGTCTATACGATTTTCTTAACGACCATTGCCTTTGGTCTCTTGTTAACCGTCTCATGGGAAATTGCCTTGTCTAGCACGATTGTTCTACCGTTTATGTTTGTGTATGCGTATTTCTTAATTAAACGCGTTCGTAAATTATTCCGTGTCACAGAAGATAGCGACGGATTGGTCTCTGCCAAGATTGAAGAAACGTTATCCGGCATTCGTCTTGTCAAAGCCTACAATAATGAACCGTATGAAATTAAAGATTTTGATGAACACCTGTTTGATTATCGAAAGAAATTCATTAAATGGCGTCTCGTCTCAAGTTTCTTCTTCTCCTCAACCGATATTCTCGTGTTTGGTCAAATTGCCTTAACCACGGCATTTGGTCTTTATTTAACGGTGACCGGAAATATAACGACTGGCACGCTCGTTGTCGCCTTACAATTTGTCTCGATGGTTGTCTGGCCCGTTCGTGAAGTCGCGATGACGCTTTCCAATTTAGCGCAAGCCATGGCCTCGATTGACCGCCTTAATCTCATTCTTAATCAACCGCTCGAAGACATTGAATCCGGGGAACGCCCTGTTATTCAAGGTGCGATTTCCTTTGACAATATGTCCTTCCATTACGATGATTCGGATGAAGTCTTTATCAAAAACTTCTCCTTAGACATCAAACCTGGCGAAACCGTTGCCATCATGGGAAAAACAGGTTCAGGAAAATCAACCTTGTCTCACCTCTTAACCCGCCTTTATGATTACACCTCCGGTTCCATCAAGATCGATGGTCATGAACTTAAGTCCATCGCCAAAGAACATATTCGTCGCCAAATTGCGACCGTCTTACAAGAACCGTTCTTGTTTTCAAAAACCATCATCAATAACTTAAAAATTGCTAATAGTAATGCCACGGCAGAAGATATTCAAAAAGCGGCTCAAATTGCCGATATTCATCAATCGATTATTAACTTTAAAGATGGTTATGATACCCGCGTTGGTGAAAAAGGGGTCACCTTATCCGGGGGTCAAAAACAACGACTGGTCATCGCGCGAACAATTATTTCCAAAGCGCCAATTTTAGTGTTTGATGATTCGTTATCCGCGGTGGATACCGAAACCGATATCAACATTCGTAGTGCCCTTAAAAAACGCCAAGAACAATCCACAACACTCATTATTACCCATCGTGTTGCGACTGCGAAAGACGCCGATAAAATTGTTGTCCTTGAGGATGGTAAAATTGCGCAAGTTGGTAATCATGAATCGCTCATCAAAGAAGACGGTTTGTACAAACGTATCTTTGAGATTCAAACGAGGATGGTATAACCATGGCAAGTTTTTCATTCGAAGAAGAAGCATTAGCCTCCAAACTTAATTTTTCAAGTTGGGGTAAAATTGCGCGGTATGCCTTCCGTCGTTCGGGTTTACTTCTTTTAATGATGAGTTTAATGCTTTTGATTACCTTTCATGATGGAAGTTTAATCCCCTTACTTAATCGGGCGGTCATTCGCTCGGTAGCAGTTTTAGAAGGCCAAGCGATTCTTATTTCGGATTTATCCATTAATCTTGAACTGCTTTTCGGGTTGCAATTTACCTTAAACTTTACCGAGTATGTTCTTGTTTTAATGAGTGGAATTCTGCTGCGTTCGATCGCCATTTACGTATTATTTTTTGTCACGAACTTCTTAGAAATGTCAATTTACATTGCCGTGCGACAAGATGCCTTCCGTCAAGTTCAAAAACTTTCCTTCTCTTATTTTGATAAAACATCCTCAGGATGGCTCATCGCACGTCTTCAATCCGATACCTCAAAGATTTCTGACATGATTTCCTGGGGGATTACCCGCTTTGTGTGGATCACCTTTGAAATTTCCTTTACGCTCGTCACGATGTTTTTAATTTCCTGGCAAATGTCACTCATCTTACTTGCCCTCGTTCCGGTCATGGCAGTCATTGCCCCTTACTTCCAAATTAAAATCTTAAAATTATCCCGAATTGCCCGTAATGCTTTTTCCAGTTATGTGGCCTGGCTCGCCGAAGTCATCGCAGGGGCTAAAACGATTAAAACACTCTCTATAGAAAAGAATGTTCAAAAAGAGGCCAATGATATTGTCACCGATATTCGTGATAAATCGTGGAAAACCGCCAAAACACAAGCGTATTTTTATCCAAGTCTTGTTGTGATTTCTGCCTTTACCACGGCGATTGTCATTTTCTTTGGATCTTATTTTATGACGAATTCGATTCTTATCACGGATGTGTCTATTTTTGTCTTATTCATTGGGTTTGTGAAATCGATTTATGACCCTATTCAAGAATTCACCGATTTATTCACCGAACTCATGTCTACCCAGTCCAGTGTGGAAAAAATTCTTGCCCTTATTGAAACCGAACCCACTATTGTTGATCGTCCCGATGTCGTTGAAAAATATGGGACCATTCTTGCTCCTAAAAAAGAAGCTTATGAACTCATGCGTGGGGCAATTCAATTTGAACACGTCAAATTCTCGTATATTCCTGGCGTAGAAATTCTTCATGATACCCATTTACATATTCCAGAAGGACAAACGATTGCCATTGTTGGAGAAACAGGGAGTGGTAAGTCCACGACGGTCAACTTAATTTGCCGTTTTTATGAACCATCAGAAGGGCGCATTCTCATTGATGGCGTCGATTATAAAGATCGTTCGATGGGATGGTTGCGTTCCAATATTGGGTATGTCCAACAAACCCCCTTTATCTTCTCAGGAACGATTCGAAAAAATATTGCGTATGGAAAAGTCGATGCAACGGATGAAGAAATTATCAAAGCTGCCAAAGCGGTCGATGTGCATGACTATATCATGTCTTTACCTCATGGTTATGATACCGTCTTACGGGATGGTGGTTCCGACTTATCCGTCGGTCAAAAACAATTGATTGCCTTCGCGCGGGCGATTGTCCGTAATCCAACCATTATGATTTTAGATGAAGCCACTTCTTCGATCGATACCGAAACCGAAGCGCTCATTCAAAAAGCCATTCAACGTGTCTTGAAAGGCCGAACCTCGATCATTATTGCCCACCGTTTATCCACAGTCGTGGATGCGGACCGTATTCTTGTCATGGAAAACGGATGGATTATTGAAGATGGCAATCACAAAACCTTAATGGCAAAAAAAGGCGTTTATCATAAACTTTATATGAATCAATTTGCCGAACTCAAAGTCGAGCAACAAATTGATACGTTCCAAAAACAAATTGCAACGCTTGACTAACGTTTTTTAACGACAAGAAGTTTAATGATGACGTACATAATTGGAATGGCGGCAATTGCACTGAGCGCGTAACTAATTTCGGGTGGAAACATTAACACCGATTCAAAGATAAAAATAAAGCTTTGTTGAATCACATAATTGGGAATACTCGATAAGGGATAAAGAAATAAGCGTTTCCACGACCAAGTCGTGCGGAATGCAAATAAGGCTTGGATTGTATAGGAAACAGGAAATAAGAGTAAAAACATCACCGTATTCGCGCCATCGAGTTCAAAACCAAATGGAAGTATCCATTTGGGCTCATTCACAAACACGGTGTAGCGTAAAAGAAGTGTTGTACCATAGCCTAACGCAGTATTAAGTCCTCCAGCGAGTAAAAAACGAATAAAGGAATGATCGAGTAAGGACCACGCCCACGCTTCTAAGCGGTTTAACTGCGTTCCTTCTTTTTTAAAAATAATTGGTTTCATGCATTTTATCTTATCACAAAAGAAAAACGCTCACGATGGTTTCATGAGCGTTTTGTTTTGGCTTGATTAGAAAGAAACTTTAACGGATTGTCGTTCGGCGACGTCATCGAGTTTAAATAGTTCTGCTTCTTTAAATTTAAACATACCAGCGACAACACTTGAAGGAAACACTTCACGTGCGTTGTTATACGATAAAACAACGTCGTTATAAAATTGACGAGTGAAGGAAATTTTATCTTCAGTTTCTTTCAATGTATCTTGCAACTTTAAGAATCCTTGATCAGCTTTAAGATTAGGGTATTGTTCAACGACCACCGCTAAACGACCTAACGTTTGACCAAGCATCGAGTTTGCTTGGGATAATTCGCCAACGTTCCCAGATTGGGCACCAGAATCATACATTTTACGAGCTTTGGCAAACTCCATAAAAATTTCTTTTTCTTGCTTGGCATATCCTTTGACGGTTTCAACAATGTTTGGAATAAGGTCAAATCGACGTTTTAATTGAACATCAATTTGTGACCAAGAATTTTTCACCTTATTGCGGGATTGAACGAGTCGGTTATATACGCCAATCACCCAGAAAGCAACGAGAGCAACGAGACCGAGGATAACGAGTAACGTAATTAAAAATGGGTTCATTTTTATCTCCTTTTTTTTATTTTAGCATTATAAACTTAAAATCATAGAATTATCGTAATCGAGCACCACTACCACCACCGCCAGAGAAGCCTCCCCCTCCTCCAAAACTACCGCCTCGGGCTGAATTATTACGCTGAGCTTGGGCTTGAGAAATCGTATTACGGGCCGAGGAAAACGATTGATTAATCCCATAATAGTAACGACGATAAAAGCCGGGATATCGGAAGTATGGCGATCCATTGAGTTCATCCATACGATTGAGTTGTTGGTATTTAAACCGTAACTGTTGTTCAACTAAATCCGCAATTCCAAAACTAATCGCATACACCATGTAATGTTCCCAAAGGGTAATGCCTGGCATCGGATAATCCTTAATATTTGTAAATTCTTTGAGGAATTTTTCAAATGCTGCCCAGCGAACAAAATCTTCATTGCCTTGAACCGAACGACGTTCAATCGTACGAATGTAGGAACCGATGCCGATGGATAAACCCGCCAAGACACCACCCATCACGGCTGTATATGTCCCTAACGTAAATACGAGCCTTAGAACGTAAAATGCTGCGGCAAATAAACCAAGGAATCCAAGGAAACCTGCTGAACGACTTACCGCTTGCTTGACATCATCAAAGAATTTCATTTTTTCGCCTTCAAGAGCCACTTGCCGATTAAACGATTGATTTTCATTTAAATAACGAACCGCTTGTTGTTCTTTTTTGGTAAACATTTCTAATTGCTTTAAACTTAATCGTTTTTGACCCCCTGCAACCACACCAAAAAACCATTGAATTAATTTTTGTTCGTATCCTTTTAATTCTTCGACATTTTTTTCTTCATTGAGAACGAGGGTATAATCGGCTTTTTTATCCGTCAATGACTCGCTTCCCGTTTCAATAGAAATGTATTTGCGACGAACCAAATCCATCAAGGTAGCTGAAACATCATCTTTTTCCGTTGTTTTAAAGCGATATAAATACCCCATGATGGCAGGACCATATGTTTGTGGAAGTTCACGATAATATTCTCCATAAAAATTCGTTGGATGTTCTTTATCATATTGAAGATAAATTTTGCGAATTTGTAACGCAGCATAAATTAAAATGACCACGAGTAAACTTGCCCCTATCCAATCGGCCAAATTATAAATAAGTCGTTGTTGAGCGAGGGCGGATTCATATGTTTGAACATTATCTAAGTGATTCGCACCGTTCAAATTGTAATTGGTAACATCATTCCCAAATTGATTGTTAGTAATGGTTAAGGCCGAGGCAGGAAAGTTAATACGTGTGGTGATAAACTCACCTGGATAGAGTTGTGAAGCAGTGACGTTAATTACGACCTGATTATCTTGATTTAAGGAAATACCATTAACTCTAGCAAGGGAGGAGCCTCGAAGATACACATCGACATCTTCAGGATCAATGGTCGTCGTAGGTAACACAATATCGACATCAACATTGGTGGTGCGCATCCCATCGGTGGTGGCTACAACCCAAAAGAATTCTGCTGTATCGGCATATTTGAGTGCCACGCCTTGAATCGTATAGTCATATTCAAACGTTGCATCTCTCCATAATCCTTCGTTATATTGAAAAATGGCAACGGATTCCTCATCAATCGGTCGTATGGGATCTCCAAATTCATCTCGAGGGTCATCCAGCCATGAATACGATAATTTCATATACGTCCCATTGACCCATTCGCTTACTTCTTGCGTTCCATCGCCTTCAATTAAAAGTTCATTGTTTACATCATAAATTCGATTCGAAAAAGCGGTTGTATCAAATTGAGGTGTGTGAACTGTTTTGGGGACATCTTCATTATCGGAGGTAAAGTAAAGATCTTGGAAAAACGCAGAGTAATCTAAATAACGATCGGTGCGTTCTTGAAAACGAACATCCCCGTCTTCTTGAATCGTGATCGTTTTATCCATGGAACGGATCCCTGCAGAAAACAAGCTAAAATCATAATTATTTTGTTCAAATAATAAAATACCTAGCCCACTCATACTGACAA
>JAURFC010000010.1 GCA_030834445.1 Bacillota bacterium
GCATCCTTAGTTGGTGTCTTAGCCTTAATCGTTGGTATACTATAATTACTAGTTAAACAGTTCATTCATATAAGGAATCTTTTGTGATCATAAAGCATCTTTGCTTAAATCATTTTAAAAAATTCCTTCGTGCTGCGGTTTATTCCTTCGTCGCTGCCGGTTTATCCTTCTTTGGGTTTATCCATGCTGCAAGCATTGGATTCCCCACAAGTTTTGACACGATTAATCCAGTTTCCATTGGTTATGTATGCTTTGGTTTAGTCATGCTTTTCTTCCATTACTACAAAGAACCCTCTGAAAAAGAAACAAAAAAAGTCGCAACGACTGAATAACGTTTCATTTTCCCACCTTCATTAAGGTGGATTCGTATCGGATCCTATGGCTACTCGATCGACCTCCAATTCGACATCGAACGTGTCCATAGGATCCACCTTCATTATAATTTTGAATATAAGGACGTTTGAAGAACGTTTCATGATACATATACATACGAATAAATTACACATTAAAGGAGTGATCTCATGCCTGCTTATTTACGTCTATTAAAAAATGAATATTATGATTCCGTCACCTTGATGTCTTTGACCGCGACATTAAAAAAAGAATTTAGCGATCGTGAAATTTTTCTTTTAATGGGGACGGACATGAATCTTGACTTGATTCGAAGTATCGGATTTTCTCCCGCACTAATTGAAGGTGCAACCCCCAATGATTGTTTGGTGGGTGTTCAAGGAGATTCGGTTCATGAAAGTGATCTTGAAGGTCTGGTTCATCGATTAAAGTCGGCGAATGATACGGTTGTTACATCAGGGAAAGCGGTGTTGGACTATCCCACCTTGACTGCTGCCAATCAAGCGTTTAAAGGTAATGTTGCACTCATTTCTGTGCCAGGCGCTTATGCAGCCTATGAAGCGCATCAAGCGTTAAACGAAAACCTTCATGTGATGTTATTTTCGGATAATGTCTCTGTCGAAGATGAAATCATCTTAAAAGATAAAGCCATTGAAAAAGGCTTATTGCTCATGGGTCCTGATTGTGGAACCGCCATTCTTAATGGTGTCGGTTTAGCGTTTGCGAACCACGTCCGTCGTGGCAATATTGGTTTAGTTGCCGCCAGTGGAACGGGTCTACAGGAAGTAACCACCTTAATCGATCGATTCGGTGGAGGTATTTCGCAAGCGATTGGTACAGGGGGACGTGATTTATCGGAAGCAGTAGGGGGTCGAATGATGATGCATGCCATTCGCATGCTTGCAGAAGACCCTATGACGGATGTCATTACCTTAATTTCTAAACCCCCCGCGGAATCGGTGAATGAAAAAATCATGGCCTTATTAAAAACGATTGTTCATAAAAAAGTTGTTATTGGCTTTATTGATGGTAAAAAACCTGAAGAAAGTTCATTTCTTCATGCTTCAACCCTTGCGGAAACAGCGTATCTTTCTCTGAAAGCCGCAGGGTTACAACCGCCATTATTTGAAACCATGACTAAAGCCCAAGAACGAACAGTACGTGCTTACAAAACCCAAGGCCAATGGATTCGAGGTCTTTATTGTGGAGGGACATTATGTTCGGAGGCGATTAGCTTAGCACGAAAATCGTTACCCGATTGTTATTCCAATGTATCCAAGAAAAAAGAAGAACATTTAGACGATGTTTTTCATTCTAAGGGGCATTGCTTTGTGGATTTAGGCGATGATGTGTTTACCAATGGTCGACCCCATCCCATGATTGAACCGACCATTCGTCTTGAACGCCTTTTACAAGAAGCCAAGGATCCTGAAGTTGGAGTTTTACTTCTTGATTTTGAATTGGGATATGGATCGCATCGTGATCCCGTAGGAACCCACGCGGAGATCCTCAAGCAATTTAAAGAAAAACGACCGGATGTCCCCATCATTGCCTATGTTTGTGGAACCGCGCTTGATTTCCAAAATCTCCAACAACAAGAAGAAAAACTAAAAGAATTAGGCGTATTGCTCGCATCAAGTCATGCGCAAGCCGTGCGTTATGCGATTGCAAGCTTAAAAGGGGTCTCACAATGAAAGAAACTGTCCTCAAAGAAAAAGAAACTATTCGCGTCGTCAATGTTGGATCTTCTATTTTCTTAAACGATTTAACTGCTCAAAACACGGAGTTTGTCTCCGTTCATTACCAACCACCTGCGGGTGGGCAAAAAAAGTGGGTGGATGCCCTCGTAAAAGCAGAAATGTATCGCGATAAAATTCAAGAAGCAAATCAATCCGCGTTGGAAAAGGTTCTTAAAGCAACAGCTCATTTAACTGCCATGAGACCTGCCATTCAAGTCATACCTGGAATGACAGAAAAAACGTTTCTTCATGCGGGTCCTCCGGTGACGTATGCGAACATGGCGGGGCCAATGAAAGGCGCGATTTTAGGGGCGATTGTGTTTGAAGGTTTAGCCAATAATTTAAAGGAAGCTGAGCAACTTGTTCAGTCCGGTCAACTTCACTTTGCCCCGGCGCATGATTATCATGCTGTGGGACCCATGGCAGGCATTGTTTCCCCCCATATGCCTGTCCATGTGGTTGAAGACCATGTTCACAAAAACACCGCATATTGCAGTGTGAATGAAGGTTTGGGGAAAGTTTTACGGTATGGGGCCAATAGCGATGATGTCATAAAACGATTACGTTGGATTCGTGACGTGTTTGCCCCGATTATGAGTGAAGCGTTAACGATTACCGGTCCAATTGATTTAAAACAAATTATCGCGCAAGCTTTACAAATGGGAGATGAAACGCATAACCGTAATAAAGCTGCGACGGCATTATTTTTAAAAGAAATTGCGCGAGCGATTTTCCTAACCCAAGCAAGCATGGATCAAAAAGTCATGGTATTTGATTTTATCAAGAATAATGATCATTACTTCCTTAATTTATCCATGCCTTCTGCCAAAGTATGTCTTGACGCTGCTCAAGGAACCAAGGGGAGTTCCATGGTGACCATCATGGCAAGAAATGGCGTTGATTTTGGGATTAAAATTGCCAGTTCTAATCAATGGTTTACTGCCCCTGCAAATTATGTCAAAGGTCTATATTTTACGGGATATTCTGAAAAGGATGCTGCACCCGATATCGGAGATAGCGCCATTACAGAAACCTACGGATTAGGTGGTTTTGCAATGGGCGGAGCTCCTGCCATTGTCCAATTTGTTGGCGGTACGGTCGAAGACGCCATGAATTATTCTCGAAAAATGCACTTTATTACGGTTGGAAAACACACGATGATGCAACTTCCGACGCTCAATTTTGCCCCCAGTGCGTTAGGCATTGATATTTTAAAAGTCATCGCCAGTAATCAATTACCGATTATTAATACGGGTATTGCCCATAAAGAACCGGGGGTGGGTCAAGTGGGTGCTGGTTTAGTGGAACCGCCCCTTGCATGTTTTCAAGACGCGCTTGCAGTTTTTGTTAAGGAGCTTCATGTATGAAAATTGTTTTTGCACTCGGCGGTAACGCCTTAGGAAATAACCCCGAAGAACAAGCCAATCTCGCCTATGAAGTCGCTTTACCGATTTTAGATTTAATTCAACAAAGCCATAAGGTGGTGCTTGTGCATGGGAATGGACCTCAAGTAGGCATGATTAAAACAAGTCTTGATTATGCCCATCAGCATTTAGAAAAAATTCCTTTCGTCAATCTTAATCATGCGGGTGCAATGTCACAAGGATACATTGGCTATGCACTTCAACATGCCTTTTACAATGCAAGTCTTGTAAAAAACATTTCCATTAAACCCGTGACGGTCATTACCCAGGTAGAAGTGGATGAACATGATGCTGCTTTCCAACATCCCACAAAACCCATTGGAGGTTTTTATACAGAAGATCAAGCGAAAGCGTTAGAAAAACAAGGTTTTACCATGGTAGAAGATGCTGGTAGGGGTTATCGGCAAGTTGTCGCATCACCTCAACCGATTTCCATGATGGAAAAAGACGCGATTTTAGATTTAATTCGTCTAGGTTATACGGTTATCGCCTCGGGAGGAGGAGGGATTCCGGTCGCTAAAAAGAAGAAAACATTAACAGGGGTTGATGCCGTCATTGATAAGGATTTTGCGGCAAGTAAATTAGCGAGTTTATTAGATGCGGATCGTCTTATCTTATTAACGGGTGTGTCCAATGTATTAATTCATTACGGCAAACCGAATCAACGTAAACTTGAAACGGTCAAGACGGATGAGCTACAAACCTACATCGAGGAAGGTCATTTTGCACCGGGGAGTATGTTACCTAAAGTATTGGCTGCAAAAGCCTTTGTCCAAGGCCATCCAGACCGTGTTGCGATTATTGGCGCGTTAACCGATGCCTCTGCCATTGTGGAAGGACGTGCTGGAACACAAATCATCGATTAATTTAATTTTTTAGTCGTTATACTTATGGGGATGAAAACAAAAGGTGTTTTACCCCAACGTGGCTTATCCATTCGTGAGATGAACCAACGCATTGCCATCCAATTAACCACCCTTTTACAAACCGAACAAAACGCACGTGAGGCATACCACAATGATGATTTTGCCTTGCAATTTTTAACGGATTTAAATCAGTGGAATGAAGCCCAACTCGTTAAAGAATATTACTATGAAGGTCTCAAGAAGTTGTATCGATTGAACACCATGCCTTATGAATCCTTTCAACGCATGCTACATGAGGTTGATATTAAACCGTATGAGAATAACGCCTACTTAAAAGTGATTCCTTGGAAAGAAAAAAAGTTTGGCCCTTGGGAACTTTCCTTTGGCGTTTTCCCGGCGTATCAACCGTTTTTAATCGGGGATGTTTCGTTTGACCCCAAGCGCGAGGGTGAAGAAATCACGCCTCTAGGGTTTGCTCGTCAGCCCTTTCTATATCCATGCTTGTTAAACAAAGATTCCATTTGGATGAGTGTAACCCCTTTTGAAATCGAAACAATGAAAAATCCCATTGAAAAAGCTCAAGGATCGGTTTTAACTTTAGGATGTGGCATGGGTTATTTTGCCTTCATGACGAGTCAAAAAGAATGTGTATCGAAGGTGACAATCATTGAAAAAGATCTTTTCGTGATTCACTTATTTCAACAGGAAATTCTCCCTTATTTTCCGCATAAAGAAAAAGTTGAACTCATATTAGCCGATGGCATTGATTATCTTCAACATAAGAATCTAAATTGCTATGATCTGGTATTTATTGATATTTATCAAACAGTGGATGATGGATTACCAATTTACGAATCGTTAAAAAAGATAGAAAGTTCCCTTCGACCCCAACAACCTTGGATTTATTGGTTGGAAAATTCCATGATTGCGATGAAAATAATGAAAAAGTAGTTGAATAGTGACGAATTGCTTTCTCTTGTAAAGAACTCACTCAAATGAAGTCATTAATAAAATCACAATCCTGAAATTTTGTTAGCACATATTAACTACTTTTGTTTATGTTCGTTTAGAGCATTTAATTTGAGAAAAATTGCTTATCATTAATTTGGCAATTTACTCGTTGTATACGAAGATTTATGTTGTTTTAAGTAGAATTAGGTTTATACTATATCGCGGGAGGTAACCTCATGACCTTACGCGTCTTACTTACGGTCGTATTCTGGCTCATCTTAGGGTTTGTTTTATTTTATGAAGAGCTGATGGGATTGACCTTTGATTGGTCGACGGTTTCAAAAGGATGGGCTCAATGGAAAACAAGCCTCATCAAGAAACCCAAGAACACGACCAAGAAAAAAGTGGTTAAGCCAAAAGCTGAGCCGAAAAAAGCAGAACTCAAACCGATCGTTCAACCGGTGGGTGCAACACCCATTCAAAAGCCTGTGGTTAAAAAAACTCCGGTTAACATTGAAGAAGAAGCAGGCATGGAAGATGTGACCTTCTTCGACCAAGCTATTTTGGAAGACAAGAATTTTTATGCTTCCTTGACGCCACAACAAAAAACCGAGTTTAATGAATTCTTTATTCTTGAACACCCTCGTCATCTTGTCAAAGCACTTCAATACACCATTGGTGGTAATAACTCAGAATTCTTCGCCAATGTCTTTAAGTATATTTTTCAATATCGTCGTATGATTTCCTTAGGATTACTTCGTCGCTTGTTGGATGCCTTATTAAGTTTAACGAAGGATCCGCAAACAAAAACGCTCCTTCACGAAGCATTTATTCGTTCGGCGTATGCGCGTCGTCAAGATAAGGCCTTCCTTGCCGCTGCCAAAGAAGTGTCTCAACTCGACGTCAAACTTCACCAAGAAATATTAGATACCCGTGATACTTTTGTCTATGCCTATGT
The DNA here is from genome assembly GCA_030834445.1 of Bacillota bacterium. Taxonomy (GTDB): domain Bacteria; phylum Bacillota_I; class Bacilli_A; order RFN20; family CAG-826; genus UBA970. Next base: position 6,290 of record JAURFC010000010.1, read on the forward strand.
TCGCCTTGCCATTATTTTAGAAAAAGAAGGCAAGTACGATGAGGCCCTCGCCTTAATCCAAGATGCCAGTTTGCGCAACTTGGATGATAATCATGCGACCAAATTTGAAAGTCGTCGTTCGCGACTTTTAAATAAAAAAAATCAATAAAAGGAGAATAGAACATGAATTTTTTTGATAAGAAGATCTTAGAAAAGCTTTGGTGGTACGGATTAAACATCCTCACGACCCTTTTCATCGTTTCGTTTATTAACTTTAATGCCCCACAAGGCGAACCAGGGGTCCCAGGATCGAATGGTACCAATGGGGTGGATGGTGAAAATGGCCAAGATGGTCAGGATTTTAGTGGTCAAAATCTCTATCCAGTTTCACCACTCACCTACGATCCAGCTCCAGTTGGAGATGCCCGGGCTGCCTATGCAGCAGAGCTCGTTGAACAAGGTTTTATCCCTTTAAGTTCAGTTGAAGACTTTGAAATCTTTTCTGTGTCACCATTTGGAACACTCGAAGACGGTTTTTACGGTAACGAAGCAGCCTATGAAAATAATTATGTTTTAACGGCGGACATTGATTTTAGTGGTGAAGATGTGAATTACTTTGGTCGCCGCATCGCAGGGTTTGTGATGAATGATTTTCAACAATCCTATGTCGGCTACTCTGGTACTTTTGACGGGGCAGGTTATACCATTAAGAACTTTGACTTAGCAGTGGGCGAATATAATTTCGATGTTGGGTTTTTCCCATTTACACTTGAATCGGTCATTCGTAACATTAATTTTGAAAATCATTCCATTAAAGCTGTTTTATTTGACGGAGACGCAGGTGGTCTAATTGGTAGTATTGATGGTAAAACCATCATTCAAAATGTCACGATGACCAATCTTGAAGTTGTCTCGGATGGAAATTCAGGTGGGTTGGTTGGACGTAGTACGAATGCGATATATATCTTAAATAGCCAAGTCACTTTAGGTTCTGTTTTTGGAACCAATACCGCCGGTGGTCTAATTGGGCAAACGAGCAATAACTATACTGTCTTTATTCAAGATAGTGTAAATCGTGCTACCATTGATGATTCCATTAATCCAGATTTCTTTTTAGATGAAGTAACCATTGACAACGCTGGCGGATTTATCGGAGAAATTACGGATAATGAATCTACTATTATTCTCAATTCTATTAATGATGGTTTAATTCGTAACAACAATGAAGCGGGTGGTTTTATCGGCCTTGCCACATACAGTGAAACACTTGTTATTGCCAATAGTTATAACAATGGATTCATCTATAACCCAAGTGAAGGAAATAATGAAGCCGCAGGATTTATTGCCGATTTAGACAGTCCGTTTGCAGCGTATATTCAAAATAGTTATAACACGGCTCAAATTTACGGTACGAACAGCACCGCAGGTTTTGTTGGTGAACTAGGTGATGATTTTGACGATGAAAATGGAGACTCCTTAGAAGATTATCAATTGAATTCACTTTTTATCACAAACTCCTACAATGCGGGGTCGATTATGACAGGCGACGGTGAAACGGGTGGATTTGTCGGTGAAGTCAATAATTCACGGAATGTTGTAATTCAAAACAGTTTCAACGTGGGTCAATTTTCACGTTCTGTTACATTAGAAGACCTTGAGGATCCATTCCGCGACAATGGTGCCTTTATTGGGGATGCCACGGGAACACAATTACTTGATAATTCCGTCTATTACGTAGATCTTGAAGATGTTGAAAACTATTTGACCCATGCCATTGATGGTCATTTAGATGTTGGAGCGACACAAATTCACGACCATTCTCGTTTTACGGATGATGACTTTATTTTCTCGGAAGCGTGGGATTTTGATAACGTATGGACTTTTTCTAATACGAATTATCCGTATCCTATTATCCAAGAACTAAATTTATTCAATGTTAAACCCGTTGATGAAAACTGGTTGCCTGAAATTCTCGATCACGATTTGTGGATGTATGAAGAAAACCTCAATGAAGAAACCAATCAAAATGAAATTGATATTATTGGTTTCTATGCGTATGCCACCGATGTAGATTCTGCATCAAATGAAGTCCTAATGGAATTATATATTACTTTGGACAATGAAATTGAAAGTGCTGCAGTGATTCAAACAAGTGGCCAAAAAATTTATGAAATTAGTAATACCTTTATTGCCAAAGATTTTGATCAAGTTCCAATCAACTTTGTACCGAATGCTGGAACGGGAACATACTTTATTTATGTTGTTGTTACAGATAAAGATGGCAATCAAACGTTTGATATTGTCAGCAATTCAATTGAATATAAAGCCATTGAACCAGACTCAACCGCTCCTGTTCCGGGAGGCTCTGGAATCATGGGTGCGCTCGTTTATGATTTTCCTCGCGATGTTGCCGTCTACTTTGAAGAAGCAACTGATGATGTGACAGCCTCCGAAGATTTAGACTATTTTGTGATTGTTGCTGTGGATGGATTTGACTATGACTCCTGGGATTTAAATTGGAATAATCCCAATGTCTTACATGCCGCACTCACGCCCATTGCTGAACCTGGCATTATTCGCATTCGTTTAGATTTTGATGTGGATGATACTATTACCTATTTGGTTGCCCTTTATGTTCAGGATGCCGCAGGGAATCTTGCTCGTTATACACCCAGCAATTTACTTTACGATAATTAGAGAAAAGTTACGATATAAAAAGACAACTCAAACGAGTTGTCTTTTTTAATTCTAGGGAACATCATATCTTGTTTAAACGACGCGAAGGTTTATCATTAAGAAGAGGATTTTAAAATGAAAATTTCTATACCGATTCGAAAATATTTAGCCGAGTTTTATGGAACATTTATTTTAGTTTTTGTAGGTACGGGCTCCATTGCTTTTGGATTAGGTAGTGATTTATTGGGTGTTGCTTTTGCATTCGGGACAGGGGCGCTGATCGCGATTTATACAGTAGGACATATCTCGGGCGCCCATTTAAATCCTGCCATAACATTCGCATTTGTTCTTCATCGTCGCATGACCGTTAAAACAGCTATTTTTTATTGGTTTGGACAAATCACAGGCGCATTTTTTGCTTCATTAAGTTTATTGATGGGGGCTGGAACAGATGTATATGAAGGCTTAGGAGCAAATGGCGTTGATGTCACACAAATTCCTTTATGGGTAGCCTTTGTTTTTGAAATCTTTTTAACCTTTATCTTGGTGTATACCGTCCTTGCCATGAGTCAACGCAAGAGTTTACAACCATTCGTAGGAATAATCGTTGCTTTGACGTTAGTGGGACTTATCTTGGTGGGTGGTCCCATTAGTAGTGCCTCACTAAATCCTGCAAGAAGTATCGCACCCGCGTTGCTTGAAGGTGGAGAGGCGCTTGAACAACTTTGGGTGTATATTATTGGACCTCTTTTTGGAAGTGGACTCGCCGTATTTTTTTATACGTTTTTAAAATTCACAGATCACGATACCATCGCGTAAATCTTTGCTTTTAATTGAGGGAGAATTGCGTTAGTCTTAAAAGGTATGTTAAACCAACTCGAAGATGAATTTTCGCTATCCAAAATTCAATTAGCAAATGCATTCATCGCGTATCTTTCCGAACCAGAAACACACCTTGATCAATTACGAATCGGCGTGCTTTCACAACTTTCAAACATCAATCGTGTGACGTTTTATCGTAATTTTTCTTCGATGGATGATTTTCTGAAATGGTTTCTGCTCAAAGATCTCATTTTTCGGGCGAATTCAGAACAACCGATTGATTTTGAAGTGGCGATGGATCGCCTGTATGATTATGTGGTGCAACATCGGCTTGTGTTACGAAAAATGTTTGCTTCCTCTTTTCGAACGACTTTAATGCATTTTATTGAAAACGAAAGTAAGACGTATCAACGTCTTAATATTCAACGATTGGATACGGAGCATGTCCTGGATGCCAATCACCGGATTATGATGATTGATTTTTATGGTCACGGCATTTCCCAATTGATTTCTCATCTCATTGACGATCCTCTTTATGAATCCATGGAAAAACAATCCTTTGTCGCCATTAGTAAGTTGATTGTCAAAAATTACATTGAAAAGACCATTCAACAATTGCATTCAAAGAATTCGTAAAGAAAACGTGAAGCTATCCCCCATGCTTCACGTTTTTTATCGATACGGTTCGTAAAATTATTTTTTCTTTTTACTGACGCGTGTTTTAAAGTCGAGATCAATATCATCCTTCCACGTTTCGCGAAGGTTTTTCGTAGAACGTAAGTAGGCGATTTCTCGGTCTAGGACATTAAAGTTGGTTTCGGTACCATGTTCATCGTGAACATAGTTGGCCGCGCGTTCTTTACGGATTCCCATCCGACCTGCAGTTTCTGCCGCGTCAATATTGGCGCCTAAGAAGACAAATTCCCAACCATCTTTTTCTGTGGATTCACTAATGAGACGTTTCACGGTTTGCCAGTCAAAGTCACGTGAGGCATTTTCCATGCCGTCGGTTGTAATCACAAACATCGTTTTTTCCGGGACATTATCAGGCCCTAAATGACGATGGACTTCACGAATTTTAAGAATGCTTCGTCCAATCGCATCAAGCATCGCAGTCGATCCACGGACAAAGTATTGTTTGTCGGTAAGGGGTTCAACGCGTTGAATGTCATTCCGGTTGTGCACGACGTCAAAGTCATGATCAAATAACACGGTTGAAATGACCGCTTCCCCTTTTTCTTTCCGTTGTTTTTCCAGAAGATTGTTAAATCCTCCTATCGTATCAGACTCTAAACCTCGCATCGATCCTGAACGATCCAGAATGAAGACGAGTTCGACCAAATCTTTTTTCATGTTTGGTTCCTCCTTGAATGCTTTTACTTTAGCGTTTCCATGGAGCCGTTTGGTTTCCTTCAAGGAAACATTTTATGACCGCATTAATTGCCAATCCGTTGTGCGAAAGGATTGATTAATCACGTAGCCATGTTGCAGGGCATACGCGACAAAGATTCGTGTAAATAACGCTGCTTTTTTTTGGTCTTTTTGGGCATATTCATTACGATGATCATAAAATAAAGGTCCAGCAATTACATTGTGTTTAAAAAGGGTTTTCATGGTGTTATATATAGGTTGGTTTTGAAGTTTAATCGTGTCCAAGAAGTAATCCATTGTATAGCCACGTTGATCCATGAGAGCGTATCCTAGGCCTTCTTTCTCTGCATGAATTTGGAGTAGGGTGTACTTGGCGTGGACGTCGGGCAATAGTAAATCAAGCGTAGATTTGACTTCCACAAGATAAAGTGTTCCCTTTTCATCAAGAATTTGTAAGTCTGGAAAATATGCTTGATGGGGTTTTTCACGAACAATCTTGTAGGATTGAACTGCCATCGCTTGCGGTGATAAGGTAGTGGCAAACCAGCGAAAGATTCGTTTTTCTGCAAGGGAATCAAAAGTGTAGGTTACATCGTTCCAAAAATAAGAAATGGGTTTTCGATGACGTTGTGTCTTTCGTTGTGGGCGAAGCGCTGTGAAAGCTGCTAATGTCCATACACGGGGAGATGGGGGATGGTGAAGACGGGCGATGAGTTTGTGTTTGGGTTCGAGTGGTTTGACCATGGAACACCTCCTTGTGTCCCTAAGTTAATCACTCAAAAACCACGTTGTAAAGGGTGAATTTTGTTTATAAAAAGTTAACGATTTATCGTTAAATACATATAAAAAGAAACGCGCACGCGAGAGGCTATTCAGATAAGGTAAGGGTAGTTAGGGTGGCTTGAATCTGGGTGTGATGATAGTCAAATCGTTCCATGGAAACAAAATTCGAAGGATTAGGAAGGGTGACCGTATCGTGGATGGTTTCATAATGCGTTTGATACGCATCCATCAAGGTTTGATAATAATTCTTTGTAAAGTAAGGACTATCTTTCAGAGTAATCAGATGTTGGGTGAAGGATGTTTGTAAGGATGGAATCAATGGATACAGTTGGCTTTGTAAGGATCCATCCGCGTAAAATAGCGTTAACCAGTACAAAGGATTGACGATGGTTTGATCAAAACTATTGGTCGCGTTATACGGCGATTTGTTGGCAATACGTTCAGTTAAGGCCTCATCCCAGGTAACCCCAAGACTCCAATCGTTATCGTACGGAATGAAGGTAGCTTGTTGAGTCACCCCATCAAAATACACGTACGTATTATTGGTGTTATTGCGCATATCATCGGGATTACCGTTGAGAAAACTGACACTCGCGTAACGTAAGAAGGAAGGAATATCCACTACGGAAGATAAGCGCTCTAATCGATCCTCTTCTTGATATAAACGCGCAGATTTTAAGGTTTTTAAAAGGTTTAATAGGGGTTCGTGTTGCGAGGTTGATTTATTGGTTTTTAAATCATAAACAGGATGATAACCCTCTAACGTATTTTCTACTCCAACCATCCATGGTTTAACAACATAAGTCCCGGTGGTGATATCAATATAAGCCACATCATCTAAGACTAAATTGATCGGATATAACACTTTATAAAGGTCGCCTTGAGCGTGGTCACCGACGAAGTGACGATCAAGAAACGTTTGATCAATCGCTTCATTGATAATATACATACCTAGATTCACGGACGTTTCCGGGAGGTCGAAGGTGATGGGTGATAACGTCGATTGTGGGGCAATGACATCATGCCCATTGAATAAACGACTTGCAAAAGGTTGATTAATTAAGCTCGGGTCATTGGAGCGATTCCATTTGAATTCCAGGGATTTCATATCAAAAAAGCGACGACGCTGTCTTACTTCATAATCAGGATCCCCATTTTTCCATGATTTTTGAATACCGAAGGATTCATAAAATGGGTCATCAAACGTTTGGTCAAACGATACGCGAAAATGGAAAGGATAGGTGAGTTCTCCCTCTTCGTTAAGAAACGTTCCCCGCGAAAAGATATTTCCTTTTTGCCGAATGCCGACCTCAGGAAGCGTGTAGGTTATGCCATTCATTTCTAAGTGAAAAGTCACAGGAAAATAATAATCATTATTCGGATTATTTTTTTCTGATCCGTAGGTTTCTATCCACCGTAATGTCTCGTGTTGCATCTCAAGGCGAATGAATTTAAGGGACGGTTGCCAAAAAGTCTCGTATTCTGCAGACGGTAATAAATTCACCGTTGGTTCCGAAGAAGAAGGAGATGAAGAAGAGGGGAGTGAAAGCGACTGACAACTTGTTAGGACAAGCATCCCCAATAAAAAGGATGAATAGAATTTCATTTAGAGTTGGAGTAAGGCCATGATCTCGGCGAGCTCTTTGAGTTTTTCTTCGGTTTGGTGCGCGTCCATAGCATCTTTGACGCATCCATGAATATGATCATGGAGGATAAAGTTATTGGCTTTTTTCAGTAACGCTTGCAAGGCAAGAATTTGTTTGGTGATATCGACACAATAACGGTCATTTTCATACATCGTGATAATGGCTTCGAGTTGACCTCGTGCGGTTTTTAAAAGCTGTTTAATTTGGTCTTGAGAACGTTTATGGTCTGGATTCATGATATATTCCTTGCTTCTTAAGTGTAGCAAATTCCATTGTATTAAAGAATGATTCCGATAGAAGGAATGGTTTATCGTATAATAGACGTATGGATCTAACCTTACTCATTCTTACCATTGTCAATGCGCTCCTCTTAATCAGCATAGTTTTCGTTTTGCTGGTAAAAAAATCGAATCAAGACCATCTTAAAAAATCAGACTTAACGATGGTGACGGATTTTTTAGATAAAACCTTGCAAATGAATCAAACTTTTACTCAACAAAATCTTGAAGCGTTTCGTCAACAACTCACCCAATCGATTTCGGTTTCCCAAGAAGCAGCCAATCACTTACGACTTGAAATGGGCAAACAATTGGATACCGTACGCGAAACGCTCATTGCTTCCCTTGATCGTCTACAAAAAGACAACGGGGAAAAACTTGAAAAAATGCGGGAAACGGTGGATGAAAAACTCAACAAAACTTTGGAAGAGCGCCTTACCCAAAAGTTCCAACTCATTAGTGCCCAATTTGAAACGGTTCAAAAAGGGTTTGGAGAAATGCAGGGTTTAGTCTCGGGAGTGGATGAATTAAAACGGGCTTTATCTAACGTAAAAACGCGTGGTATTATGGGTGAAATTCAACTTGGACGCATTTTAGAAGAAATTTTATCACCGGATATGTATCTTAAGGAAGTCTCAACCCGGCCGGGATCGCATGATCGCGTCGAGTTCGCTATTAAACTTCCTGGGGATGGTCAACGTTCCATCTTTTTACCGATTGATTCCAAGTTCCCATTAGAAGATTATTATGCGGTACTTTCTGCTTATGACACGAATGACTTAAAGCATGTGGATGCCGCATTGAAAGTGCTTGAAGGGAAGATTGAACGATTTGCCTCCGATATTGAAGCTAAGTATATTGAAGTGCCCTACACGACGAACTTTGCCGTGTTGTTTTTACCGATCGAAGGACTTTATGCCGAAGCCATTCGTCGCGGCCTCGTTGAAAAACTTCAAACCAAATATAAAGTGGTCTTAGCGGGTCCTACTACGATGTCCGCCCTTCTCAATAGTTTACAAATTGGGTTTAAAACACTCGCGATTCAAAAGAAATCCCAAGAAGTATGGCAAGTGTTATCCAACGCCCGTAATGAATTTGATAAGTTTGCCGAGGTCCTCGCCAAAACCCAAGAAAAAATTCAATCCGCAGGGAATGAGTTGGATAAACTTATTGGTACGCGGACCCGAATGATTCAATCCAAATTAAAAAATCTTGATCAGTTGGGAGAACAACTTTCTATTCCAACGGAAAACGAAGAGACTGAAGAATAAACCGTTTCGCCCTTGCTCATTTTTTATTTGTGATTATTTTCATGAGGATTGTTGTTAAAATTATCCTATGAAGGATTCAACGCGTTACTTATTTCATTACGTTTTAACACAGCAATGGAAACTCATTGAATCACTTTCCTATTCCGAGATGGATCCAGTAGGTAAACACCTTCTCCTTTTTTTAAGTGATCATAAGCTTATTTCATCCCTTGAATCACTTCCCTTAAAAACCATTCAAGATGACCGGCAAGTCATGAAACAATTTTACGCCCGGAATGCCTGGTATCGGGATGAAGCGCATGTCATCCTCATGCTTGTGCTTCGCCTTGGTAGTAAAACAATGGAGAGTTTGACAGGATTTCATTTCTCGAAGTATCAAGCTTATGTTCCCAATAGCATTGCCGACGTCCACTTAACCCAACCGAAAATCAAAGGGTATTTAGACACGATCAAAGATGACAAACTCAAATATCCATTTTTAGATTTACTCAAGGGAACCTATTATGTGTTTTTTCAAGAAACGAGCAAAGCCAAGTCCCATTTAAAAAATATCCTTGATCCCAAACGGAAACAAATCGCGATGTATTTACAATGTGTGAATGCGCGGAAAAGTAATGATGTTCAAGCGCTTAAAGAAACGTTTGATCAGCTGACGAAAGACACACAATTTCCATTCTCAATCCATGCTTTTTTAAACGAGACGAAAGCCTATCTTTATCAACTCGAGCATTTTGATTTCTTGTCGGACATCAAAGGGATTTCCACTCAAGATAAAATTCGAGAATACATTGAACGAATCTTTGATGTTTCCTTGTGGAAAAAAGTTGATCAACGTACAAAGAATATGGTACAAAATGCGTTTTATTTAACCTCAAAAATGGGTCGCTTACTCGATGAAGAATCCGGACCCATTGTGGATTATTCTCCGTTTGCCTTACCGTTTGTAAAAGCGTATGAATACGAATGTTATAAACTGTTCTTTAAAGGGTATATTCAGTATTTAAAGAAAGAAAACATTAGTCCCAAGCAAGCGATTCCTCGTCATGCTTTTAAAGGAAAATATCCTTCGATTGTCGATCATGATGGACAAACCCTTGCCTATCACGCGACTACTCCGGATAACTTCTCGATTGGGAATATTAGTTATATTGTAGATATTAATCATACCCTGGCGAAGAAAGCATCGTTAAGCTCTGATCCCTCCTCATTAACGATTGCCCCGTACTTTGAACAATATTGGTTGCGGCTCACCAAAAAAGTAGACATGACAGAAAAAGGACGGGGAAAAGTCATTCAAATTGCGAGTTATGCCTATGAAATTTCTAAATTAAGGAATAAAATGACTCATGCCGAGATGTTAAGTTTGGATGAGTTTAAACGCATTGTCGATCTCATTTTGACAAGTCGCCACCTCATCGAAATCATGCATATTAACTTACACGCGAACTAAAGAAAGGAGTTCATACGATGAACCCACGAAAAAAAATTGCCTTACTGATTGATTACGATAATTTTAACCAAGAAAAATATTTCCCCATTCTCTTTGAAGAACTCAATGAAATTGGGGATGTCATTATCAAATACGCCTTTTATTCGAATTTAAATGATGGCACCATTAAAACTAAATTTATTAAATTTGGCATTGAACCCAAAGCACAAATCGCCTACTCTACCGGGAAAAATGCGGTCGATATCCGTATTACCATTGATGCGATGGAACTATTAAATTTAGACTATGTGGACTGCATTTGTTTAGCGACGAATGATTCTGATTTTACGCCGCTCATTAAAACGTTACAACGACATGACCGTTTCGTCGTGGGAGCAGGGGATAATAAAGCCTCGGATACGTTTAAAGATGCGTGTAATTCATTTATTTCCGTTGAAAAAATCGCCGACAATCAATCGAATTCCAATCAAAAAGTATCCTTACTCCACCTTAAGAAAGTCGTTGATGAGATTATTGATGTACAAACCGAAGAAGATGAGTTTGCCGACTTTGCGTCCGTGATGCATTTTTTACGAACCCAAATGAAAGATTTTAATCCGAAAAACTATGGGGCTAGTAAAACCAAACCCATTACCTTTTTTCAAAATGAACTCAGTGCCTATTATGAAATTGTAAAAGTCGGTAACAATTACAAAATTCGCCCGAAAAAAACCACCAAAAAATAACTACGTCTTTTTAAAGATTGAATAAATAAAAATAGAGTTGTTGATACGGAGAAAATTGGGTAATGACTTCGATGGTTTGACCATTTTCGACGACGGTTCCGGTGGTAGGAACATCCACATACGAGGTCACACCCTCATTCCCCATGATGCGTAAGTACACATCATTGACCCAGCGGGCAAGATCATCAAGTAATGTGTATTGGGCCCAGAATGTGCCTTGATAACGATAATCATTTCGTATCTCAAGAGAAAGTTGTTGGTATGCACGACCATACGCTTGATCATCCCCGACGTAGCGTAATAAATTTAACAAGGCGTAAAAGGTATTAAAATATCCTGAATAACGAAGGAATGGATCATTGCTTGTTAAACACACATACATGGCAATGAGATTGGCGTCTTGCTCACGCATAACCCCTTTCGCATGGGCCATTTCATGCGCTATCGTAAACGGAATCAAGGCATCGGGGATGTGGGTGTTGATCAACACTTCACCCAAAGGTGAAAAGTACATCCCCGTAATTTGAAATTCGGTATATAACCAAGAAAATGTCATTGGTTTTGCTAAAACTGAAAAAGTATGTAACTCAGGAATACTAAGAAAATGGAATTGATCATTTAATAAACGATTTAACGTTGTCCAATCATAAGGGTTTGTCACCGATCCTTTTTCATCAAAAACAAGTGCTTCGCTTACCGCGTTGAAATCAAGTAAAGCGGCATTGACGAGGGACACAAATTGATCCGGTTCTTTCGAAAGGGTCTCGTTGAATAATTGCAAAGGAGGGCGTTGATAGGCCATTCCTGACGAAATCATAAAACTGTTAGGAAGCATCAACCAAGGAATCATGACCCATGCCCAGGAAGAAAGGTGTGCTTTTTTGCGAATTTTATGGATGATTGTGACGAGTGTTGAAAGGATAAGCGCTCCCCAAACAAGTTCAGTGATTGAAAAAGGAAGCCAGCCCAACACGACTTGAAAAAAGAAAAAGTAAAGAGGGGCAAGGCTTATCGTAAACCATTCTGCCAGAAGAGGAAATTGCGCGAGCAGAATGAGTATGAAAAAAAGCACAAGAAGTGCGAGAGTTAGCCATGCTTGGTTCTTAACTGAACGGTTCATGACTATACTATAAAAACTCTTGTGCTTTTTGAAAAGAAAGAAACGAAATTAATCAGGAATTACTTCACTTTGTAAGTAAAGAATATTTCCATCAAACGCCCAGACATCATCAAAGTTCCAGATGCCTTCGTAAATGAAGTTGTCTGGATCAAGTACTGAATGGGGATCAGTAAGTGTGTAAAAATTATTACTGAAATAGCCTGTTAAGAAACCAAATAAGGGAAGTTCAGTATTGATTCCACTTCCATTAAAACCGACAACAGGGAGTGTGAAACCTTCACCGTCAATACGAGCAGCGTAATAAGAATTACTGATATGGAGTATTGAACTACTGGATGCATTCTCTCCAATAAACCCACCTAATTCTTCCGAATCATAATTGGTATCAATCGGAATGACGTCCCCTAATTGGAGACTGTTATAAACATACATGAGGTTATCTTGCTCATATTGTCGACCTAAAAAGCCACCAACATTTTCATATCCAGATACCGTACCTAAATTCAAGGAGTTATAGATAAATAAGCCTCCTTCTAGTGTTGTTGCGTTATCAATATTTTCAATTTCGTTGTACCCGATAAACCCACCAATATCATAAGAACCATTTAAAATGTCACCAGTATTATATGAATTAGAGATAATACCGATATGATTAATTTCATAAACCTCACCAATAAATCCACCCACATTATAAAGGTCTTTATTTAGGATACTCAGGATATCGGAATGATTAACAGAATTTTCAATGACGAAATAAGAGGAATAGGAGTCAATTTTCCCCATAATTCCCCCCACGGCGTCCCCCCCTGCAATAACATTATTACTGACTGTGTTTTTGAAATATACAGCTGTTTCGTCTGTATTATCCGCTTGCATATAACCAAGAACACCACCGATTTGAGAGTCACCAAGAATTCTATTTTCTTCCACAAATACGGTGTGGAAAAGTGAACCCACATTGTAAACACTTCCAACAACGCCGCCAAGATAATAACCTAATTGATTTAACGATGATTCGTTTGGATTTTCAAAATCAAATGTTGGGGCATTCACGGATGTAGAACCTGCTACCAAATCGTTATTGTAAACATAAATATCATAAAAAGTCATGATACTATTGTAGCCATAACCGACAAGTCCTCCCACATCACTATCACCAGCGATGATAGAACTTGTTACAGTAATACCTTCGAATTGTGTTGGAGTTTGACTGTAGTTTCCAGAATCAAAAGTGCCAACAATTCCCCCGAGATTGGAAGGTGTTAGGACTTGATTCGTAATCGCATTATAAGATCCGTTGATACCATCAATCACCGTATTGATGACATTGATGTCATAAAATAAGGTTGTATTTAATGAACGACCCGCGATACCTCCCAAATTTTCCCCTCGTTCCCAGTCAGGTAATCCCCAGGCAGTGCGTTCAAAGATAGGTTGAATGGTTAGGTTGTTCGTGTTTAAAGAAAAAAATTCGGTATATTCGCTGACACCAACAAAACCACCAACATCTGTTACCCCTGATACCGTAGTGTTTGAGATCGTATTCAACGCAAAATAGGAGCCATAACTTAACCCAACTAAGCCGCCTACAACATACTTTCCGGAGATGGTATTCGCATCACCCGTTCCAGTTAATTGAATATTTTTGAAAATGGAATTAACTGCAAAGCCTGCAATGGTTCCCGTGGCGATGGGCAGCGAAGTTTGGCTGTTTATAACATCCACACCCACGAATTGTAAATTCATGATGACGGAGTTTTGAAGATTGGAAAACATACCAACATAATTATTGTCGGCATCGGAAATCGATAAACCTGAGATCGTGTAGCCACCGCCATCAAGCGTAATGACGCCAGCGGTATTGGAGTCCCCGATCATAGTCCATGGTTCTGTTAATGTAATATTGTTGGTTAAGCGATAGGCCCCACCAAATTCCATGGCACGTAATTCGGCTTCAGTACTTACATTGATAAAAGATGCGTTTAAAGCATTTTGATAAACTTCTAATGCATCAATATTCGTAATTTCTACGGTAGGAACTCGAATTGAATCTGCAGTAAAATCTAATTCAGGGTGAATGAAATCAATGGTTTCAAGAATACTTACGGTACCCCCTTGACCATCCTGTCCATCCTGACCTTCGGCTTGAACCCCGGTATCAGTATCGCCAATCCACCAGTTTCCGTTTTCACCAATATAAGGGGTTAGGCCATCCTCACCATCTTCTCCAGGTAAACCGGAAACTCCGGGTAATCCAGAAGCCCCACTTGGACCGATCGGCCCAGTTGCTCCTGTTTGTCCTGTGGTTAATCCTAATGTGAGAATAAGTGTAATAATTAAATTACCGCCTCCAACACCTCCAATTAAACCGAGTAGTTTTTTGTCAAACATTTTATAAACTCCTTTGCGTATACTACTCTACACCAGAATTAATATTTATGAAAACTAATTTAAAAAAATCGATGTGTTATACTTTATGGCGAATTGGGGAATAAAGTATGATTGGTGCAATAATCGGCGATATTGTTGGCTCGATTTACGAATGGGACAACCTTAAAAAAAAGACGTTTCGTTTTTTTCAAAAGAAAATGTTTTTTACCGATGACTCCGTTTTTACTTTAGCCATTGGTGAGGCGTTGGTTCAAACCGACGGACAGCTCGACGGTTTACAAGCGCAAACCGTACAAATTATGCAAGCCCTGGGTCGAAAATATCCTTATGCAGGATGGGGTAATCATCAAATGCGGTGGATCTTCTCCGATAACCCCGTACCATATAATAGTTTAGGCAATGGCGCAGGCATGCGTGTGGCTTCGGTCGCGTATGTGGGCAATACGTTAGAAGAAGTTCTACAGTTATCAGATGCGGTGACGAGCGTCACCCACAATCATCCTGAAGGGATTAAAGCAGCCCGCGCGATTGCAGGGGCGACCTTTTTAGCCTTAATGACGCGCGATAGAGCAAAAATAAAAGCATTTATTACTGACACCATTGGCTATCCTTTAAAGGAAACC
>JAURFC010000003.1 GCA_030834445.1 Bacillota bacterium
ATCGGAGCAAGGTTAACAGACTGTGTCAAGGAGGAAAAAGAATTCATGGCCAAAACAAAGAAAATCCGTGTTCGACTCAAAGCTTTTGATCACAAGATCTTAGATCTTAGTGTGCAAAAATTGATCGCTGCGGTCCGGAAATCCGGTGCTAATGTGGTGGGACCCATCCCGCTACCGACTGAGAAGGAAGTGTATACGGTCCTTCGTTCGGTGCATAAATATAAAGATGCACGTGAACAATTTGAAATTCGTACACATAAACGATTGATCGATATCACCGATCACAATAAGGCGACGGTTGACACGTTACGTCAACTCGACCTTCCTAATGGTGTTGATATCGACATTAAGTTATAAGGAGGGAGGTTACCATGAAATCATTAATTGGAAAAAAAGTCGGCATGACGCAAGTCTTTGCTGAAGATGGAACCGCCTATTCCGTCACCGTCGTGGAAGTCACCCCGAACGTGGTTACCGCGATTAAAACCGTGGAAAAAGATGGCTATAGCGCTATCCAAGTCGGTTTTGGTGATATTAAAGAAAAACGCTTAAACAAACCCGAATTAGGCCAATTCAAAAAAGCGAATGTTGCTGCGAAAGCAAGTTTGCATGAACTTCAACTTTCTGACGCAAGTGCAATCCAAGTTGGGGATGCCTTAACGGTCAACCAATTTAAGGTCGGCGATGTTGTCGATGTCATTGGTGTTTCAAAAGGTAAAGGTTACTCCGGTGCTATTAAACGTTGGCACTTCAAAATCGGACCCAAAGGTCACGGGGCTTCCGGTCCTCATCGTTCCCAAGGTTCGATGGCAACCGTTGGTCGTACCAACAACCGTGTTCACCCTGGTAAGAAAATGGCAGGGCACCACGGGAATCAACAAACCACCGTGTTAAATTTACTCGTAGTGGGCGTGGATGAAGCACGTAACGCCTTACTCATTCGTGGCGGATTACCGGGCCCGAATAAAGGCTTATTAAAAATCCGTACAGCGGTCAAAACCCAATTAGGACAACCACTCGTCGCCAAACCACTCATCAATCGTCAATCACAACCTGCAGCTGAACAAGCTGAAGGGAAATAGGAGGATCCATCATGGCAAAAAAAGCAACGGGTTTATCCGTTGACGTTCTCGGTTTAGATGGTAAAAAGGTCGCTGACCTTTCCTTAAACCCGGAAGTCTTCTCGATTGAACCTCATACCCAATCCATGTTTGATGCGGTCTTAAATGCGCAAAGCAATGCCCGTCAAGCGAATGCAAAAACCAAGACGCGTGCCGAAGTCTCCGGTTCCGGGATTAAACCATGGAAACAAAAAGGAACAGGTCGTGCTCGTGCCGGTGCCAAACAATCCCCCATTTGGGTGGGTGGTGGTGTCGCTTTCGGTCCAACCGGAAATGAAAACTATCGTCGTTCACAAAACAAAAAACAATATCGTCTTGCGTTACGCTCTGCCTTATCGCAAAAATTCTTAGACAATAAACTCATCGTGGTCGATGCAGTGACCTTATCCACGCCTAAAACTAAAGATGCGGTTGCCTTACTCGGTGCCTTATCGGTTTCTGGCAAAGTTATGTTTGTCCTTGATCAATTTGATGAAAATTTTGCCTTAAGTGTTCGTAACTTAAATACGGTTTTAGCGGTGAGCCGTCAAAACATGTCTGTCCTTGACCTTGTCAATGCGGATTTTGTCGTCATGACGCAAGCTTCCGTAAAAGCAATCGAGGAGGTTCTCCAATAATGGCTCGTGCTAAGAAAGTCGCTGAAGAAGTGACCACCCCTGAAGTCGTTGATGCCAAGTCTGCAAAAAAAGCCAAAGCGAACGTGACGGAAACCGTTGCTACCGCGAAAGTTTCCCCGGCTACCATCAAAGCGTTTGATGTGATTCGTCGTCCGCTCATTACTGAAAAGTCGATGGCGAAACTCGAAAAACAAAATAAAGTAACGGTGGAAGTTTTACCCACTGCCAACAAAACCGAAGTCAAACTTGCTTTTGAGGCGGTTTACAAAGTCAAAGTGCAAGCCGTGAACATTGTCAATGTTCGTGCGAAATTTACGCGCCGTGGTCGTTACCCAGGTACGATCTCTGGCTTTAAGAAAGCGGTCGTGACGCTTGTCAGCGGACAAGCCCTCGACTTATTTAAGGAATAGGAGGAACGTTTATGGCAATTCGTACATATCGTCCTTATACCCCTTCCCGTCGTGCGATGACGAATTCGACGTTTGAAGAACTCACCACCCGCACGCCTGTGAAGGCGTTATTAAGCAAAAACCGTAAACACGCTGGTCGTAACAATCAAGGTGTCATCACGACACGTCACCAAGGTGGCGGTAATAAACGTCGTTATCGTTTAATTGACTTTAAACGCAATAAAGACAACATTCCTGCAATTGTGGCGACCATTGAATACGATCCGAACCGTAACGCATTCATCTCGTTATTAAATTATAAAGATGGTGAAAAACGTTACATCTTAGCACCGAAAGATTTAGAGGTGGGTTCCGTCATTGTTTCAGGTGAAACAGCCGATATTAAAGTCGGTAACGCCTTACCCTTAGCCAATATTCCGGAAGGGACCTTCGTTCATAACGTTGAACTCCGTCCGGGTCGTGGCGGGCAAATGGCCCGTTCCGCGGGAACATCCGTCCAAATTCTTGGGAAAGAAGATAAATACGTTACCTTACGATTAACCTCAGGTGAAGTACGTAAAGTATTAGCGAATTGCCGCGCGACCATCGGGATTGTTGGCAACGAGGAATTCAATCTTATTAATTTAGGAAAAGCTGGTAAATCACGTTGGTTAGGCAAACGTCCTGCCGTCTCTGGTTCGCGTATGAACCCTGTTGATCACCCTCATGGTGGTGGTGAAGGGAAATCGCCGATTGGACGTGACGCACCACGCACCCCTTGGGGTAAACGTTCTCAAGGTGTGAAAACACGTAATACGAAGAAAGCGTCGAGCAAACTTATCATCCGACGCATTAACGATAAATAGGAGGCTAGCACATGGCACGTAGTATTAAAAAAGGACCGTTCTACGACGACTACTTAATGAAAAAAGTAGAAGCGTTAAACGCGGCCAAGAAAAAAGAAATCATTAAAACATGGTCACGCCGTTCCACGATCATGCCTCAATTTATCGAACACACCTTCGCGGTCTATAACGGAAAAGAACATATTACCGTTTATATCACCGAAGATATGGTCGGTCATAAATTAGGGGAATTCGCTCCAACGCGTACGTATAAAGGTCATACGGGTCATACTGCAGAAGATAAAGCTGCAGCGACTTCGAAATAGGGAGGCACACGCATGAAACAAGATTTTGCGAAAGCCATCGCCTATAACGTCAAAGTGACCCCTCGTAAAGCCAAACTCGTGGTCGACCTTGTGAAAGGAAAATCCGTAAATGAAGCCCTTGCGATTTTAGCCAACGTCAACCGTAAAGCGGTCAGTGATGTCGTTAAAGTCATCAAGTCGGCTGCGGCGAATGCGGTGAAAAATCACCAAATGACCGAAGCCTTCCTTTATGTCGCTGAATTAGCGGCCAACGAAGGCAAACGTGACAAACGTTTTATGCCACGTGGAAAAGGCTCCGCCTCGAAAATCATCAAACGTAAAACTCACCTCTTCTGTGTGGTGAAAGAAAGAGCAGGTGCGTAAACATGGGTCACAAAATTAATCCAGTTGGTTTCCGTGTCGGTGTCGGACGTGGATGGAATTCCCGTTGGTATGCGAATAAAAAAGATTTCGCAAGTTTCTTATTAGAAGATATTAAGATTCGTCAATACCTTGACAAAGAACTCAAAGAAGCGCTCGTTTCTCGTATTGAAATCGAACGTCAAAAAACCGATCGTGGTACGAACGTCAACGTCTTATGCCATGTCGCCCGTCCAGGAGTTGTTATTGGTCAAGATGGCGCGAACGTCAATCGTTTAACCAAATATTTAAACAAAGTCGTTAAATCCGGTAGTTTAAAACTCGATGTTATCGAAGTGAAAGCCCCTGATTTAGATGCGCGTCTTGTCGCCTTATCGATTGCCAAAGAACTCGAAGCGCGTGCTTCCTTCCGTACGGCCCAAAAGAAAGCCATTCAACGTGTCAAGAAAGCCGGTGCCAAAGGCGTTAAAACCCTTGTCATGGGTCGACTTGGTGGTGCTGAAATTGCCCGTGGTGAAGGGTATCATGACGGAATTATCCCGTTACATACCTTACGTTCAGATATCGATTTTGCCAAAGTAGAAGCCCATACCACCTATGGTCGATTAGGCGTTAAAGTCTGGATCTGCCGTGGTGATTATGATAATCGTCCAACCGTTTCGGGGGATCGTGAACTTATCGATGAACCTGAAGTAGCGACCGAAGAAGGAGAATAACGATGTTACAACCAAAACGTGTCAAATATCGTCGTCCTCACGGCATTAAGTACGAAGGATTATCCAAAGCTGGGAATGAAGTCAGCTTTGGGGAATTCGGCTTACAAGCTGTCGAAGGAAACTGGGTCACCGATCGTCAAATCGAAGCCGCTCGTGTTGTGCTTAATAACTACACAAAACGTGCCGGTAAAATTTGGATTCGCATTTTCCCACATTTAGCCAAAACCAAAAAACCAGCCGAAGTCCGAATGGGTTCTGGGAAAGGTAATCCTGAATTCTGGGTCGCGGTTGTGAAAAAGAATCGTGTAATGTTTGAAATCGGTGGCGTCCCTGAAGATGTCGCGATGGAAGCTTTACGCCTTGCTGCCTACAAATTACCGTTAAAGTCTAAGATTATTCGCAAGGATGGAGGTCAATAAGCATGTTAAAACTCAAAGATATTCGCGACATGAAAACCAGTGAACTTGAAGCGCAAGTGTATTCTTTAAAAGAACAACTTTTTAACCTTCGTCGCCAACAAGCCGTTGGCCAACTAAAAAATGGGAAGGATCTAACCTCGATTCGTAAAGACATCGCGCGCATTTACACGGTCATTCGTGAACGCGAGTTAGGTCTTAAATAGGAGGAACGCACATGGAACGTTCATCACGTCGTAGCTTTCAAGGAGAAGTGGTCAACAACAAAAATGCGAAAACTATCGCTGTTCTTGTTGTCACACGTAAACCCCATCCGAAATATAAAAAGCTCGTTAAAGTATCCAAAAAATTCTTCGCCCATGATGAAGAAGGTATTGCGCAAATTGGCGATATCGTCACCATCATGGAAACCCGTCCTTTATCGGCCACCAAACGCTTCCGTTTAGTGTCTGTCGATAAGAAGGGTGTGGCGTCAGTCGAACTCAAGGAGGACATCACGAATGGTTCAAACGGAAACTAATTTAGTCGTCGCGGATAACTCGGGGGCGAAAGCCGTCCGTATCTTCCGACTATTCGGAGGGTCTTTCCGTCGTTATTCTAGCATTGGCGATATCGTCATGTGCTCAGTGAAAGATGCCATCCCCGATGGCCGTGTTAAAAAAGGTGACATCGTCAAAGGTGTGATCGTGCGTACGAAGAAAGCCATTCACCGTCCTGACGGTAGTTCGATTTCCTTTGATGACAATGCGATTGTCATTATCAATGAAGATGGAACCCCCAAAGGCACCCGTGTGTTTGGTCCTGTCGCTCGCGAACTTCGTGATG
Organism: Bacillota bacterium; assembly: GCA_030834445.1. Classification (GTDB taxonomy): domain Bacteria; phylum Bacillota_I; class Bacilli_A; order RFN20; family CAG-826; genus UBA970. The sequence goes on from JAURFC010000003.1 coordinate 5,616, forward strand.
CTGGAGAAGGTTTTATGAAAATCATCTCGCTTGCACCCGAAGTCTTATAAGGAGAACCTATGGCACTTAAATTAAGAAAAGGTGATAAAGTCATCGTCATCGCTGGCAAAGACAAAGGAAAAACTGGTACGATTCAAAAAGTCGACCGTGTCAATCTTCGTGTCGTTGTCGAAGGTGTTAATGTCCATAAAAAACACCAAAAACCAAAACAAAACAATCCTGAAGGTGCAATCTTAGAAATTTACGCACCCATTGATGCGTCCAATGTGGCACTCATCGATCCCAAAACCAAAAAAGCTACCCGAATTAAAATGGGTGTGGTCAAAGACAAGAAAGTCCGAATCGCGGTTAAATCCGGATCGGTCTTAGATTAAGGAGGTCGACTATGGCAACCAAGAAAACCAAAGACGTGGAAACCACTGTCACGGCAGAACCCAAAGTCACCAAAGCGAAAGCACCTGCGAAAAAAGCAGCCCCCAAAGCAACGGTAAAAGAAGTGGCTGCTGAAGCCAAGGTTGACGTCGCTGTGGCAGAAAAACCTGCGAAGAAAACTAAAAAAGCGGTCGTGACCTCCACACCACGCTTACTCCAACGTTATCGTTCGGACATCGTTCCTGCCTTATTTAAATCGCTGCAATTATCGTCGGTGATGCAAGTCCCGGCGTTAGAAAAGATTGTCGTGAACGTCGGGGTGGGTGATGCCACCGGTAACGCCAAGTTACTCGAAGAATCCGTTCGTGAACTCACCGATATCACCGGTCAAAAACCGGTGATTACCAAAGCGAAAAAATCCATCGCCACCTTCAAATTACGTGAAGGTCAAGCGATCGGTGCAAAAGTGACCTTACGCGGTCAGAAGATGTATGAGTTTCTCGATAAGCTCATCGCCATCTCTTTACCCCGTGTGCGTGACTTCCGTGGGATTTCCCGTAACGCCTTTGATGGACGTGGGAACTATACCTTAGGGATCAAAGAACAACTCATTTTCCCAGAAATTAACTTTGATCGCGTGAATAAAGTTCGTGGGATGGACATTGTCATTGTCACCACAGCGAAAAACGACGACCATGCGTTTGCCTTATTACAAGCATTCGGCATGCCGTTTAAACAATAAGGAGCATGAACCATGGCCAAAACATCCATTAAAGTTCGTCACAAACGTACCCCAAAATTTGCAGTCCGAGCCTACTCGCGCTGTGAACGTTGCGGACGTCCTCACAGCGTTATCGCTAAATTCAAACTCTGCCGTATTTGTTTACGCGAGCTTGCCCATCGCGGGGAAATCCCTGGGATGAAAAAGGCAAGTTGGTAAAGGAGGAATCACGTATGCCATTTACTGATCCAATCGCCGATATGCTCACTCGGATTCGCAATGCGAATGCAATGCGTCACGAAGCCGTGACCATTCCGAGCTCGAATCTCAAAGTCAAAATTGCTGAATTACTTCAACAAGAAGGTTTTATTCATTCCTTTGAAGTCATCGGTGATGTCAAGAAACAACTTATTGTTTCCCTAAAGTATACAACTGGCAATGTCCGCGTCATTAACGGGTTAAAACGTATTTCTAAACCCGGGTTACGTGTCACGGCACCTGCCGACAAACTCCCACGTGTTTTACGTGGTTTGGGCGTGGCGATTATCTCCACATCCCAAGGCATTATGAGCGATCAAAAAGCTCGTGAAGCAGGCCTAGGTGGGGAAGTCCTCGCCTATGTCTGGTAAGGAGGTATCTCATGTCACGCGTTGGAAATAAATTACTGCCTCTTCCCGCCGGTGTTAGTGTCACCTTGAATGGTGGCGTAGCGACCGTAAAGGGTGGCAAAGGTGAACTTCACGTTACGATGCCTGAAGGCATTTCCTTTACCCAAGAAGGCTCCGTCATTAACGTGACGCGCGCCAATGATTCAACCGAACTTAAAACGCTTCATGGCACAACGCGTGCCAACTTAGCGAATGCGGTTGTTGGTGTCTCCCAAGGCTATAAAAAAGAATTAGAACTCGTTGGGATTGGGTTCCGTTCGGTTGTCAAAGGTCAAGATCTTGTTTTAACCGTTGGTTTTTCCCATGAAGTGACGATTACGCCGTTACCGGGTGTGAAAATCACCGTCAACGAAAACACCAAGTTAAGCGTTGAAGGGGTCGATAAACAAGCCGTCGGTCAAGTTGCTGCGGCGATTCGCGCGGTGCGTAAACCGGAACCGTATCAAGGTAAAGGGATTCGTTATAAAGGCGAATACATCCGTCGTAAAGAAGGTAAGCGCGCTGCCGCTTCCGGGAAATAAGAGAGGTTATCACGATGATTATCAAAACATCCAAAAATGCCTTACGTCAATTACGTCACAAACGTATTCGTAAGACGCTTGCGGGAACCGCTGAACGTCCACGTTTAAGCGTCTACCGTTCGAACACCGCTCTTTATGTCCAAGTCATCAATGATGCCGCGGGTCAAACGCTTGTGGCAAGTTCAACGACCCAATTAAAATTAGGTAAAACGATCGCAGATGCGGCCAGCTTAGGCAAAGACGTCGCACAAAAAGCGTTAGCAGCTGGTATTACCACGGTCGTCTTTGACCGTTCCGGTTATTTATATCACGGGCGAATCAAAGCCTTAGCCGATGCGGCTCGTGAAGCTGGCTTAACATTCTAAGGAGGATGGAACACATGGAACAAAACGAAGTTAAAGTGGAAAACACAGAACAACGCGCCGCCCAAGGACAACGTCCTCGTCGTCCTCGCCGTCCTCGCCGTGAATTTGAAGTCAAAGAATTCCAAGAACGTACCGTTGCAATCAAACGCGTTACCAAAGTTGTTAAAGGTGGTAAACACATGCGCTTTACGGCGCTTGTTGTCATCGGCAACGGCAAAGGTAAATACGGATTTGGTACGGGCAAAGCGGGCGAAGTCCCTGATGCGATTAAAAAAGCCTTGGAAGCGGCCCGTAAAAACACCTCAACCATTACCTTCATTGGTGCGGATACCATCGCCCATGAAATTACCGGTCAATGGGGCGCATGCAATGTCTTCTTAAAACCTGCACCCGATGGGACAGGAATTATTGCCGGAGGTCCGGTTCGTGCAATTTTAGAACTCGCAGGCATTAAAAACGTGTACTCCAAAGTCTATGGCTCACGGGCTGCGATTAACATTATTCGCGCAACCCACCAAGCATTAAGTCAAATCAAAACGAAGAAAGAATATCTTGCTCTTCGTGGTAAGTTATAGGAGGATGCAGCGATGGCACTTCATACATTAAAAGCAAATCCTGGCGCACGAAAACAAAAAGTTCGTGTCGGCCGGGGGATTGGATCCGGTTTCGGTAAACGTGCTGGCCGTGGTCAAAAAGGTCAATGGGCTCGTTCAGGTGGTGGTGTTTCCGCCGGCTTTGAAGGGGGTCAAAACCCAATTTATCGCCGTATTCCAAAACGTGGTTTTAAAAACTTTGCCCAAGTCAATGTCGGTGTGGTTAACCTCAGTGATCTCGAACAATTCGTCGATAAAACCGAAGTCACACCCACCTTACTTGTGGAAGCTGGTTTAGTCAAAAAGACCGCTCAACTCATTAAAATCTTAGGCTTTGGTACGTTAACCAAATCCTTAAAAGTATCTGCCCATCGTTTTTCAAAAACGGCCCAAGCTGGCATTGAAAAAGCGGGTGGAACCGTTGAGGTTTTACCATAATGAAAAAATTCGCGGCCATCTTTCGTAATAAGGAAATCGTCAATCGTATCTTTTTCGTCGTGATGATTCTTTTTGTCTTCCGAATTGGTGCGGCGATTACCGTTCCTGGCGTCACGGTTCAAGACGTCGATTTTCAAACCAATAACGCGTTATCCTTACTGAATTTACTCGGGGGTGGTGCGTTACAAAGCTTCTCGGTGTTTGCCTTAGGGGTTTCCCCGTACATCACCAGTAGCATTATCGTCCAACTGTTAGGGATGGATGTGTTACCCGCGTTAACCGAACTTAGTAAACAAGGTCAAACCGGTCGTAAGAAAATGGAAATGACCACGCGTTACTTAACGCTTCTATTAGGCGCGGTTCAAGCGTATGGGATTGTCCGTACGATGGAAACGTCAAGTTTTATTACCCTCAATGACACCTCCTTCTGGAGCTATGCCTACATCGTCACCGTGCTTGTTGCTGGCGGGATGTTGGTCATGTGGCTTGGGGATCAAATTACCTCCAAAGGGATTGGTAACGGGATCTCCGTTATTATCTTTGCGGGGATCGTACGTTCCTTACCGTTACAAATCGAAGGTGCCTATAACAATTGGGTTGCCTTAACGATTGGTTTGGATGTTGCCGTCTTACTCCAAGGCATTTTCCAATTCGCGATTTATGTGCTTTCCTTTATTCTCATCATCGCCTTTGTTACGTTCATTGAATCGAGTAAACGTAAGATTCCGGTTCAAAACGCCGGAAAATCAGGGAGTGCAGAATACGCGAAAGCGAGTTTCTTACCGATTAAAATTAATAGCGCAGGGGTGATTCCTGTCATTTTCGCCTCGTCGATTATGCTCGCGCCAAGCGTTATTGTCAGTTTTATTTCCGGCGCCAATCCCAATGCGGAATGGTTAAAAATCTTTGACTCTTCGGCCACGGTCACCATGCCTTGGTTTAATGAGCAAACGTTCCAATTCCCGTGGGGTCTCATCATCTACTTAACGTTAACGGTTGTGTTTACGTTCTTTTATTCAAACTTACAAATCAATCCGCAACGGATGGCAGAAAACTTCCAAAAAAATGGTTCCTATATTCCAGGCATTCGTCCGGGGGTGGAAACCGAACGGTATGTCACCAAAGTGCTCAACCGTGTCACCGTATTAGGAGCTGCGGCATTAGGCTTTATTGCCGCCTTACCGATTGTCTTAGTCTTATTACAAATTGTTCCTGATCAATCCCTTGCCTTAGGAGGTACGGGTCTTATCATCGTTGTGGGGGTTGCCTTAGAAATCAACAACCAAATCGATGGCTTACTGGCAGGAAAAAGCTATGAAGAAGTCTTAGCCTCAGGAGGACGTAATCGTAATGATTAATGCGATTTTGCTTGGACCTCCGGCTGCCGGTAAAGGCTCTGTAGCAAAACTTTTAAGTAAGCATTATCATCTCCCGCATATTTCCACTGGGGATATGTTCCGTGAAGCGATGGAGGCAAAAACACCTGTTGGGATTCTTGCTGCTTCGTACATCGACAAGGGAAATCTTGTCCCGGATGATGTCACGATTGCGCTCGTGGAAGAACGTTTATCCCAACCTGATTGTCGTCATGGCTTTATGTTTGACGGATTCCCGCGAACCATCGTCCAGGCAGACGCCCTTGAAAAATTATTAAAAAAAATCAAGCGACCCATTAATACGGTCCTTGAATTTGAATGTAATCGGCCTGAGCTTATTCGTCGCATTACCGGTCGTCGTATATGCAGCGAATGTGGGACACCGTATCATATCGATACGATGAAACCCAAAAAAGAAGGTGTGTGTGACCATGATGGTGCCCCCCTTCTGACTCGAAAAGACGACAACGTCGAAGCCTTCACCGTACGGTTAAAGGCGTATGACGAACTGACCGCTCCATTAATCGGCTACTACCAAGCCAAAGGGCTCATAACCCAATTTGATGGCGTGAAAGCAACGGTGGATCTGTTTGAGGACGTGAAAGCGTTTCTCGATACGTTATGATCATCGTCAAGTCTTCACGAGAGCTAGCAATCATGCGCGAAGCAGGTACGATTGCGGCTCACATTCTCCAAGAACTCGGACACCATGTCCGCATCGGGATCTCCACCAAAGAACTCGATACCTTGGCAGAACGTCTCATTCTTGCTGCTTCAGCAACACCCTCCTTTAAAGGGTACGGCGGTTTCCCGGCCTCCATTTGTGCCTCGATTAATCAAACGTTGATTCACGGAATTCCTTCCGCAACACGATTAAACGATGGCGACATTCTTAAAATTGACTTAGGAGTGTATTACAAAGGGTACCACACCGATGCGGCACGCACGTTTCTTGTCGGAAATGTAGACGACAAGGTACGCCAGCTTGCCGAAGTCACGGAAGCCAGTTTCTTTAAAGCGATAGAGTTAATCCGACCTGGCGTTCATTTAGGGGATATCTCTCATGCGATTCAAACGTATGTGGAAGCCCACGGGATGAGCTTACCCGAAGATTACTCAGGACATGGAGTTGGACAAAACCTCCATGAGGATCCCCAGATTCCGAACTGGGGTCAGCCCGGAACCGGGCCGCGCCTCAAAGCCGGAATGACGCTCGCGATTGAACCGATGGTTCATCTCGGGAGCAAAGAGACTCGCGTCCTCTCGGACGGTTGGACCGTAGTATCCGCGGATGGTAGTTGGACCGCGCACTATGAAAATACTGTCGAAGTGACCGAAACAGGGGTTCGCATTCTAACCCTGAACCCAGGAGGTACAAATTAATGTCCAAAGAAGATGTCATCTCCCTCGAGGCAGTCGTCCTCGAAACCTTACCGAACACCACGTTCAAAGTAAAGTTAGAAAACGGCGCAGTGATTCTTGCCCACGTTTCTGGTAAAATCCGCATGCACTACATTCGCATTTTACCAGGGGATAAAGTTACGGTAGAAATGTCCCCGTATGACTTAACACGCGGAAGAATTACGTATCGTCACAAATAGTGACCAGGAGAAAAAACAATGAAAGTTAGACCATCAGTCAAACCGATGTGTGATAAGTGCAAGGTGATCAAACGCCATGGCCGTGTTATGGTGATTTGCGAAAACCCCAAACATAAGCAACGTCAAGGATAAGGAGAAACAAACAGTATGGCTCGTATTGTCGGGGTCGATATCCCCAATGAAAAACGCGTCGTGATTTCCCTCATGTATTTATACGGAGTCGGAAAGCCACTCGCTAAACAAATCTTAAAAGATGCGAACGTGTCTGAAGACACGCGTGTCAAAGATCTCACCGAAGATCAACTCGTCGCGATTACCAATGAAGTGAAGAAGTACAAAGTCGAAGGGGATCTCCGTCGTGAAATCGCCTTAAACATTAAACGCCTTCAAGAAATTGGATCGTATCGTGGGTTACGCCATCGTCGTGGCATGCCGGTTCGTGGTCAACGTACCCGTACCAATGCCCGTACGCGCAAAGGACCCCGTAAGACCATTGCTAATAAAAAGCAAGCGGTTCAATAATAAGGAGGAAATATGGCTAGTACGAATCAAAGCGCGAAACCAACGCGCCGAAAAAAAATCAAACGTGCCTTTACCAAAGGGGTTGCCCACATTCATGCGACGTTTAATAACACAATTATTACGATCACCGATGAACAAGGGAACGCCATTGCCTGGAGCTCTGCTGGGGCTTTAGGGTATAAAGGTGCACGTAAATCCACACCTTTCGCAGCCCAAGTCGCTGGGGAAGCATGTGCCAAAGCCGCACTTGATCAAGGCATTAAGTCCGTTGACGTCAACGTCAAGGGCCCTGGTCCGGGTCGTGAATCTGCCGTGCGTGCACTTGCCGCCGCGGGTTTACAAATTACGTTATTGACGGATACCACCCCCGTTCCCCATAACGGTTGCCGTCCGCCAAAACGCCCACGTGGTTAAGTAGAAAATTCTTGGAGGAATTACATACATGCCAAACATTGCACGTCCATTCGAAAAGCCACGCTTTTCTAAAAAACTCTTCGACTCAACGCACAACTACGGTCGCTTCGTAATCGAACCCCTTGAACGTGGTTTCGGTTTAACGGTTGGAAACGCGTTACGTCGCGTTTTACTCTCCTCGTTACCTGGGGCTTCCGTCTATGCGATTGAAATCGAAGGCGCACGTCATGAATTCTCGGCCCTTGAAGGTGTCGTCGAAGATGTGACCCAAATCATTCTTAATTTAAAAAACCTTGTGCTCATCAATGATGCAGAAGGCACCGAATCCAAAACCTTAGAACTCGATGTCAAAGGTGAAAAAACCGTGACAGCTGGAGATCTTATTCTTCCTGGCGGTGTTAGTGTCGTCAATCCGGATTTAGTGATTGCTCATGTGACCGGTTCGGGTCATTTAAAGGGTCGTTTTTACATCCGTAATGGCCGAGGTTATGTGACTTCGGAAGGCAACAAAGCCAACCGTTACACATCGCGTTTAGGTTTAATCGCCACCGATTCAAACTACTCCCCTGTCACCAAAGTGTCCTACAGCATTGATCCTACCCGTGTAGGTAACGATGCTCGTTATGACAAGTTAACCTTGGAAGTTTGGACGAATGGATCGATGACGCCCCAAGCGGCGCTCAATCTTGCCAGCCAAATTCTCATGGCCCACTTTGAAGGATTCTTAGATTTAGAATCCACCACCACCGATGTCAACATCATGAAAGAACCAACCCTTGAAAGTGAAGATAAGTTCTCGAACATGACCATCGTGGATTTAGATTTATCCGTCCGTTCCTATAACTGCTTACGTCGCGCAGGTATTGAAACGGTGTATGAATTAACCCAAAAATCAGAAGAAGAAATGATGAAAGTACGCAATCTCGGAAAGAAATCATTAAAAGAAGTCAAAGAAAAACTTCTTGCCCATGGTCTTAAATTCCGTGATGCGGAATAAGGAGTAATACCATGCCAACCATCGGAAGAAAAAACGTTCACGGGAAAGGTGGGGTGCGCTTTAAAGCCCCTTTCACTGCCAGTAAACGTGATAGTCAATTACGCAATCTTGTCTCCACGCTGATCGTCAATGAAAAAGTGGTCGTCACCCACAAAATGGCGCAACCACTTGTCAGTTTAGCGGATCGTTTGGTCACCTACGCGAAAGCCGGAGATCAACACCACCGTCGCCTTGCGGCTGCGGTCGTTCGTCAGTACGTGGCGGATGAAAAAAACCAAGTGCTTGCCTTAGACAAACTCTTTGATACACTCGGTCCCCGCTTTGCCTCACGCAATGGCGGATATACACGCAAACTTAAAATGACCCCGCGCCTTGGGGATAACGCACCACGCTTCCTCATCGCCTTCGTCGAATAGGAGCGATAAAAACCTTGGGCAACCAAGGTTTTTTCATCATATGAACCTTAAAAATATTATTTTTGATTTGGACGGAACCGTCATCGATACGTTAGTGGATTTAGCCCGGGCGCTTTCCGATACGTTGGTTGAATTTGGTTTACCCCCGGTGACCTTAGCACAAACCCGAAAACTCCTCGGGGGCGGTGCCCGTCAATTTGTCCACGGGGCATTGAAGGAAAAAGGGGATGACCCCGTTTTCTTTGAAACGTTTTTTACCGCCTACATGGCGCGTTATAAAACGTATCAACTTGAACAATCCAATCCCTACCCTGGGATGGTGGAATTACTCCAATGGTTAAAGGATCACGGCATACGTAGTTTTATTTTTTCCAACAAACCCCATGATTTTTCCATTGATTTAATATCCCACCGATTACCCGGTTACTTTACGGGTGTTCATGGCCATAAACCGAACACCTTACCCAAACCCGACCGTACGATGTATGACCTTTTTGCCAAAGAACATGGCATTGATCATACGGCTTCTGTGTTTGTGGGTGACTCAGAATTTGATATTGAAATGGGAAAACGCTTAGGTATGCCTGCAATAGCGGTGAGTTATGGTTACGTCGACAAACCAATTTTAGAAACGTATCAACCCGATTATCTCGTGGATACGGTGGAAGAACTTAAAGCGCTGATTATTTCTCTAATGAATACCTAAATTAAAACCTCCTTAACGGAGGTTTTTTTCTTGAAGCAGCGAAGCGATCAGCGCTTTTTTTCGTTCCGAAGACACGTAATGTTTTTTGTTAAAGACGTTATAATCGTGGGTTTCAATTTCTTCTAGAATCGCACGATAAAAGACAAGCGACGCTTGGAGCGGGAAGCGTACATCCGCGTCAAAATGCGAGAGACGATCTTCGGCTTGGATGTAATAATCTCTGGCCCGTTGGATAAGTTCTTTTATCACGTTTTTAAAAGCCTCATTATTCACATCATTCCACAAGTCTTCCCGCGAATAACCATAATGATTCATGCGGTCTTTTGGTAGGTAAATGCGATCACGGCGACGGTCCTCGCCGACATCACGAACAATATTGGTGATTTGAAAGGCACGGCCTAAGGCGACGGCGAAGGCATCATGGTCTGCGTTGGGTTTAGGTTGAAGAATAGGTAAGAGTATTCGGCCCACACTCGTTGCCACTAAATCACAATAATGATAAAGTTGAACAAGCGTTTGGATACTGACAGGAGCGGCATCAAATTCTTGGCCCTCAATGAGTTCATAAAACGGTTTAAAATCGTTTTCTTCAAACTGAAAAAGGGTGGTTGTATCGCCAAGAACATTCCAAAGAAAGCCCCGTGGTTTTTCGCCCTTTACGAGACGATCTAAATTCGATTTATACGTGTGAAGTAAGGGAAGACTATGGTGTTCATCAATCGCATCGTCCACGAGTCGACAATACGCATAAACCGCGTAGATGCCACGTCGTTGAGATGGATTAGGAAGTTGGGAAAACGCTTTATAAAAAGTTTTTGAATGTTTTTGAATCATGCGTTCAGCGCGAAGATAGTCAAGGGCAAGCCATAAATTCATGTGCGGGGGATCACTTTCAAAATTAAATCACTTACTATTTTAGCGGATTTGAGCACAATTGGAATCCCCGCCCCTGGATGCACACTCGTTCCGGCAAAATAAAGGTTTTTGACAGGTAAGGCATTCGCTTGGGGACGGAAAAAGTTACTTTGGGTCAGTATCGGTTTTAAACCAAACGTCGCTCCATGCATGAGATGAAATTGCTCTTCCCACGTTTTTGGGGTGTAAACATGGCGAACTTCGATATGGTTTTCAATATCTTCAAAACCAGGAATGGCTTTTAAGCGATCCATCATTTGGTTTAAAAAGGCGTTTGTCATCGTTTCGTCCCATGTCATCGCTTTATCCTCACGATTGGGGACGGGAACGAGCATGTATAAAATTTCTTTGCCTTCGGGTGCTAAGCTAGGATCAATTTGTGTGGGAGAGTATAAATAAAACGAAGGATCTTCGGGCATGCGTGGGGCGAACAAATCGTCAATATTCTTTTTGAAGTCTTTCGCATAACGAATTTGGTGAACGGTGGTTGGATATTTTTTATTTAACCCGAGATAAACAATGAATGCTGAGGAAGAATATTGCATCTTTTTGAATTTCTTGGGGGTGTATTTCCCGCGATAATGGGGTGGAATTAGTGAACTAACTGCACCGGGAAAATCCGCATTACAGACTACGGCATCCGCTTTGAACGTTTCCCCTTCAAGGCGAACACCTTGAGCGATGCCTTTTTCAATGAGAACTTCCTTGACGGGCGTGGCAAGGCGAAGCGTTCCACCGAGTTCAAGGAAGCGACGTTCCATGGCTAGCGCCATCGCATACATGCCACCTTTTAAATACCAAATGCCATACAAGAGCTCAATCATGGAAATAATGGTGTAAATCGACGGTCCTTCAAAGGGAGAAACACCTATGTAAAGTGTTTGAAAAGCAAGCGCTTGACGGAGCTTTTCATTTTTAACAAATTTAGCAATGGAACGATAGGCAGAATTTAAGGTACGTAAGCGTAACGTATCCCGAATGATTTTGAAATTTAAAATGTCAGATGGTTTTAAAAATCCGTGATCAATAAAACCGGCATTGGCAATCCGATAACGGGAATAAATATCCCCTAAGTATTTTAAATACCCTTCGGCATCTTCCGGGAAGGCGGTTTCTAGCGTCTTCATAAGCGTGGTTAAATTCGAAGAAAGCGTTAAGGTTGTCCCATCATGATAATGGAGTTGATAAAGGGGGTCGAGGAGTTGAAAGGATAAATAATCATCCGGATTCGCGCCTGAATACGAAAAGAGTTCTTTATACACCTCAGGCAACATGACAATAGTGGGTCCTACGTCAAAGTGAAATCCTTGATCCACGAGTTGATACATGCGTCCACCGACTTTCGGATTCTTTTCAAAGACTGTGACATCATACCCTTGACTTTGTAAACGAATCGCCGTGGCTAAACCGGCTGTTCCTGCGCCTATAATCGCAATTTTTTTCGTGCTCATATGCTCAATTATTTTACTATAAACCCTCGCGAATCGGTTGAAATGTGCTATGCTTGAAAGCATGAAATACCCTGTTCGTTCCCGAGCTTTAAATGCCCATCCGTATGCCCATGGTCCGGTGATTTATTGGATGAACCGTGAGATGCGTGTTCATGATAATTGGGCACTTCTTGAAGCGTATCAATTTGCCCAAGAACATGCTGTACCTTTTGCAATCGTCTTTAACCTTATGCCTTCGTTTTTAACGGCCACCGATCATCCCCAAGACCGCATGTATGCGTGGATGAAAGAAGGACTCAAAATCGTTCATGTGGAAGCCCATGCCCTTGGTATTCCCTTTTACATGCTTGAAGGCGATGCGGTGACAAATCTATCCCACTTCATCCGACACCACGGTGTGGGTGCGGTATTTACAGACTTTAATCCTCTCCGGGCCATGCGTTCGATGAAACAAACAGTGGCCGATCAGGTGACCATTCCTGTGGTCGAAGTGGATGCCCATAATATTGTCCCTTGGTTTGTTGCCAGCGATAAACAAGAATGGGGAGCGTATACGTTACGGCCTAAAATTCATCGCTTACTTCCAAACTATTTAATTCCTTATCCCTCGTTAAAACCGAATGACATCACCCCTTTCGCCATACCTTACACGGCACCAACTTGGTTATTAAGTCCTTCTTCACTTGTGCCAGCAAATGACGCATTAAGCGCGTTTATTCAAACACGATTACCGCGCTATGAAGAACGTAATAATCCGAATGTCGAGACCACGAGCCGACTTTCTGCGTACTTTCATTTTGGCTTTTTAAGTACACAAACGGTAGCATTGGCCGTCAAAGCTAGTGGTATTCCTTCAGAAAGTTTTCTTGAGGAAATGATTGTACGCAAAGAACTCGCGGATAATTTCTGTGCCTATAATCCTCACTATGATTCGTATGAAGGGTTTCCGGATTGGGCGAAGAAAACGTTGAATCTCCATCGTAACGATCCGCGTGAGTATCTTTATGATAAAACAACCCTTGCCCAAGGAAAAACGCATGATGACGCGTGGAATGCGGCCCAACTTCAAATGGTAAAAACCGGATACATGCATGGTTACATGCGCATGTATTGGGCGAAGAAAATTTTAGAATGGACGCCTACACCTGAAGAAGCGCTCGCGATTGCCAATGAACTTAATGATACTTACGAACTCGATGGCCGTGATCCTAACGGTTATACCGGCACCGCATGGGCCATTGGTGGCGTTCATGATCGTCCGTGGCAAGAACGACCCATTTTTGGGATGATTCGCTTTATGAATTTCCAAGGTTTGAAACGAAAATTTGATCTTGGACACTATATTCGTACCTGGACTGGCGTGCAAATTGTAAAATAAAGATATGCGTGAAGTATTTTTATATAATTCGTTATCTCAACAAAATGAAAAATTAACCCCGCTTCAACCGGGGAAGGTGAGTATGTATGTGTGTGGGCCAACCGTGTATGGCGATGTACACATCGGTAACATGCGACCCGTGGTTGTTTTTGATGTGCTTCGCCGCTTTTTAATCCATCTTGGGTATGACGTTCATTATGTGTCCAATTACACCGACATTGATGACAAGATCATCATGAAAGCAAAGGAACTCCAAACGACGGAACACGAACTTGCGGCCCGTTATATTGCGGCGTATGAAGTGAATGTCAACGCCGTGGGGTCACTCATTCCCCAACAAACTCCCAAAGTCACCGAGCACATGGATTCGATTGTAATCTTCATTCAATCCTTACTCGAAAAAGGCTTTGCGTATGAAGTCCAAGGTGATGTGTATTTCCGTGTTGGAAAAATTGAATCCTATGGTGAATTATCGCACATGGACCGTGAACAACTACTTGCAGGAGCACGGGTTGAAGGCAGTGAAGGGAAAGAATCTCCCTTTGATTTCGCTTTATGGAAAAAAACGACGATGGGGATTCGCTTCCCCTCAACCTTTGGTGAAGGCCGTCCGGGTTGGCATACGGAATGTGTCGTGATGATTCATGATACCTTTGCCCAGCACCGCGTGGATATTCATGGGGGTGGTTTTGATTTAAAATTCCCACATCATGAAAATGAATTAGCGCAGCATCATGCTTTCCATCCGCATGGTCTTGCCTCGATTTGGATGCATAACGGATTTATCAATCTCAATGATGAAAAAATGTCAAAATCAACGGGAACCCTCGTTTTAGCCAAAGATTTTATTGCAAGTTATGGGGGTCCTTTATTACGCTACGTTTTATTGGCGACCCATTATCGTATTCCGGTGAATTTCAATTATGACGTGTTAGTTAATGCCAAAAATGATTTAGAAAAAATACGCCTCGCGTATGTCGCCTCAGCGATTCGTTTGCAACGTCTTGAATTTTCCCTTAAAGGTGAAGGCGAGGTGGAAGCATTCCTCCAAGCCTTAGCCGATGATCTAAATACCGCGAATGCGTTAACCGAAGTTCACGCTGTTGTCAAACAACTTAATAAACGCTTGCGGCAAAATCCCATCGATACGAATGCCCTTCTTAACGAATTCTTTACAATTCGAACGATGTTATCTATACTTGGATTAGATTTACACTACCCGACATTAACCCCCGACGACCGAGCCCTCTTTGCTGACTATGAAGCGGCGAAAGCCCGGCAAGATTACGCATCCTCGGATGCCCTTCGTCAACGCTTAATGGATCGTGGACTCTTTGTCTAAAAGGAGACAGTCCGTATGATGACGACCATCGACCAACCGCTCATTGATTTCTTGCTCAACGATTTTATCTCTCCTGAAATTGGTAATTTTGTCCTGGCCTTTATTTCCTTAACCATGGCAACGGTCCTCTCCGGACTCATTGGTTATGAACGCGAATATCATGGTCACTCTGCTGGGTTAAGAACGCATATTCTTGTTGCATTAGGTTCCGCACTCATTATGTTTTTATCGATTTACGGATTTGGACCGGTATCAGAAACACGAGATCCTGCTCGTTTAGCCGCGCAAGTGATTACCGGGGTTGGTTTTATTGGGGCAGGGACGATTATTCAAAATGGGTTTGATATCAAAGGATTAACAACCGCCACCACCTTATGGCTTGTCATGGCGATTGGTTTAGCAGCCGGCTCTGGACAATTTGTTTTAGCGACTTTAGGAACGGCGGTGGCTTTATTTGCCTTGATTATGCTTCGCCGCTTTGAAGCGTATGTAAACCGAAAAGCCCCGAAAATTTTTATTCTTGTTCGTGGCAATCAACCCGTCTTAAACACGGTGCATGAAACCGCACGACGCGTTCGGGTGACAATCAAACAAATCGAATCGCAAATGACCACGCATCAACAACAAAAAGTATTGCGTGTGACCCTCACCTTATCGAAAATTAATCAATCCACAGCCTTACTCTTTTTACAGGAGTTAAGGCAAACCATTGATCCCATTGATATCACCACATCCTTTCACGTTTCGGAATAATTTGAGACTACTTTTAGACGGAAGATCACGTTAACATGGGACAATGGATTTACGGAAAAAACGCTGTAACAGAAGCCGTTGAAGCTCGGCGCGCTTTGAAAGTGTATGTGAATCACACGTTTTCAGATGCGACGCTTTTACGTGTGATTCAAGCCGCTGGCGTGACCGTAGAAAGGGTAAGTGAGGCACGTTTAAAGTCACTTGTTCAAGGAAATCATCAAGGCATTATTGCCGATGTTAAACCATTTTCATATCGTGAGTTATCTGATTTTATTGCGCGGACATCCAATCGAAAAGATCCCCTTGTCATTTTGCTCGATGAAGTGCAAGACCCGCAAAATTTTGGGGCGATTATTCGTAACGCGGTCGGCCTATATGTCGATGCGATTATCGTCAAAAAAATGAATCAAGTGGATGTCACCCCCGTAGTCAATAAAGTGGCAAGTGGGGCACTTGAACATATCGATATCATACAAGTCAGTAATTTATCGCAAGCGATGGAAACTTTAAAAAAAGCAGGGTATTGGTTCGCTGCGACAACGCTCACAGAAACATCCAAAGATTATCGCGATTTTGATTATCGCGGACCGATAGGTCTTATCTTTGGTTCCGAGGGTAACGGCGTTTCTCCGCTGGTGAGTAAACGCGCGGATGTTCTCATTAAAATTCCTTTATCCCCGAAATTAGAATCGTTTAATGTCGCTAGTAGTGTTGCGATTGTTCTTGCCGAAGTGTATCGTCAACGTCACCCACTTTAATTCAACAATCCATGGAAGAAGTAACTGTTTCCCATGATGAGCTTGTTTTTCTTATTCGCCAACGCCAACCTGAGGCGCTGACGTTACTTGAAACGCTGATGCAAACAAAAATGATCCACTATGTAAGGCGTCTACGAGCCGCGCATCGAAAATGTCTTTTGGATGAACATGATTTATTGAGTTTGGCGTATCAAACCTTGTATTTAGCCATTGATTCGTACCAACCGGATAAGGTTCACTTTGATGCGTATTTCCATGTTTTATTGGAACGGGAACTCATGCACGCCTTACGGAAATTTAATCAACCGCATCACCATTGGCTTGATTATGCAGTATCGCTTGATGAACCGGTGGATGAAGGCGCAAGTTTATCGGAACTTGTAGGGGAGGAAGACGTATATCTTCATCAGCAGAAACATAGTCTCTTTGTCCAGTTACTCGAACAAGAAGATGATCTTGATTGGGAACAGCGGGTCGTCCTTGTGTTATTTCAACGCGGTTATTCCTTAAAAGAAATTGGCCATCGCATTCAAAAAAACTATCGGCAAGTGGCACGGATGCTCAAACAGTTACAACCGCGATTAATCGGTTCACATCCTTCAAGGTAATTCGTTGACTTTCTTCTAAATCCTTGTTATATTCTTTTATGATAAAGGTTAATAAATAGTCAATCATGAGAAAAAAAGTTATTTTAATCTGCTCGGAATGCTTGGCGCGAAATTATACAACCTTTACCAAAGGAAGTGGTGTCGCTGGACAACGGCTCACCTTAAAAAAATATTGTCCGAGTTGTAACCGTTCCACGGTACATCAAGAAAGTAAGTGAGGAACTATGAACCTTCGAAAATTTGGCTCCGAAGTGAGTCGTGAAGCGAAACGTGTGCGTTGGCCAAAATCCGATACATTAATCGGGTCGATTTTTGTCGTGATTGCCATTACCATTTTTGCCGCCTTTGCCTTAACCATGGGTGATTTAGCCGTGGCCGAATTACTCGGTCAATTACGTCAAGCCTTTGAAGGGCTTCGCTAGGAGGATTACATCATGGAACAACCGTCCCAACACGTCGCAACCTTTACGTCCAATGATGTCGAAAAACAATGGTATATTGTTTCGGCCTATTCCTCGCACGAAAATAAAGTTGCAGATAACCTTCGCCGTCGTGTCGATTCAATGAACATGCAAGATTTCATCTTCCGCATTATCGTCGTTGAACAAGAAGAACCCGTCTTTAAAAATGGGGCTCCGACTGGAAAAACCCGTTTAAAAAATGCGTATCCTGGTTATGTCTTTATCGAAATGATCATGACCGATGATTCGTGGTATGTCGTCCGTAACACTCCAGGAGTTACCGGGTTCGTCGGTTCTTCAGGGGGCGGGACGAAACCGATTCCCGTGCCACCCGATCAAATGGAACCAATTCTTAAACGCATGGGTCTTATCGACATTAGCATGTATGATCGTTACGCGGTCGGTGATTATGTCAAAGTCATTCATGGGGCTTTAGAAGGAACTGAAGGAAAAATTATTTCCATCGATAAATCAACAGGGAATGTCATGGTTGAAACCGTCTTCTTCGGTCGTTCCACCTCCGTGGAAGTCGAATTTGCGGATATTGATAAGATTTAGTTTTATTCATACCAAAATAAAAAGATGCGATCATCGCATCTTTTTTTATTGGTTTCGAGAACTTAATCTTTTAATTTGCTTAAATAATTTGAGAAGCGCTTGATATCATCATCATAGCCCGCAATTAAAATATTGTCACAGGCATCGATGAGTAAATCGGGGGTGGCTACCAAGGATTTACCAAACGTGAGTTGGCGGGCTTGGAATTGACTTGGATTTGCTTTGTACGCTTCACTATCAAAGTTGGTGCATTTTTGGATGAAGATAATGTTGATGCTAAATTCATCGCGCCAGTTTAAGGTGGCGATTTTTTTGGACGTAAAGGTAGGGGGAACGAGTAATTTAGAAACCCCAACATGATCTTCCATCGCATAGTATTCCGCGATATTTTTCCCAGCGAGTTTAATCGCTTGCGAACGGGCAGCGATGCGCGTGGGAAGAATAAAGCTTGTCGCCCCCACACGTTTCAGCATTTCTTGATGTTCTTCGTTATCGAGACGAACAATAATTTCTTCGACCCCGAGTTTGGTGAGTAAAAACGTTGTAATCATCGCATCTTTAATATCGTTCGTTCCAAAAGAAATAATCGCAACATCGACATTACCGACACCGCCATCTTTTAAGGCTTGACCTTTGGTAGAATCCACCACAAAGGCGGAGGGTAAATCCGATCCGATGCGTTGAATTTGATCGGCGGATTTATCAATCGCGATGACTTGTTGCCGTAATAATAAGAGTTCTTTGGTCAATGCTAACCCAAAATCTCCTAAACCAATGACTGCAAATGATTTTTCTGCCATATGTGCTCCTTTAGCCGATCGGAATGTTGACTTCCACGTATTGGAAAGTACTTTCTTTATTCCAGCTTAATTTTTCTGTAAAGATCGAGATGGCCGCAATCGGACCAATACGACCTAATAACATAATAATCGATAAGATGACTTTTGATGTATCGGATAAATAAGGCGTAATGCCTTCAGAGAAACCCACCGTTCCAAACGCGGAAACCACTTCAAATAAAATACTTGTCGCGGTTAAGGTTCCCACTGGATAAGTGGTATTAAATTGTTCCACGTATTCCACAATTAAGACCATGATGATTAAGAAGAAGACAGAAATAATGATAAGGGCCATCGATTTGAGAATGGCTTCAATCGTAAAGGTGCGTTTAAACGCGTGAACGCGTTTGCCGCGAAGAAGGGCCACAATGGCTAAAACCACAATAAAGGTGGTTGTCGTTTTGATCCCACCTCCGGTGGAAATGGGGTTGGCCCCAATAAACATGAGCGCGATAATGAGGTATTTGCTCGCGTTGGTTAAATCACGAATCGAAACCACGGTTAATCCTGCGGTACGAGACGATACGGAGGTAAATAACGCATCATTCCATGTAAAATTCGGATGCACATTTAATTCGGTGAGTAAAAGCGTCACCATGCCTAAAACGATTAAAATTCCGGTCATCGTTAAAACAATGCGGGTATAGGTACTAAAACGATGCTTATCGGAAAAATCAATTTCCGCATCTTTTTTGGTAAAGAGTTTGGCACGAATCACAGCCCCTATATCAATAAGGACTAAAAAGCCTAAGCCTCCACTAATGATGAGAATCATTGTCACGATGAGCACATTGGCGTTGGTTGCATAGGCAATCAGACTTTGATCGCCAAGAATATCGAGTCCAGCATTATTAAAGGCGGAGACGGCTAAGAAAAGCGATTGGAATAAACCTTCTTCCCATCCCATTTCTGGAACAAAGGTGAAACTATACAGAACCGCGCCTGCAGCGATAAAGCTTAAGGCGATAAAGATAATGTTTTTAATAAGCTTAATGGCCCCTTGCATGGTGGTAAGATTAAGCGCTTCTTTGAGAAGATAACGGTCCATAATGCCAATTTTTCGCCCGAAGATGATCGTAAAAAACGTAAAGATGGTAATGATACCTAATCCGCCCAATACCATGAGCACCATGAGCACCGATTCACCGAACACGGTAAATTGAGCACTGACATCGGCATACACGGATAAACCCGTGACAGCGAGCGCTGAAGTGGCCATAAAGAGCGCATTAATAAAATTGCCCCAAGATTGATCAACATTCGCCCAAGGTGTCGACAAAAGAAAACTTCCGATCAAAATGACCGTAATAAAACTAAGAAGTACGACTAGATAAGGGTTTTTTTGTAAGTTAATCATATTTAACTCGGGGTTATTATAGGATGATTCCCTGCGTTTGTCTATGTTCGAAGCGGAATTGTGGATTTTTATGTACGATTTTGATTGCATTTTTATGCGAAGATGCGTATACTTTTCAAGCATGGACTTTTGTCCAGCGAACTTGTTACATGCGTGGAAGGACTTGATTCGTCCGTTGACCACAGCACGAACTAGTTACAATTCACACAACAGGAGGATTGTCTCGTGGGAAAAAGAATCGCTAAAGTCGTCAAAATGGAACTTCCGGGTGGCGAAGCCAAACCGGGTCCAAAATTAGCCTCAGCTGGGATTTTAATGCCAAAATTCTGTACTGATTTCAATGCGAAAACGGCAGATAAGAAAGGGGAAGTCATTCCCGTCATCATTACGGCTTATGAAGATAAGTCCTTTGATTTTGTCATTAAAACATCGCCAGTTACTGGCTTAATTAAAAAAGCAGCAGGGATTGAAAAAGGTTCAAACAATGCCAAAACCACCAAAATTGGTAAACTCAAACGTTCGGACTTAAAGAAAATTGCTGAATACAAAATGCCTGATCTCAATGCCTATGATGTTGAATCGGCCATGAAAATCATCGAAGGTTCTGCCCGCAACATGGGTGTAACCATCGACGAAGACTAAACCGTGGCAGAGCCTTGTGCTCGTTATGACCACAGAAGGAAAATAATATGAAACGCGGAAAAAAATACGTTGAAGCTGCCAAGCTCATCGATCCTAACAAACTCTACACAATTGTTGAAGCCGTCGAACTTGTGAAAAAAACATCGACGGTTAAATTTGATGCAACCGTGGATGTCTCGTATCGTCTCAATGTCGACACGACCAAACAAGATCAACAAATTCGTGGGACCATCGTCCTACCTCACGGAAACGGTAAAACTAAAAAGATCTTAGCGGTCACCAACTCGAAATTAGCGGATGCCCAAGCGGCAGGAGCGGACTTCGCCGGTGGTAAAGATTTACTTGAAAAAATCCAACGTGAAAACTGGTTTGACTTTGATGTCATCGTGGCCACGCCCGATATGATGGGTGAAATTGGTAAATTAGGGAAAGTATTAGGGCCGAAAGGCTTAATGCCAAATCCAAAAACCGGTACCGTTGCTTTGGATATTGCCAAAGCGATTAAAGATATTAAAGCCGGTAAAGTGGAATATCGTCTTGATAAAGAAGCCAATGTCGCCGTTTCCATCGGTCGCGTGAGTTTCTCAGCCGATAAACTTGCCGACAACTTACAACTCTTAACCGATACCCTCGTTAAAGCACGTCCTTCCTCTGTGAAAGGTGCGTTCTTCAAATCCGCAGCCATCCATACGACCATGGGGCCGGCGATCAAGTTTACATTCGACGGTCGATAATTACATTGTTTGAGCGCTCGATAGAACCAAAGACAGCAACGGCCACGTGGCTTAATCAAGTTGCCGAGGAAGATATCTTAGGATAGTCACTCATTGGATTCAGAGCTCAAAAGATAAAACTAATGTCCAAGGAGGTGACAGAATGAACAAGGAAATCTTAAAACAAAAAGAAGCCCTCGTATCGGAAGTGGAAGCACTCGCGAAAGCCAGTGGTTCTGTTTTGATTGTCAGTTATCAAAAAATGACCGTCGCAGAACTTTCCGAATTACGTCTTACGTTACGTAAGATTAACTCCAAGTTTGCCGTCTATAAAAATACGATGGTCCGTCGGGCAACCGATAAGCTTGGTGTCAACGATGCAACGTTAGATAAAACCTTAAACGGTCCTAACGGCTTCATTTTTACCGAAGATGCGCTTGAAGGGAGTAAAGCTGTCGTTAAATTCGCTAAGAAAAACGACAAGCTCATCCTCAAAGGTGCGCTTCAAGATGGAAAGTTCCTCTCGGCCGATCAAGTCAAAGTACTTGCGTCGTTACCTGGAAGAGAACAATTGTTATCGATGCTCGCATCGGCCTTACAAGGCCCGATTCGCAAGTTGGCTGTCGCAGTGAAAGCTGTGGCTGACAAACCTGCCGCGCATGCCTAAACTACACTAGCTATTGGAGGAAATAAACATGGCTAAATTAACACAAGAAGAAATCATTGCCGCCGTCAAAGAAATGACCGTTGTTGAACTCAACGATCTCGTCAAAGCGATTGAAACCGAATTCGGTGTCACCGCTGCTGCTCCAGTTGCCGTTGCCGCTGCTCCTGCTGAAGAAGCTGGCGCTGCCAAAGGACCAACCGAAGTCACCTTAACCTTAAAAGCTGCGGGTGCTCAAAAAGTTGCGGTCATTAAAGCCGTCCAAGCCATTACCGGCTTAGGTTTAATGGATGCCAAAAAACTCGTCGACGCTGTCCCAAGCAAAATCAAGGAAAACATTTCTCCTGTGGAAGCAGAAGAACACAAAAAAGCCTTGGTTGCTGCCGGTGCCGAAGTCGAAATCAAATAAGCTTTTTCTTACGTAAAACCAACCTGCCTTTTTCGGAAGGCAGGTTTTCCTAATTATGAAGGAGGGTGCATGAGCGGACATTATTTTGAAAATCAATCAGTCAAAGATGATAAAAAATATACGGTCCAATTCACGCTTGCCCAACGTATCTATACCCTTCATGCGAGCCGCGGGGTCTTTTCTAAGAAAGCCCTCGATACCGGTACCGAGATTCTCCTTAAGATTTTATTGCAAGAAACCTTAAGCGGATCGTTCTTAGACCTTGGCTGTGGATATGGCCCGGTCGGATGTGTCATGGCAAGTGTCCATCCTGAACTCGACGTTACGCTTGTCGACATCAACCATCGAGCGGTGGCGGATGCCTTACATAACGCTCAACAACTTGGTTTGGATCTCCAAGGTGTGGTAAGTGATGGATTGAACGAATTGTCACGAATGTTTGATGGGATTGCCTTTAATCCGCCCATTCGTGCCGGGAAACAATCGATTTACAACCTCTACCGACAAAGCAAGGAGCATCTTACCCCTTCTGGCGCCCTCTATGTGGTGATTCGTAAGGATAAAGGTGCGTTATCGCATGTCACGTATTTAGAAACCCTGTTTTCTAAGGTGACGCTATTGACACGGGACAAAGGCTATCACGTGTACAAAGCAATCGTTTAAAGGAGATTTGCAATGGCAAAAGCAACAACGAAGACGACAAAAAAAGTTAAAGTAGGTCGCGATAATCCCGCGTTAACATCCCCATTAAAAATTGGGGTGGGTGGGGAACGTAATTATAAGGAAATGGATAACAATCGAGTGAATTACTCGAAGATTTCTGGAACCTTACCGTTACCCAACCTTGTGGAAGTCCAAACCCAATCGTACCAATGGTTATTGGAACAAGGGTTGCATGAAGCATTACGCGACATTTTCCCGATTGATAATTATGCAGAAACATTAACCTTAGAATATTTAGGGTTCCGTTTTGATGCACCCGCTTATTCGTATTTAGAATGTAAAGACCGTGATATGACGTATTCGGTTCCTTTACGTGTCAATTTACGATTGATTTTTAAAGAAGATGGCAACATCAAAGAATCCGAAGTTTTCTTAGGGGATTTCCCTTTAATGACCGACTCCGGAACCTTTATTGTCAATGGGGTTGAAAAAGTCATCGTCAGCCAAATTCGTCGTTCTCCTGGTGCGTATTTATCGAAGTCGATGGATAAAACCGGTAAATTCCTTTTCAAAGCGGACCTCATTCCGATGCGCGGAACGTGGTTAGAATTTGAATCGGATGCCAAAGATGTTTTATCGGTCCGTATTGACCGTCAACGTAAAATGTACGCGTCTATCTTCTTAAAAGCCTTGTTAGCAATCGATGAATCGACCTTAGAAGGATCCAATAAAGAACAACGTACGTTAGATTACGCCAAAAAACTTCAACAACTCATCGTGGATTTATTTGGTGAAAAAGAAATTCTTTTAAACACCCTGAATAAAGACGTCGATACCACGACCACCAACTTAGCGCTCAATTCGATTTTTGCCAAAATGAAACCGGGAGAACCTCGTACCGATGACGGGATCACTAATTTCTTAGTGCAAAAATTCTTTGATGCGAAACGGTATAACTTAGGCATGGCTGGACGTTATAAATACAGCAAAAAATTAGGCGTGTATAACCGACTTCATGGCCGTGTACTTGCCGAAGATTTAATCGATGCCAATGGCGAAGTTCGTTTCGCCAAAGACACACTTTTAACCAAAGAAATCGTGGAAGGTCTACGCCAAGAACGTTTCTTTGAACAAGGCGCACATCAACTCACCTTAACAGTCAATAGTGACCTTCACCCGGCAGCCAATGTCAATCTTGTCAAAGTCTATCCCAATGAAAAGAAAGAAACGATTGCCCATATCGTAGGAACAGATCTCAATCTCACCGATGAAACCGTCACCATTCCTGATATGCTTGCCACGTTCTCCTATTTCTTAAACCTCATGGATGGTTTTGGCGACACCGATGATATTGATCACTTAGCCAACCGTCGTATTCACTCGGTGGGTGAACTCATTCAAAACCGTTTCCGTTTAGGCTTATCCAAAATGGCGAAATCCATTCGGGAAAAAATGTCGATTTCTGACATTACGAATGTAACCCCACAAAGCTTGGTGAACATTAAACCCTTAACGGCACAAATTAAAGAATTTTTCTCAACCGATCCTTTGGCCCAATTCATGGATCAAACCAATCCCTTAGCCGAACTTGCCAATAAACGTCGTATTTCGGCGTTAGGAAGCGGCGGGATTAAACGTGACCGTGCGTCCTTTGACGTCCGTGACGTTCACTTCTCTCACTATGGTCGTATTTGTCCGATTGAAACCCCTGAAGGTCAAAACATCGGGCTCATTACCAACCTGGCCACCTATGCCAAAGTTAACCATTATGGTTTCATTGAAACACCATACCGAAAAGTCAATCAAAAGACGGGTAAAGTCTTAGAAACAACCGAATACCTATCAGCCGAACAAGAACGTCCGTTTATCATCGCCCAAGCCTCCAATAAGTTGAATAAAGATGGTAGCTTTGTCGATGAACGTGTCGTTGCCCGTTTCAATGGGGATAACATTTTAGTGTCACCCCATGAAGTTGATTACATGGATGTTTCACCAAAACAAGTCGTCTCGGTGGCCTCAGCCTGTATTCCTTTCTTGGAAAATGACGATACGACACGTGCCTTGATGGGTGCTAACATGCAACGTCAAGCATTACCGTTACTGAAACCACAAGCACCGTTTGTTGGAACCGGGATGGAACACTCCATCGCCCGTGACTCCGGTCTTGCTGTGATTGCTGCCCATGACGGGGTGGTGAACTATGTGGATAGCCGCTCGGTGACCGTTAAGTCGGATGCCGATGGTCAAGATGTTTCCTATCCTTTACAAAAATTCAACCGTTCCAACCAAGGAACATGCATTAACCAAGTTGCAATTGTTAAACCCGGACAAAAAATCTTAGCCGGGCAAATTCTTGCCGACGGTCCGGCGATGGATCAAGGCGATTTAGCACTTGGTCAAAACGTGACCATCGCCTTTATGACCTGGAATGGTTATAACTATGAAGACGCGGTCATCATGTCAGAACGTCTTGTCAAAGATGATGTGTATACCTCGATTCATATCGAAGAACACACGCTTGAATGCCGTATGACCAAACTTGGTAAAGAAACGATTACCCGTGATATTCCTTCGACTTCCGAAGAAGCCAAAGCGTTCCTCGATGAACGCGGGATTATTATTCCCGGTGCAGAAGTCAAAGAAGGCGATATTCTCGTTGGTAAAACCACGCCAAAAGGTCAAACCGAACCCTCCAGTGAAGAAAAATTACTTCGCGCGATTTTCTCGGAAAAAACCAAAGATGATAAAGATTCCTCCCTCCGTGTTCCGCATGGTGGAGCAGGGATTGTTTTAGATGTCAAAATCTTCTCGCGTGAACGCGGCGATGAACTCGCGCCCGGTGTCGAAGAAGTTGTCCGTGTGTACATCGTTCAAAAACGGAAGATCTCCGAAGGGGATAAGATGTCCGGACGTCACGGGAACAAAGGGGTTATTTCACGCATTCTTCCAGTAGAAGATATGCCCTTCTTACCGGATGGGACACCCGTCGATATTATGTTAAACCCGTTAGGGGTTCCAAGCCGTATGAACATTGGTCAAATTCTTGAAATCCATTTAGGGATGGCCGCCAAAAAACTCGGCATGAAAATTGCGACCCCTGTCTTTGATGGGATTACCAATAGCGAAATCATGGACCTTATGAAAAAAGCTGATCTCGATGAAGATGGTAAATCCATCCTCTTTGATGGTCGTACCGGGGATGCGTTTGATGAACGTATTTCCGTCGGGGTCATGTACATGATTAAACTCGTCCACATGGTCGATGATAAATTACATGCTCGTGCGACCGGACCGTATAGCTTAGTCACCCAACAACCATTAGGTGGGAAAGCACAAAATGGGGGTCAACGTTTCGGGGAAATGGAAGTCTGGGCACTTGAAGCGTATGGGGCTGCCAATACCTTGCAAGAAATCCTTACCATTAAATCCGATGACCGTGTCGGTCGTCGTAAGACGTATGAAGCGATCATTAAAGATCGTGACATCCCGAACCCAGGAATTCCTGAATCGTTTAAGGTTCTCCAAAAAGAACTGCAAGCGTTGGCAATTGATGTCCGTCTTTATGACGAAACCAACCAAGAAATGGATATGGAACAATTATCCAAACAAGCGCTTGCCGAGGAACGTAAGATTAATTCCTCCATTCGCGCGATTACCTCAGAATCCGTGATCGATTTCAATGAAAACGACATGGTCGATGAAGAAGAATAAGGAGGACATGAACATGGTCGGTATTAACAAAATTTCAAAAATTCGTGTCAGTCTCGCCTCCCCTGAAGCTATTCGTGGCTGGTCCCATGGGGAAGTTTTAAAACCAGAAACGATCAACTATCGTAGTCAAAAGCCAGAAATGCAAGGGCTTTTCTGCGAAAAGATATTTGGTCCTAGCAAAGACTATGAATGCCACTGCGGAAAATACAAAAAACAACGTTATGTCGGTGTGGTTTGTGAAAAATGTGGTGTGGAAGTCATGACCAAAGATGCCCGTCGTGAACGCATGGGCCATATTGAACTTGCCACCCCGTGTGCCCATATTTGGTATGTCAAAGGCATTCCTTCGCGTATTGCCTTGATTTTAGACATTAACGCAAAGCAACTTGAAGAACTCGTCTACTTAGTCGGTTCCACACTTATTTGTTTAAATCCTGGTAATTCCTCGATTTTAAAATATCGTCAAGTCATTGATGAAAAAACGGGGCGTGTCGATTTTGTCTCCGTCATCAAAGAATTCCAAGGCAACTTAGAAGGCTATGAAGCGGCGCGTGCCGAAGAACTCATTAGCAAACTTGAAAACCGTTCTGAGCCGATTAACTTTGAAGTGATTACCAACTTCATTCGTAAACACATTGGTGCGGAATTTGGCGAAGGGGCCGAAGCGATTAAACGCCTTCTCAAAGAAGTGGATTTAGATCAAGAATTCAACCTCATTAATGAAGAACTCGCCGGGGCCACAAGCCAACGTCACGCGAAGTTACTAAAACGTTTAGAAATCATTGAAGCCTTACGTCAATCCAACAACCGTCCTGAATGGATGATTTTAGATGTTTTACCGGTTATCCCACCGGATTTACGTCCCATGCTTCAACTCGATGGAGGCCGTTTTGCGACCTCGGATCTTAATGATCTTTACCGACGTCTGATTGCCCGTAACCGTCGTTTAAAAAATCTCATTAATATGAATGCGCCAAGCACAATGTTACGCAACGAAAAGCGCATGCTTCAAGAAGCGGTTGATGCGCTCATTGATAATGGTCGCCGTGGCAAACCGGTGTTATCGTCCGGTGGTTCGGGTCGCGAACTCAAATCGCTCTCGAGTGCCTTAAAAGGGAAACAAGGGCGTTTCCGTCAAAACTTACTCGGTAAACGTGTCGACTACTCGGGTCGTTCCGTTATCGCCGTTGGTCCCGAACTCAAAATGTACCAATGTGGCTTACCACGTGAAATGGCGATTCAATTACTTAAACCGTTTATTGCCTCCTTACTCATTGATCGTGGCTATGCGAATTCGCACAAACAAGCAGAAAAGAAAGTCGATGCATATGATGAAGTGGTCTTCGATATTCTTGAAGAAATCATTTCCTATCATCCCGTCTTACTCAACCGTGCCCCGACGCTTCACCGTTTAGGGATTCAAGCATTCCAACCGAAGCTCGTTGAAGGTCGTGCGATTCGTTTACATCCGCTCGTGTGTACCGCCTTTAACGCCGACTTTGACGGTGACCAAATGGCCGTTCACGTTCCGTTAAGTAAAGCGGCACAAGAAGAAGCGATCAATCTCATGCTTGCTTCCAACAACATCTTAGGTCCAAAAGATGGTTTACCGATTGCCACCCCGTCGCAAGACATGGTTATTGGTAACTTCTATCTCACGATGGAAAATACCAAACAATGGTTCTTAAAGAAAGCAGAAAAAGCGGCTCAAGAAGGGCGTGAAATTACCGCAGAAATGTACCAACTTTGGGCAGCCAATGAAGGTAAGGTATTCCGCGATGTTCAAGAAGTGCGTCTTGCCTATCAAACCAAGCAAGTTCACTTACACACCCGTATCGCCTTACCGGGTGCGGCTCTCAAGAAAACAGGCTTTACGCCGGCGATGAATGAAGGCTACTTATTGACCACGGTCGGTAAAGTCTTCTTCAATAATATTTTCCCGAATGATTTCCCGTATTTAAACAATAAAAACACGACGAACTACAAAGTCGATTTAGACGAATACTTTGTTCCCAAAGGGACCAATATTCCTGAAGTGATTGCGAGCCGTCCTTTACTCACGCCGTTTGGTTCCAAAGACTTATCGGCGATTATTAAAGAAGTGTTTGCCCGTTATGGCACCTCACAAACCTCGGTCATTCTCGACAAGATGAAAGACCAAGGGTTTGAATTCGCGACCGTCTCCGGCTTAACCGTGGCGCTTTCCGATATCGTTAAACTCGATAACAAGAAAGACATCATCGCCGAAGGGGATCGCCGTGTGGATGAAATCACCGAACAATTCGAACAAGGGTTGCTCACGGATGAAGAACGTTATAACCTCGTCGTCCAAATTTGGAAAGAAGATGTGCAAAAGAAAATTGCCTCCTCTGTTATGGACCTCATGGCCAATAAAAACGACAATCCGCTCAACATCATCTTTAACTCCGGTGCCCGTGGGAAAGCGTCTAACTTTAACCAGCTCATTGGGTATCGTGGTTTAATGTCCAAGCCGAACGGAAAGTATATCGAATTACCGATTCGTTCTTCCTTCCGTGAAGGGTTATCGATTTCCGAATTCTTTATCGCCACCCACGGTGCGCGTAAGGTCGGTGCCGATACCGCTTTAAAAACAGCCGACTCGGGGTATTTAACCCGTAAACTCGTGGACGTCTCACAAGATGTCATTATTCGTGAAGCCGACTGTGGTACCGACCATGGGACGAATGTCTACGATATTCGTGATACCTCCCGTGACACGGTCATCACTCCCTTATTCAGTCGATTAGTGGGACGTTTCCCCGTGCGTGATGTCGTCGATCCTAAAACGGGCGAAGTGCTTGTTTCAAGCGACCGTCTCATGGATGAAAAAGATGCAAAACGCATCGTCGACGCTGGCGTGACCGACGTGGAAATCCGCTCCGTGCTTGGTTGTGAAACTAAGGGCGGGATTTGCCAAAAATGTTATGGTCGTAACCTTGCTAACGGTCGCCTTGTCGACTTAGGGGAAGCCGTTGGGATTATGGCCGCTCAATCGATTGGGGAACCAGGAACCCAGTTAACCATGCGTACCTTCCACGAAGGAGGTGTTGCAGGTCGTAACATCACCGACGGGTTGCCGCGTGTTGGCGAAATCTTTGAATCGCGTCGTCCCAAAGGGGAAGCCGTCATTGCTTCCATTTCTGGGAAAGTGACGAATGTCGAAGAAATTAATGGTCGTTACCAAGTCACGATTCAAAATGATCTGGATACGATGACCTACGACACACCATTTGGTGCACGTTTACGTGTCAAACTTGACCAAACCGTGGCCGCGGGTGCCAAAATTTCCGAAGGGGCGATTTATCCAAAAGATTTACTCAAATTTGCGGATATGAACGCCGTCCAAAAATACATCATTAAAGAAGTCCAAAAAGTGTATCAATCCAACGGGGCCAGCATTGCCGATAAACACATCGAAGTCATTATTCGTCAAATGACGCGTAAGATTCTTATTATCGATGGCGGGGATACGGATATGCTCACCGGTTCGAAAGTGGATATTACCACCTTTACCGAAAAGAACGAAGTCGCCTTACTTTCGGGCAAGACACCAGCGGTCGGGGTTCCACGTTTATTGGGAATCACCAAAGCGGCTTTAGAAACCGAATCCTTCCTTTCCGCGGCCAGCTTCCAAGAAACGACCAAAGTTCTTACCGATGCGGCCATTCGCGGTAAAACCGATACCTTACATGGGTTGAAAGAAAATGTCATTACCGGGAAACTCATTCCTGCCGGACGGGGTTTACTCGATAAAGATGTTCAATCGGAAAAAGTCGATGCCTTCTCGGTGGAAGAATCGATGCGTCGCATTAAAGCCAACTATCGTTCTAGCGATGAACAATGGATGGAAAAATTCGACGATTTCTTAGACGATTAATTCGCGTATTCTATAATTAAGAAAAGAGGGTGACATCACCCTCTTTTTTCATGGATAAATTTGCTACAATACGAATATGTTAAAGACCTTCTTACTCGGTATTAGTTTGGTGGGTGTTAGTGTGCTATCGACTGCGACCACCTCCACATTCACCCCTACTTCCTATGATCTAACGTATCGCGACATTCGCACGTATGAAGGCTATCGCACGGCCACACCTTCAATGGGCGAAGTTCCCGTGCTCGTGATTCCCATTTCGTTTTCAGATTATGCGTGTGATGCGTTAGAAAAAGGCTGTGAAGGGACCAAGGAGGATATTCACACCACGTTTTTTGGTGAAGCAGACGACCTTCGCTGGCATTCTGTGAGTAGTTTTTATCACACCTCCAGTCATGGACAACTTTCCTTAACCGGTATGGTCACGGACTGGTATACGCCTGAGATTACGGCCGTGGCATTATCCAATCAATCGGGATTACTCAATAGCCGCATCACCAATCCTGCGATTCAATGGTTTAAAGAAACCTATCAAACCACTGGTGTGGAATTTGATACCGATGATGATGGGTATTTGGATGCCGTTTATTTTGTCTATTCCGTCGATTTTGATCCTAACGATGAGGCGTTTGGAACCCAGAAGGATGTTTTCTGGGCCTTTGTTTCCTATATTGGGGGTCTTGCTAATCCAAGTAATCCTTCGATGTTTCATTATGGATGGTCGAGTTATCAATTTATGTATAACGATGGGGTGATTGAGCGTAGTGAAAATGGCAAGTTCCTCTTTGATGAAGATAATGATCCTTTGTTTGAACCTTACCGTGATGAATTCGGTGAACTTGAAGTCAATGCCCATGTCTTTATTCATGAATTTGGTCATCTCTTCGGTTTAGAAGATTATTACTCCTATGATCGAAGTCTCGGCGATTGGGGACCGTTAGGAGGCCTCGATATGATGGATTTTAATGTAGGTGATCATAATCCCTTTTCCAAGAGTTTGTTAGGTTGGACGTTTCCAACCGTGGTGACAGGCACGACAACCCTGACCTTATCGGCCTTTCAAGATACCGGTGAATTTTTGTTATTAACACCAGAATATGAACATACGTTATTGGATGAATATCTTCTGGTGGAATTGTATACCCCGACCGGCTTGCATCAAAAAGATGCGACCGAAGCGTATGCGGGTCGTTATCCTCGTCAATTTACGGAACCGGGTTTGAAGATTTATCATGTCGATGCGCGTGTCGGCGAATATTTATTGCAAGATGGACGCTGGCAATTCACGCGGTATGTCACCGAAGCGCCTCAGCGTAGTAATACACGTTATGATATTGCGCATGCCAATACCGCCTCGCGGAGCCTGAATCCTAATTTCAAATTGATCCATCTATTAGAGTCATCCGGTAAAAACACGTTTATCAATGGGGGATTTGCTACGAATGCTACCCTTTTCCAACCGGGAGATCAGTTAGACAATTACCGTTTGAATGAAGATATTTTACTCGGTTATCGCCTTGAGGTTTTATCTTTACAAAATAATACAGTGACCTTAGCGATTACGAAGGTATAATTTTACTTGCATTTTCAAGGACCCTTCCTTATAATCGTAAGCGTGTCGACTCGAAGCCCAAAAAGGGCTTTTAAAAATGGTCACCATTATACACCCGGTATTGTGTATCAATACGGTAAAAGGAGAATCTATGCCAACGATTAGTCAACTCGTTCGTAAAGGCCGTCAAAATCCGGTCTACAAATCCAAATCTCCCGCGTTAGGAAAACGCTGGAACTCGCTTGCTAAGCGTAGTTTGGATCAAGCCTCTGCGCAAAAACGTGGCGTTTGCACCCGTGTGGGTACGATGACGCCGAAAAAACCAAACTCCGCGCTTCGTAAGTATGCCCGTGTCCGTTTATCCAACGGATTTGAAGTCACCGCCTACATCGGGGGTGAAGGTCACAACTTACAAGAACACAGCACGGTCCTCATCCGTGGGGGACGTGTCCCGGATTTACCAGGGGTTCGTTACCACATCGTCCGTGGAACACTCGATACCGCTGGGATTGAAAAACGTCGTCAAGGCCGCAGTCTTTATGGAACAAAACGTCCTAAAAAAGCTGCGAAAGCCGGATAAGAACAGGAGATATAGTATATGCCACGCAAAGGAAGTGTTGCGAAACGTGACGTCTTACCCGATCCAATTTACAATTCCAAATTGGTCACACGTTTAATTAACAAAATTATGATTGATGGGAAACGTGGAATTGCCCAAAACATTTTGTATCATGCCTTCAAAAAGATTGAAGAAAAGTCAGGAAAACCTGCGATGGATGTCTTCGCGACCGCGATGGACAACATCATGCCGGAAGTGGAATTAAAAGCCCGCCGTGTGGGTGCGAGTAACTACCAAGTTCCGATCGAAGTCACCGGGGCGCGTAAAACAACCTTAGGATTACGTTGGTTAGTGTCCTACGCCCGTTTACGCAATGAAAAAACCATGGAAGACAAATTAGCGAATGAAATCATAGATGCCGCGAATAATTCGGGTGCATCCGTGAAGAAACGTGAAGATACGGTGAAAATGGCCGAAGCTAACAAAGCTTACGCCCATTACCGCTGGTAAAAAGGAGATCGCATGTCAGAACGTAAATACGACTTTGACCATACCCGTAATATTGGGATTATGGCGCACATTGATGCGGGTAAAACGACCACTACCGAACGTATTCTTTATTACACCGGTAAAATTCATAAAATTGGTGAAGTCCACGAAGGCGCTGCCACCATGGATTGGATGGTCCAAGAACAAGAACGTGGGATCACGATTACCTCAGCGGCTACCACTGCTTTTTGGAAGGGTTACCGCATTAACGTTATCGACACCCCAGGACACGTTGACTTCACGGTTGAAGTGGAACGTTCCTTACGTGTTTTAGATGGTGCTGTTACCGTTTTAGATGGTAAAAACGGGGTTGAACCACAAACCGAAACCGTTTGGCGTCAAGGAACCAAATATCGTGTTCCACGCATTGTCTTTGCCAATAAAATGGACGCAATTGGTGCCGATTTCGATATGTGTATCGAAACACTCCATTCCCGTCTAGCGGCGAATGCGGAAGCCGTGCAATACCCCATCGGGATTGAATCCAACTTTAAAGGCATCATTGATGTCATTAAACAAATTGCGTATACCTACTCCGATAACCGGGATGAAGCTCCCATTCCTGCAGAAATTCCTGCTGAATTAAAAGAAAAAGCGGCGCAACTCAAACAACGTCTTCTCGAAGCGATTGCCGCCTTTGATGATGACTTCATGATCAAAGTCCTCGATGGACAACCGGTTACCGAAGAAGAGATCAAAACCGTCATCCGTAAGGGTGTTTTAAAAGGCGAATTCTTCCCTGTCCTCTGTGGCTCGGCGTATAAAAACAAAGGGGTGCAATTACTCCTTGATGCGGTTATTGACTACTTACCAAGTCCCACCGACATTGAACATGCTGAAGGGACTTTAAATGACGGAACGAAAGAAGAAGTCATTCCTGATGATGCTAAACCCGTTGCCGCTTTAGCCTTTAAAATCGCCACCGACCCTTTCATTGGTCGTCTAGCGTATGTCCGTGTTTATACCGGAACCTTAAAGTCCGGTTCTTATCTCATTAACACCACCAAAGGGGTGAAAGAACGTATCGGTCGTGTCGTCTTAATGCACGCGAACCACCGTGAAGAAGTCGATGAACTCCACGCGGGGGACATCGGTGCAGTTGTCGGTTTAAAGAGCACGACGACTGGGGACACCTTGTGTGATGAAAAGCATGAAATTTTATTAGAAAAAATGGAATTCCCTGCCCCTGTTATCGAACAAGCGGTGGAACCAAAAACCAAAGGCGATCAAGAAAAGATGTCGGTTTCGTTAATGAAACTTGCTGAAGAAGATCCAACCTTCCGTGTTTCCACGAACTCAGAAACCGGCCAAACGATTATCGCGGGTGTTGGTGAACTTCACCTTGATATTATTGTTGACCGTTTACGTCGTGAATTTGGTGTCAACGTCAACGTTGGAGCACCGCAAGTGGGTTACCGTGAAACGATTAAAGGTCAAGCTGAATGTGAAGGGAAATATATCAAACAATCCGGGGGTCGTGGTCAATATGGGCACGTCTGGATTAAGTTTGAACCGAACCCAGGCAAAGGCTTTGAGTTCGTGGATGCCGTCGTCGGGGGTTCTGTCCCACGCGAATATATTAAACCAACCATGGAAGGTTTAAAGGATGCGCTTGAACGTGGTGTCGTCGCAGGTTATCCTGTTATCGATGTCAAAGCGACCTTATTTGATGGCTCGTCCCACGATGTCGACTCTTCCGAAGGTGCCTACCGCATCGCGGCAAGTATGGCCTTACGTGAAGCAGCGAAAAAATGCGCGCCAGTGATTCTTGAACCGATCATGAAAATTGAAGTGACCGTTCCGGAACAATACTATGGGGACGTGGTGGGTGATATTGCCCGTCGTCGAGGCCAAATGACAGGGGATTCCCAACGTGGAAACGCCAAAGTCGTTGAAGCCGATGTCCCGTTAGCAGAAATGTTTGGTTACGTCACCGATTTACGTTCGTTTACGCAAGGTCGCGGTAACTATACGATGCAATTCTCACATTATGGTGAAACCCCACGCTTTGTCGCGGATGAAATCATCAAAAAAGCAGGCGTCAAAGCCGACTCGTAAGTAGTGAATAATCGTTGATTTTCATTTACACTTACGCTAATATATGATAGTTAAACCATAAAAGGTAAAACATAAAAGGAGAAATTTATGGCAAAAGAAAAGTTTGATCGTAGTAAAGTACACGTTAACATCGGTACAATTGGTCACGTCGACCATGGTAAGACTACGCTTACCGCCGCCATTACCACCGTTTTAGCCAAAGCGGGTGGTGCTACGGCCAAAAAATATGACGAAATCGACGCTGCCCCTGAAGAAAAGGCACGTGGGATCACGATTAACACCTCGCATATCGAATATGCAACGGCGAATCGTCACTATGCTCACGTCGACTGCCCAGGACACGCTGACTATGTTAAAAACATGATCACCGGTGCTGCGCAAATGGACGGTGCCATCTTAGTCGTTGCTGCCAACGACGGTGTCATGGCCCAAACCAAAGAACACATCCTTCTTGCCCGTCAAGTCGGTGTTCCCTTCATCGTTGTCTTCTTAAACAAAGTTGACCTCGTCGATGATGCTGAACTTGTTGACCTCGTCGAAATGGACGTACGTGATACCTTAAGCAAATACGGTTTCCCAGGCGATGACTTACCGGTTATCCGTGGTTCGGCTGTCAAAGCGCTTAACGGTGACGCTGCAGAACAAGAAAACATTCTTAAACTCATGGCCGCGGTGGACAGCTATGTTCCGAACCCAACCCGTGAAACCGATAAGCCTGTGCTTATCCCAGTCGAAGACGTCCTTACCATTACCGGTCGTGGTACCGTTGTGACGGGCCGTGTCGAACGTGGGACATTAAAACTCAACGATGAAGTTGAAATCGTCGGGATCCGTGATACGCAAAAATCCGTTGTTACCGGAATCGAAATGTTCCGTAAACTTCTGGATGAAGCCCAAGCAGGGGATAACGTCGGGGTGCTTCTCCGTGGGGTTGTTCGTGAACAAGTGGAACGTGGTCAAGTCTTAGCCAAACCTGGTTCGGTTACGCCTCACACCAAGTTCTCTGCGACTGCCTATATTTTAACCAAAGAAGAAGGTGGCCGTCATACGTCGTTCTTATCCAACTATCGTCCTCAATTCTACTTCCGTACGACGGACATCACCGGTGTCATCGAATTACCAGCGGATGTGAAGATGGTTATGCCAGGTGATAACGTGACGTTTAACGTGGAACTTATCCACCCTGTCGCCATTGAAAAAGGAACAAAGTTCTCGATTCGTGAAGGTGGTCGTACCGTGGGTGCGGGTACCGTCAACGAAATCATTAAATAAGGTTCGCAAAACAAAAAATAAAAAGACCGATTCGTCGGTCTTTTTTTTATTGAATAATCAATCATAAATCGCGATAATAAAACTATGGAACAAAATCAATTCGCCGTGAATGGCAACTTACTCAAACGCTCGGGGGCTGCGATCCTCGATTTTATCGTTTTTACGCTCGTTAGTTTATTTCTTATTTCCAGTGCCATTGGCCCTTTTTATGATAGCCAATATGATACATCCTCCCTTTCTGAGCAATTTACCACGTATCAAACTGCAAGCTATTTGTATGCCGAAGATGAATCCTCAGGCCAAGTTCTTTTTGTAGCCAACGAAGCGATACCGGATGCGATTTATCAATACTATTCTGAATTTAAAAATGGCAAAGTATATTTAGAAGAAACCGAACCGTTTATCTTTAGTGATACGTGGTATAACGAAACGATTTTAAAGATCAATGAGGAAGGAACGTTCTTTGAACTTATCGAAGGTGACACCACCGTTCGCGCCGTCGAACGCAGTAATCTTTCAGAAGATGAGCAAGGACTTCTTGCCACGTTTTACACCAACGCCTTCAATGATGCCCTTGCCGATTTAGCGACCTATGAACCGTATGTCACCTTAGCCCAACAAATCAATCAATTCTTTTTAGAAATTCTTGCGATTGCTGCTTCCATCAGCCTCCTTATTTTTTATTTCTTGATTCCTTTACTTTTGAAAGAAGGACGCACCCTTGGAAAACTTGCTCTTGGTTTAAGTGTGGTCAATAAAGATGGCTATTACTTAGCCTGGTGGCAGCACTTACTTCGTTTTATGGCTTTTACCGCTACACTCGTGCTGGGTATTTATACGATCCTTGGTTCCATTCTTATTTCCTATACGTTTATGATCTTTACCAAAAATTATCGTTCCCTACATGACTTTGTTGCGTTGACCCGCGTGGTTGATCGTAAACAATCACTCCTCTTCCAT
Source organism: Bacillota bacterium (assembly GCA_030834445.1). Lineage (GTDB taxonomy): Bacteria > Bacillota_I > Bacilli_A > RFN20 > CAG-826 > UBA970. Next base: position 43,393 of record JAURFC010000003.1, read on the forward strand.
CGGGAAGAACAATTATTGGATTACAAAGCGAGTTTAGACACTTCAACCACGTCCTAATTTTTCTTGGGGTCGTTGGGTATGAAATCGTGGAAGTAATGCTACAATGAAATGTTGCCGAATAAGGCATGTTTAGAGGAGGCCGTTCATGGAAGTTCGCTTAAAACAACTCACAAAAATCTTTACCTCAAAGAAGGCAGAACCTGTCTACGCGGTGAAAGAAATGGACTTGGCAATTCCTTCGGGAAAACTCGTCGGGTTACTAGGACCTTCAGGATGTGGTAAATCCACAACCTTGTATATGATTGCCGGACTCCATCGTCCGAATGAAGGGCGCATTTTCTTTGGCGATAGTGATGTCACCGATATTCCTCCAGAAAATCGTGGTATTGGCCTCGTTTTCCAAAACTATGCGTTATATCCTCATTTTTCCGTTCGTCAAAACATCATGTTTCCCTTAGAAAACGTGAAGGATTACGAAGACCCTAAAACCGGTGAACGTCGTAAATACACAAAAGCGGAAATGGAAGCGATTGTATTTAAAACCGCAAAGCTCGTGGACATTGAAATGTTACTTGACCGAAAACCGAAACAACTCTCCGGGGGTCAACAACAACGTGTGGCCATTGCCCGTGCCCTTGCCAAATCACCACGTGTATTACTTTTGGATGAACCGTTATCCAATTTAGATGCACGTTTACGTTTACAAACCCGAGAAGAAATTAAACGTATCCAACGCGAAACAGGAGTTACTACCATCTTCGTCACCCACGACCAAGAAGAAGCGATGTCGATTTCTGATTTTATTGTCGTCATGGACCATGGGGTTGTTCAACAAGTCGATGAACCGCAAAAAGTTTATGACAATCCGGTGAATTTATTCGTCGCCAAGTTTTTAGGATCACCCGCGATTAATATCGTCGATGGTGAGATCAAAGCAGGCGTGCTTTATTTACAAGGTAAAGCCTTTGATCAAGGGTATGCTCACGAGGGTTCCGTTAAAGTTGGGATTCGTCCTGAACACTTTACGATTGATAAAAAACTTCCTCATCAAATGGATGTGTCGGTGAGCTTTGTCGAGCACATTGGCCGTGATATTTCCTTTGTCGGTAAAATGAAAGATTCCACGAATAATTTACGGATCATCGTTTCCAGTGAACTGCGTGATTACGCAAAAGAAGAAACGGTGAGCTTTGGGATTAAACGATTTTTTGTCTTTGATGCCGCCACCGGGGCGAGGTTGAAATAATGTTAGAACACAAACGGGACGGTTGGAAAGCAACAATTGCCTTACTTCCTGCCTTTTTACTGTTAACGATTTTTATTCTCTTCCCTATTCTCAATACCGTCTTACTTTCCTTTATGGATAACTTTGCCTGGGCTCCCGGCGCAGGGTTGTGGCTTTTTGGTAATACCTTTGATTTATTCCCATCCCTTGGGAATTACATGGCGGTGTTATCCGATCCCACCTTTATTGATGCCTTGTGGAATACGATTCTTCTTGTCATCATTTCTGTGCCTTTATCGATTATTGTGAGTTTACTCATTGCCGTGGCGCTGTATAACATCAAAGCATTAAAAAGTTTTTTCCAAACGATCTTTTTCTTACCTTATGTTACCAACGGGATTGCCTTAGGAATGGTGTTTAACGTCATTTTTTCCAAATATGATACGGGGTTAATGAATCAATTCTTAATTTCGTTAGGGTTGATTTCCGCCGATAATCCCATTAACTGGGTCGGGGCTGATGGGGCCACTAAACTCGCGATGGCGGTCGTTTTAATCGTTTATTTCTTATGGAATGGCCTTGCCTTTAAGATTCTAGTCTTTATGTCGGGGCTCGCGAGTATTGATAAACAATATTACGATGCCGCGCGTATCGATGGGGCGGACCGGAAAACGATTTTTAACCGGATTACCGTTCCCTTACTGTCACCCCAGATTTTATACATTACCATTACAAGCTTTATTGGCGCGTTTAAAGTGTATTCCTCCGTCATTAGTATTTTTGGTCGCGGTCCCTTTAACTTTGGTGGTTCCACTGGTTTAACCTGGGTCACGGTCGTGGGGTATGTGTACCGCGACATGCGGACGGATACCGGACGGGCAGCGGCAGGTTCCATTATCTTACTTCTCATCATTTTGGTCATTACCGCGGTGCAATTTGCGATTAGCAAAAAGCGCATTCATTATTAGAAAGGAGCACGCATGGAACGCGAATTATATTTTGCCTCTCCGGAAGAACTCAAACGCTATAAGCGTAAGCAACTCCTTTCCAATATATTCCTTTACACGTTTTTATCCCTTATTGCTGCCTTTATTCTCATTCCGTTTTATTGGATGATTATTACCGCTTTTAAATCCAACGCCTTACTTGAACTTGAACAAACAACGGGGGTCTTTTATTTCTTTCCTCCAGAAATTACGTTTGCCAACTTTGTACGCGTCTTTGGAGCGGCGAGTGATGTCAATTTTGGTCGATATTATCTTAATACGATCATCGTCGCACTTTCGACGATGGCGATGACGGTGGTGACCACCATCCTAGCTTCGTTTGCCTTCGCGCGTCTTAATTTCCGTCTAAAAGAACCGTTATTTACGATCATGATTGCCACGATGATGATTCCTGGGGAAATGATGGTTATTACTAACTTCCAAACGATTTCAATTCTTGAATGGCGCGATACGTTCCAAGCTCTAATTTTACCGTTTGGGATTTCCGTGTTTTATATTTTCTTTTTACGGCAAACATTCCAACAAATTCCCAATGAACTTTATCTTGCGGCCAAGGTCGACGGCTATGGGGATTTCCAATACTTATGGAAAGTCATGATTCCGATGGCGATGCCGACGATTGTGACGATTATTATTTTGGATATGATGGGAACGTGGAATGCTTATATTTGGCCTCAACTGGTGACAGAAACCGATGAAATGCTCATGGTCAGTAATGGGTTAATGAGTATTTTTCAATCCTCGGAGTTTGCCAACTGGAATAACATCAAATTGGCTGCGAGTGTGGTCGTTACCACCCCGTTACTTGTGATTTTTATGCTCTTTAAAAACTACATCATGAGGGGGGTCAGTCGCAGCGGGATTAAAGGTTAGAAGTCTTTTTGAGTCTATGGCATAATAAAGATGGAAAAACCATCGAAGGAGAACATAATTATGGCAAAACAACAACATGCATGGGTGGCGCTCGTCGGTACCTTCACTATGGCACTTGCAGGATGCTCCAACGCCGCAACCTATGAAGTGCAATTACCGGAAGTCATCGAACTCGAATCCCTTGAAAAATACACAGAAGCCAATCCGATTGAAATTAATTTCTGGACCGGATTTGGGGCAGCTGTTTCCCAATCCATTGATGCGGGAATTACCCAATTCCAATCGTTATATCCCAATATCAAAATCACCCACACCTCCAAAGGAGGTTATGATAACTTACTGAAAGCTATTAACCTTTCGGTCACCTCCCGTAGTTATCCCCAAGTAGCGGTTGGTTACCCTGATCACTTCGCCAACTATATTCGTTCCTCGATTCAACTGGCGCTTGATCCTTTTATCGAATCGGAAGAATATGGTTTAGATGTGTCTGACTTTGTCGCGGACTACATGCCCGAAAACCGTTCGTACCAATTTGATGAACAAGGCAATCCGTATACGTTAGGGCTTCCTTTTAATAAATCCACCGAAGTCATGGTCGCCAACCAAACGTTCTTTAACTTTATGGCGTCCTTAGATGAAACGATTGTGATTCCACAAACCTGGGCAGAGGTCCGTGCGAGCGGGACAAAAATTTTAGATGAAATGAAAACGACGCTTGATATGGATGGCGATGCCGGTATTTTTGGTAAAAAAGTGTATTACTCTTCTGTCAATGCCGATTATCGTGTTTATAAAGATGGGGTGACCGCCCCAAGCGGTTATGCCTTAGTGCTTGATTTCTCCGCGGTCTTAGAAGAAGAATTCCGTCCGTTCTCGTATGACTCCATGGCCAACTTCTTTATTACTGCCACCCGTCAATGGGGACAAACCTACACGGAAATGGGTGAAGACATTACCCAAGGGTATATTCGCTTCAATAATGGCGAAGTGGCCACCATGCTTGATTTCTTTAAAGAACTACATGATGATCACATCTTAGCCATTCCGATTTCATTTGGTGAAACCAGCTATAACTCCGCACCATTCCGCGGGAATAAATCCGTCTTAACGATTTCTTCCTCCGCTGGGGTGTTTAATAACGTCCCTTCTGCCGGTGCTTTCCAAGTCACGATTCATCCGATTCCTTATGAAAATGCGAGCCGTAAATATGTCATCTCCCAAGGGACGAACATGGCATTATTCACCAACCGTGATCCCGATAAAGTGTTAGCCGCCTGGTTATTTATGCGTTATATGACAACCAACCCAGGGAACACGCAATTTGCGGTTGGCGCGGGTTATTACCCCGCGACAGAAAGCGGACTCAACTCCACCTTCTATCAAGGCTACTTAGGCTCCACCAATGTTAACGCCAGCGATAAATCCAAAATTGATTCCGCGATTGTTAACGCCAATGAATATGGTAATGCCGAAAAAGGCTGGATTAAATTCGTGGATCCAGGCTTTGTCGGGAGTAGCGATATTCGTGAACAAATCGATACGATTTTCCCCATACTTTTCTATGGAAAAGACGGAGAAATGTTAACCGCTCAAGAAGTTTTAGACTTTGTGCAATCGAATTTAAGCCGTTACGTTGAGGCGGAATAATGAAACGTTCTTGGCTTCTGACGCTTTTTACCGCCCTTCTGCTTGCCGCATGTGGCGAAACAAGTTCAAGCACACTCCCCTCATTAACCCCCAATGATTTAAACACCGCGCAAACGGATGCGTTAAAGTTAACGTTACCGTATGCGGGCAAAGACTTTATCCGCGATGGGATTGGCGAAGTTACCTTACGCAGTACCACCGATGGCGATACCGCCCGCTTTAATGTTGGCAATCAAAATGTCGCCGTACGTTTTTTAGGCATTAATACCCCTGAATCCACCGGCAAAATTCAACCATGGGGGAACGCTGCCAGTGCCTTTACCAAAGAAAAATTATTGACCGCAACCAAGATTGTCCTTGTCAATGATGTCGATGTCTTTGGATTAACGGATTCCGCAGGATCTCGCTATTTAGGATTTGTGTGGTATCAACCTCCCACCGGGGGCGATTTACGCTTACTGAATTTAGAAATCGTTGAACAAGCGTATTCGGAAGCATTATTATTTGAAGATTCCTCGATTACCCCCTACAAAGATGCCTTTTTAGCGGCAGGAGAATATGCGGCCCGCACCGGCGCTCGAATTTATGGGTTCCGCAATGATCCTTCCTTTGATTATTCCGATACCGTTTATGATGTGAGCATTCGCTTTGTTCGTAAAGCTTTTGGAACCACCTTACCGCTCGAAGACAAGTTTGGTGAAAAAGTACTCGATAATGACGGCAATGAAATCCCCTTTACGCTTACCAACTCGACGAAATTACGCTTTCAAGTGGTTGTCGTGGCCACGATTGGCTCTAACGCCATTCTTCGCGATGTCTTCCATCCTGATAGCAATGGCAACTATGCTTCAATTTTTGTATTTACTCAATATAATGATCTTCCCTTTAGTCAACCCGGGGATGTCATTCAACTGTACGCGAAAGCGACGACGTTTAATGAGAATGTCCAACTCACCGATCCAATCATGCAAACGTTCCATCCGTTTTATCCAATTTCTCTCATTACGCGTCCAGGAAATGCGGATTATGACGAAGTGCTTGCCACGAACGGCATGAACGGGGATTATGAACCGTTTGATTTAACGAATATTACCGTGGAATTCCCAAATTCCTTTGCCCCTTATAACGGGTTCTTTGTTCGAACACGCATTACCATTCGTGCCCGCCCGATAAACCCCGATGATGATTTAAGTGGGGATGTCACCGTGGGTGAATTTCACCGGAAAGACGCTAATAACAATATGACACTTTACAGTTATTACTATGGTACAGAAGTGTCCTTTAACTTGCGCGTGGATGGTCGGATGTTCCCCTATGTCTCAGAAACCCAATTCGAACTCGGCCAATCGTATGAAGTGAGTGGCTATGTTGCCCCTTACTTTGATAACTATCAATTACAGTTACACAATGGGGTGCAAATCACCCCCATCAATTCTTAAGGAGGATTGGATATGGCTAAAAAAACCTGGTTCATCGCGTCGTTTCTTGGTACCCTTGTCTTAAGTGCCTGTGGCTCAACCGATGCCTATGCGGCTCTACTAGACGCCACGATTGATGCCACCCCTACGGTCGCTGTCAAAAGTGATGGTCAAACCCTGGAACAAGATATTCGCCAAGTGGTGAAAGGTAATTTGACGCTCATTCGTGAAATGATTACCTTTGATGAGGATGCGGATTATGAAGTGACCTTAGACTGGTCGATTAACGAAGCATCGTCTGCTTATTTTATTTTCAAAGAAGCTACGCTTGTTACCAATCCTGAAGCCACTGTTGAAAATCAAATTTCCATTTCGATTTACACCTTATCGATCTTACAACCTGCCTTTGGTGAACCTAGCATTGAAGCAACGCTCACCTTAGTGGCTTCGATGGATGCCAATAATAAAACGTATACGACGAGCCGTGAATTTTTATTAACAGTCGAAGCCGAAGAAGTGGATTCTTCCACGATCCCCTTAATTCCTTTATCCACCAACTTTACACGCAATAACGATGAAGCCTTAACCTATGTCGATGAAACCTTACAAAATGCCCCGCGATCAACGCGTAATGCGGCCATCGTTCGCGTCCGTGGTTTTGTCTCTGGGATCATGACGGACTGGAATACCGCCTTTATTACCTCTGGGGAATACGGTATGGCACTTTATCGCCCGGATATCGAGTGGCGTGATAGCTTTGCTATTGGTGATTTCATTGAAGTGACCGGCGACGCAGCGACCTTTGGAGGCTCTCGCCAAATTTCTTGGATTACCAACATTAAACTGGCACCGGCAACCGATCCTGAAATTGTCATCCGTCAACTCACCGCAAGTCAATTTTCTTCCACCTCCGTGGCCAACAACGCGCAACGTTACCGCGATGGTTCGATGGTGCGTCTCGCCAATTTACAATTTGAAGTGATTACCGCGGGTGAATTACCGATTGGTGCTGCCAATCACTTAGCCATTCGCATGAAAGTCATCGACGGTGACAATGCCTACACGGTTAACATGTATATGAACTATCACGTGGGACAAGCCAAGCGTCAAGCGATGTATGATATTTTCTCACAAGCGACATTGGGGAGTGATACGTATGTCACTTATGAAGGCATCATGGGGTGGAACTTTGGGCCACAACTACTTCCCTTAGAAGTGGATGACTTTATCTTACAAGCCTAAGTTGATTTCCAAAGGAATCCGCGTCTCGGATTCCTTTTTCTTTGTTTGAATTGAAGGGGCGTTTCGTGTAAGATAAATGAGCGATGCACCATTAGCTCAGTTGGTAGAGCAGCTGACTCTTAATCAGCGGGTCATAGGTTCGAGCCCTATATGGTGTACCAAGAAACTAATGACATCTTCTTCGGAAGATGTTTTTTTTCAAAAAAATGTTTAAAATAAAAGGGATGAAAGCCAACAAAGCGCTTTACAAGAAAATTTATGCGGGATTAACCGATTCCGTCTTTAAATATGTGACCGCGGATAATCTTTCAGAAAGTCTTGGTATTTATCCGGAAATCATCGCGATGGCGATGGCGAAATTTAATCCGCTTATTCGCATGGATACCGAAGCGAATCTCATGACCTTATTGCCCGATTTAGAAGCGTATTTATTTCCGAAAAAAACCCCCGAAAAACCTGGGGATGCTCTTCCGGAAAAACCCAAATTCAAATCGTTTTCCGACTTTGTGTATACAAAAATGACGGTCGGTGGGCTTGTGGATAAAGCGATCCAACTCTCCGAAGACGATTTAAAAACGGCGATATTATTACTTGAAGTGGAACTTCAACGTCGAAAAAAATAAAAAATGGTCGGAACGATGAGATTCGAACTCACGACCTCTACCACCCCAAGGTAGCGCACTACCAAGCTGTGCTACGTCCCGTCCATAAAGATTGTAGATGAAAAAGAAACGACTTGCAACGATGATTCAACGATACGGTGAAAAAAATCAACGTGAAATCGGTCTTTAAGAATAGGAGGACGTATGGGAACCGTGCAACGCCTTGACCCAGCGCAATTCCTCCGTTTTAAAAAACGAGATCACGCGATTTTTGATGTTGTGTATGCGAGGTATCATCGCGTATGTTATGTCGTGATTTACTCGATTTTAAAACATCATGAGACGAGTGAAGATGTTTTGCAAGACGTATTTTTAAAGGCCTATGACAAAGCGCCCACATGTCAGCATCAAGATTCGCTCCAAGCCTGGCTCGTCTTAATTGCAAAAAACACGGCCTTAAATGTCCTTGCTAAACAAAAAGAACTCGCCTGGCAAGATGCCTACGATGACTATGTGACAAGTTTAGAAAAACCAGATATGTTTCAAACCTGGCATAAACAACTCAGTGATCAAGAAAATTTACTCCTCGCCTATCGTTTGGTGTATGACCTTGGTTTTGAAACCATTGCCGCCCTCTTAAATCTCTCGGTATCGGCCGTCCATAAACGGTATCAAAGTATTTTAGAAAAAATAAAGGAGGACTATCGATGAACAATATACGAACCCCACTGGAAGATAAGATTGCGCAATCGGGACAAGCGTATTTTCGTTCGTTTCATCGTTCTCTGGCACAACCCACGTGGCCAAGACGTCAACCGTTCTTGCAACGCCCTTGGGTGATGACAAGTGTTTTATCCTCCTTGTTCTCGGTATTGATTGTCGCCTTAACCTTGAATGCGACCGCACCGAATAATGGCATGGAACAAACGTTTGGACGCTTAACGGCCTTAAACACGGTCGATTATCCTTCGTGGAATGCCGTCACGGATCGAAGTCAAGAAGCTTCATTAGCTGCACCTTTAATTCCCTTTTTAGCCCAGGCGTTTCCCGCGATGGATCAGCAGGACAATCTTGTGTATTCTCCCCTATCAAGTTATGTGACGATGGCCATGCTTTATGAAGCAAGTCAAGGAACGACCCGAACGGAACTTCAAAACTTACTTGGGATGCCTAGTGACGATGCCCTGCATGAAGCGATTTATGAGGGCTTTCAACAAACGTATCGACAAGTTATCAATAAAACCCAACCCCTGGTTCAATCCCGTCTGGCGAATGGAATCTTTGTTCGTGATTCCTTTCCGATTGTTCCCGCTTTCCCCCAACGTTTAGCAGAAACGTATTTTGCAGAAGTGTTTCATTCTGATTTTAGTGAAGATGATCAAGCCGCCATTGCTAATTGGATCAATGACAAAACGAATGATTTTTTAGACGTGAAACCCGATGATTTATCGATTCAAGCCTCCACACAATGGCTTTTGTATAATACGTTTTATCTTCGAGCAAACTGGTTAACACCCTACGAAGAGGCAGAGCATTATGCATCACTTTTTACGGCGGATAACGGAGACACCATGCCTGTGATGATGATGCCAAAAACCTTACGCAACACCAAAGTTTATCAGGATGAAACAATGACCATCGTCCAAGATCAAGCGTATGGCGATTACCAATTTCATTTCATCCTCCCTTCCGAATCATCCTCCGTCGATGCCTTATTAGCCGATGACGCTTTCTTATCGTTTTTAACGAACCAAAACGAACTTATGGAAGCACAGGATGTTCGTCTCCATATTCCTGCCTTTTCGATTCAAAATAAATTGAATTTAAAAACGTGGTATCACGATAGGGTTCCTTCACTTTTTACCGCGGGCATTGCCGATTTATCGCGTGCAGGTGACGATTTATATGTCCAGTCTCTAACGCAGGATGCCCGTATTGATGTGTTTGCCGAAGGCTTTGAAGCGGCGGCGGTGACGGAAGCGGATGTCGGAACAACATCGATGCCAGTTCCGCCGAATCTTGAAATTATTATTGATCGATCGTTTGCGTTTTACGTTACCACAGCATCCGGCATTATCACGTTCTTTGGTGTCGTTCATCAACCCGAGCAGGCATAAGGTATCCTACCTCAATCTTGGCAAAATTAGTTTATAATAATAGTTTGAGGTTTTAACTATGGATTTAAAGCATATTGTTATCAAAGAAGCGCGTGAAAATAACTTAAAAGCGGTCAATTTAACCATTCCCAAAGATAAACTTGTGGTCTTTACCGGCTTATCGGGAAGTGGAAAAACCACGCTTGCCTTTGACACGATTTACATGGAAGGACAACGACGTTATGTCGAATCCTTATCGAGCTATGCCCGTCAATTTCTTGGTAATGTGGAAAAACCGGATGTCGAATCCATTGAAGGTTTATCGCCTGCGATTTCCATTGATCAAAAAACTACCTCCCATAATCCCCGTTCGACCGTGGGAACCGTCACAGAAATTTATGACTATCTTCGTCTTTTGTTTGCCCGTGTGGGTGTGCCTTATTGCCCCACGCATCATGAACCGATTGTGGCCTTTTCATCGCCGCAAATGGTGAATGTTGTTTTACAGCAACCGGAAGGTACAAAAATTCAGATTTTAGCCCCGCTTGTTCAAAACGAAAAAGGCACGCATAAAGTGACCTTGGATAAAATTAAACGTGCTGGTTTTGAACGGGTTCGTGTGAATGACCAATTTGTACGGATTGATGAAGTCGGCGAATTAGAAAAAAATAAAAAACATACGATTGCGATTGTCATTGATCGTTTGGTTATGAAACCCGATATTCGGTCTCGCTTATACGATGCGATTGAACTTGCGCTTGATTGGTCTAAAGGCTACATGATTGCGCATATTGAGGGTGTGGATCATTTATTTTCTTCCCATCACGCCTGTAAGCATTGTGGCTTTTCCGTTCCTAAACTCGAACCCCGTTTATTTAGTTTCAATGCGCCCATTGGCAGTTGTCCAGATTGCCATGGTTTAGGGATTAAACGGGAAGTGGATGTTACCCGACTGATTCCGGATCCAACCTTATCGATTCAAGAAGGGGCGATTCAATTTTTTAAAAACATGATTGGCACCCCGAATCTTTATTGGCAAGAATTTAAAATGCTCTGTCAACTTTATGACATACCTTTACAAAAACCGTATTACCTTCTCACCGATGCTCAAAAGAAAGTAATTTTAGAAGGCTCCACCAAAATCCATCAATATCAACTCAAATCCTCCAGTGGCAATGTGATCAACCGCTTTGATCGTATTGAAGGCATCAAAGCCAAACTCGAACGGCTTTATCATGAAACCCAGTCGGAAATGATGCGGGAATTTTATGAACGGTATTTTACCGATCGGACGTGTACGACGTGCCATGGTGCACGCCTCAATGAGAAAGTGCTCAGTGTCAAAGTGGGACAAAAAAATATTTATGAAGTCACGTTATGTTCCGTCGTGGAACTCAATCAATGGTTAGAGGGGTTATCCGATCAAATGAGTGAATCGGAAAAAACAATTGCCCGTTTGGTCTTAAAAGAAATTAGTTCTCGGGCGGGGTTTTTAGAAAACGTCGGGTTGGATTATTTAACGCTCGCCCGTACCGCGATGACCTTATCCGGAGGGGAGGCGCAACGCATTCGCTTAGCGACGCAAATTGGATCGCGATTAACCGGCGTGCTATATGTCCTTGATGAACCTTCCATTGGGTTACATCAACGCGATAACCGACGGTTACTCAACACATTAAAAGCGATGCGGGATTTAGGCAATACACTCATCGTCGTGGAACATGATGAAGAAACGATGCGTGAAGCCGATTATATCGTCGACATTGGTCCGGGTGCAGGGATGCATGGGGGCGAAGTCATCGCCCAAGGGTCCGTAGAAGACTTAATGGCAGAACCGCGTTCCATTACCGGTGATTATCTTTCCGGTCGTAAATCGATTCCGGTTCCGAATAAACGAAAAAAAGGCAATGGCAAGGTCATTGAAATTGTCGGTGCGAAAGAAAATAACCTTAAAAAAGTGAATGTCAAAATTCCTTTAGGCGAACTCGTGGTCGTCACGGGTGTCTCTGGCTCGGGGAAATCGACCTTAATTAACGATATTTTATATCAAGCAATTTTAAAAACCTTACAACGTGCGGATGTCACCCCGGGGGCCCATCAAACGATCAAAGGCTTAGACTATTTGGATAAGTGCATTAATATTTCCCAAGATCCGATTGGCAGAACCCCACGCAGTAATCCTGCTACGTATACGAAAGTGTTTGATGAAATTCGCGATTTATTCGCCGATACGATTGAAGCGCGAAGTCGAGGTTTTGATAAAGGTCGCTTTTCTTTTAACGTTCCGGGAGGACGATGTGAAGTATGCCAAGGCGATGGGGTTAAGCGCATTCCGATGAATTTTTTGCCGGACGTCTATGTTAAATGTGAAGCATGTGAAGGTAAACGTTATAACGAAGAAACGTTAGCCTGCACGTATAAAGACAAAAATATTCATGATGTCTTAGAAATGACGGCAGAAGATGCCCTCGTGTTTTTTGAAAATCGCACAAGCATTGCTCGCCGTTTACGCACGTTATGTGATGTGGGTTTGGGGTATATGAAACTCGGCCAATCGGCAACAACCTTATCAGGTGGGGAAGCTCAACGCGTCAAACTCGCGTTTGAACTTCAAAAACGGGCGACAGGAAAAACGCTTTATATTTTGGATGAACCGACCACCGGTTTACATGTGGATGATGTGGCCCGCCTTGTTCGTGTCTTACAAACGATCGTTGATCAAGGCGATTCAGTGCTCGTGATTGAACATAATTTGGATGTGATTAAAGTGGCAGATTACGTGATTGATCTTGGTCCCGAAGGGGGCGACCGTGGTGGACAGATTGTGGCAACGGGAACGCCTGAAGAAGTGAGTAAGGTGGCGAAGTCCTATACGGGTCAATACTTAAAGTCATATCTTGGTCATAAAGGGTAGATACATTCCCTTAAGTCCGTTAAAATAACCTAGAGGTAACTTATGGATATTACGACATTAGCGTTTTTATTTCTTGGGGGTGCAGGCGTCGGATTTGGAATCTATCGCTTTGTCAAATCGTTAAATCACTTTTATGCCCTGCCTTTAACCAAACAAACTCCTTATCAAACACTCGGTCTTAATCATTTCTTTTATATTTTCTTAGCAGCAGTTGGGCTAGGGGTCATGAGTTTTGCTCTCGTTCAAGACGGTACCGAAGGGGATACGATGATGGCGTTTGCCAATCCTTTTTTACTCCTATTATCTGGTCTATGGTTATGGACGGCCATTCGCTTAAAAGGAAAAAAAGATATTTCTGATCAATTCCATCCCTTACTGTCTTCCACGATTATTTTACTCATTGTACCCACGGCAGTTTTCTTTTACTTAACGTTAGAAAGTATTGAACCGATTTTTACGTATCCGTTACCGAAAGGTATTCCTTTTGAATCACCGTTGGTGACGTTTTACGCCATCTTTATTTTAACGGGGGCGATTATTGCCTATCAATTGAGTGAATACGAATTCGTCAAACGTGGGAAGAAAAAAGGATTTGTCGAAGATGTCTTTGTCATTGCCTTTCCTGCCGGTATTTTAGGGGCACGTCTTTGGTATGTGTGGGGACAATGGGATTTAGAATTTGCCGGAGAACCCTTATGGAAAATCTTTGCCGTCTGGGAAGGCGGACTTGCGATTATGGGAGGTGCCTTAGGTGGCGCACTCGTTGGAATTCTGTATGTCCTTTTGAAGCGTAAAGACATTCACATTATTCAGGCTGTCGACTGGGCGATTCCCACGATTTTAGTCGCCCAAGCGATTGGTCGCTGGGGCAATTTCTTTAATCAAGAAGTGTATGGCGCCGTGGCCGATGTTAATCAATGGTTATGGTTACCGACATTTATACGTGAACAAATGACGATTTTTGGGGAGTTCCGTACCCCCTTATTTTTGATTGAATCGTTCATTAACTTGACCGGATTCTTCGTGTTGAAATTCGGCATGGGTGTTGGCCTGTCAAAATGGATTAAACAAGGGGATATCGCTTTAGGGTATCTTGTTTGGTATGGATTAACCCGCGGCATCATGGAACCCCTTCGTGATCCAACCTACAATATGGGCAACCAAGGGCAATGGAGTGTGATTTGGGGCTGGGTGTTTTTTGCCGTCGGGATCATCGCCATCCTTGCCAACCACCTCCTCCAAGACCAATGGAAAAAACGTCATGTATAAAGGTATCTTTTTTGATTTAGATGGAACGGTTGCCGATACCGAGCTTGTCGTTATTATGACGATGCTTTCGTTTGTGGAAAAATATACCCCTAATCAAAAAGTGACGTTACATCAATTACTCAAAATATCGGGACCTCCGATTAAGGATACGCTTCATTCGTATTTTCCTAACGAAGATGTAGAAAAACTCATTCCAGAATTTGCGGAAAAAGCCCGAGCATTTTACCCGAAATACGCGGTCGCCTTTCCCCATATTCTTTCGGTGATTGATACGTTGAAAAAACAAGGAATTGCCACGGGCATTGTTACAAGTAAACTACGACGAAACGCCTTATTAACGTTAGACGTCATCGGGTTGGGAAACACGTTTGATTGGATCATTACGTTGGATGAAGTCAAAACGCCAAAACCCGATCCGGATGGAATCTTACAATGCTTATACCATTTTCATTTAAAACCCGAAGAAGTCCTATTTGTCGGCGATACGATTTATGATTATCATGCGGGCAAAAATGCCGGTGTGGATACCGCGCTTGTCAGTTGGTCCTTACGGCCGTTTGATGCCTCCATTCAACCGACGTATTGGATTGATGATTACGCCCGTTTTTTTGAAATCATTGCGACCAAATAAAATGGCACGCTTGAATTTATTCTAAATACGTTAAAATAGAGTATCATGCATTCCCGTGATGTCATTTTATTAACTGGTATGTCTGGGGCGGGTAAAACCACCGCTTTACTTGCCTTTGAAGAGCTCAGATATCGTTGTATTGATAATCCTCCCGCGGATCTTTACACCGAACTTTTTGAACTTGTACATCATGAAGTCAATGCGATTAAAACCGTCATTAGTGTCAACTTACTGAATGCCAAACGAGCGATTGAAAAAGCCCGTCATATTGAAGGCTTACGCATTCATGTTATTTGTTTAGTTGCTTCTTTACCGGATATTTTATCGCGTTATAAACTTACCCGACATTTACATCCCTTACAAGCCGAAGGTTATACGCTTGCCAAAGCGATTGATACTGATTTAAGTTTGGTCGAAGCCATTCGACCTGATGTGAATGATTTAGTGGACACCACCGGCATGAAGGTGACTTTCTTTAAAGAAAAATTATTTAGTTTATTCCGTCATACGCCGGAAAAAGTCATGACCGTCTCCTTGGTGAGCTTTGGGTTTAAACATGGTTTGCCGATGGATGCGGATATGGTGATGGATGTGCGGGTTCTCGATAATCCGTTTCATCATGAAGCCCTGCGTTCTTTATCGGGCTTAGATACCAAGATTATCGACTTTGTCGAACGACAAGCTATGTTTCAAACCTTAATCCACCAAGTCCAAAGCAATTTACATGGGTATCTAGACGTCGTGATTCAACAAGGTCGTCATTATTATGAATTCTCTGTCGGGTGTACCGGGGGCCGTCACCGTTCGGTTGTCTTTGTCGAAACCTTGGCGAAGGCTTTACGAAACGATCCTCGCCTCGATGTGCTTGTTTATCACCGGGATATCGATAAGTTCATGAACCAAGAATAATGAAAGCTGTTCAATCGTTTACGAGTCTTGTTAAAGAAGAACTCACGACGAAACCGTATTCCTTTGACCGAAAACGAGCCATGCTCGCGGGTTTCATTAAAAATAATGGACGATTTTCCTGGACGAAAACGACGACGAAGTTAACATTAACCACAACGTATTCTAAAATCGCCAATTTTATTTATGCAACGAGTGAAGAACTGTTTCATCTTAAACCCCATTTTGAATATAAAACCGCGACCCGATTTTCTAAAAGTCGGATTTATGAAATAGTTTTTGATGCGCATGTCGATACGATTTTAGAAGCCATTCATCTTGATTTTGCGTCATCGAGTCGCGATTATTTGGAACAATTTTCGACCCCGGATCTCATTGCCGGTTATATGACGGGACTCTTTTTAGCCTCAGGTAGCGTCAATCATCCGCAAAGTTCGCATTACCACTTAGAAGTATCCAGCGAAGATGAAGAATGGCTTCAAGGTGTGATTCGTCTCATGAAAAAAGTCAAAAACCTTGGAGTCGATTTTAAATTAACGTCTCGCAAAAACAAATTTATACTCTATGTAAAACGGTCGGATCAAATTGCCGATTTTCTTATTTTTCTTGGGGCCACCGAATCCACGCTAGAATTTGAAAACATTCGCGTCGCTCGCGATTTCTCTAATAGTGATAATCGCCTGCAAATTTGTGAGAATGCCAACATGCGAAAAACCATTGAAGCCGCCCAAAAACAAATTGATGATATTCGCCTGATTGATACGGTCATTGGTTTAAAAAATTTAGATCATCCTAAACTAGTCACGCTCGCACAATTGCGATTAGAGCATGATTCATCCTCCTTAGATGAACTCTCGGACATGATGAAAACCTATTATCCGAATGCGGTGAGTAAAAGTAATTTAAATCATTTATTTCGGGCGATGCATCGCCTTGCAGAAAAACTTCGAGGGCACGCGCATGCTTAGTGTGGCATCTCAACTCGGCAAACGAATTACCTATTTACGCTTAAAAAAAGGGTGGTCGCAACTCACCTTAGCGATTGAAGCCCAAATCAATAAAAATTATCTAAGTGATTTAGAACGGGGACGACGGAATCCGAGTCTATTGATTTTATCCCGTCTTGCGGCCGTCTTTGAGATGGATTTAGCGGAACTTTTAAAAGGGATTACGGTCTATGAATAATTCCGCGTCAAAATGTTTATTCTTGTGAACGTTTCTTATATAATGATTGAGGTAAATTACCAGGAGGAAACATTATGGCGATTAAAGTAGCAATTAATGGTTTCGGTCGTATCGGACGTTTGTCGTTCCGTCGTATGGTCGAAGTTGGAGGATTTGAAATCGTTGCCATCAACGATTTGACCGATGCAAAAACCCTCACCTATTTATTAAAGTATGACACGACCCATGGTCGCTTCAAAGGGGGCGAACTCTCGACCTCTGAAGACGGCAAAGAGATAGTCTTCAATGGCAAAGCGATTCCTGTTTTAGGACAACCTGATCCCGCCTTATTAAACTGGAAGGATTTCGGAGTCGACATCGTTTTAGAATGTACCGGTCGTTTAAAAGGGAAAGATGATGCCGTTGTCCACGTCGAAAAAGGTGGTGCGAAAGGTGTTATGATCTCCGCCCCATCCGATGCGGTAACCCCTACGTTTGTGTACGGTGTCAATGATGCCAAGTTAACCAAAGAAATGACCGTCATTTCCGGTGCTAGCTGCACCACCAACTGCTTAGCCCCTGTGGTGAAAGTATTAGAAGATAACTACGGGATTGAAACGGGTTTAATGACCACGGTTCACGCCTACACCAATGATCAAACCACGTTAGACTTAGTGAAGAAAGGCGATAACCGTCGTGGCCGTGCGGCTGCTGCCAACATCGTTCCTTCCTCCACGGGTGCGGCAAAAGCCCTCCACCTTGTCATCCCTGAAATCAAAGGGAAACTCAATGGGGCCGCCTTACGCGTTCCGGTCATCGATGGTAGTTTAGTCGACTTAACCGTCACCTTAAAGAAACCGGTGAAAGATGAAGCGGAAGTCAATGGTTTAATGAAAGCCGCCGCTAACGGTGCGCTTAAAGACGTCCTTGGTTATACTGAAGATGAAATCGTCAGCTCCGATATTATCGGTGAAACGCATGGTTCCCTCTACGATGCAACCCAAGTCAAGTTACTCGTCAACGCCGAAGGCAAACAACTCCTTAAAGTTGTTTCCTGGTATGACAACGAATACTCCTTCACCTCGCAATACATTCGCTTAGCGAAAAAGTATGCCGCTGTGCTCGGAGTGAAATAAAACAAAACCGAAAACAAACACTCACGGGCTCCGTGAGTGTTTTTCTTTCAAGGAGAACCCCATGAAAACCTTAGCCACCTTACCTGCCTTATCCAATCAAACCGTGTTTGTTCGTGTGGACTTTAATGTTCCATTAAAAGATGGGACGATTCGTGACGATAACCGGATTGTTGCCGCTTTACCGACCCTCAAAGCGTTATTAGCCAAAGGGGCAAAACTCGTCTTATTGTCACATTTAGGGAAAATTCGGCATAAAGATCCGACTAAACTCGAAGGTGATATTAAGAAAAATAACTTAGCGATTGCCGCCCCGCATTTAGCCTCGTTACTTGGCGTGAAGGTTGATTTTTCCGACGCGACGCGTGGGGATGTCTTAAACCAAAAGGTCAAAGCGCTTCAAGCCGGGACGATCTTACTTGTCCAAAACACCCGTTATGAAGTCGGTGAAGAAAAAAATGATCTTAGTTTAGCGCAAGCGTGGGCTGATTTAGCTGATGCTTTTGTCATGGATGCCTTTGGGAGTGCGCACCGTGCACATGCATCCACCGCAGGTTTACCGACGATACTCAAGCAAAAAGGTAAGCCAGTCGCCGTTGGGTATCTGGTTGAAAAAGAACTGGTGGCCTTAGCAAAAGTGGTCAAGGTTGAACCGTCCGCCCGTCCGTATGTGGCGATTATGGGTGGATTAAAAGTCTCCGATAAGATTAAAGTATTAGAAGAACTCATTGATAAATGCGACAAAATCTTGATTGGTGGGGCCATGACCTACACCTTTTTAAAAGCACAAGGTAAACACGTGGGGAGTTCACCCTTTGAAGGGGATCAACTCGACTTTGCCCGTCACCTGATGGAAAAGGCGAGGGCAAAACTTGTCCTAGCGTCGGATTTTGTCTCCACAGATTCCTTTGATAACCCCACGGTGTTTGAAACCTATGAAGGGGAAATTCAAGGGGAGATGATGGGGATGGATATTGGTCCGAAAACCATCGCCCGTTTCCAACAAGAAATCGCAAATGCAAAAACCTTATTTTGGAACGGTCCGATGGGCGTGTTTGAAAAACCCCAGTTTACCCAAGGCACCTTGGCAATTTGCCAAGCGGTTCGTCAACTAGGAAACCGTGCCTTTACTGTCTGTGGCGGTGGAGATTCTGCTGCTGCTGTAGCCCAATTTGGCTTTATGGATGACTTCTCCCATGTGTCAACAGGGGGCGGAGCATCCTTAGAAATGATTGAAAACGCCGGTCACCTTCCGGGGATCGACGTCATTGAGGATTAAACCATGCGAAAAAAATTATTACTCGGCAACTGGAAGATGAATTTACTACAAGCGGAAGCAAGAGCGTTTGCTGAAGCGAGTCGCGCCTTAACCCAAAAAGCAACATCCATGAATGTCATGCTAGGGGTTGCGCCGACCTATTTAAGTTTACAAACTGTGAAAAACGCGAACCCTGAACTCATTGTGTCGTCGCAAGATATGCACTTTGAAGCCAAAGGCGCGTTTACCGGAGAAATTTCCGCAGAAATGCTGGTTGATATTGGCATTTCTTGGACGCTCATTGGTCACTCCGAACGACGTTCTTACTTTGGCGAAACGAACTTATCGTGCAATAAAAAAATTAAAAAAGCGTTATCTCTTGGCTTTACCGTGGTCTACTGTGTCGGTGAAACGGCAAAAGAATACGAAGAAAATCAAACCAAACAAGTCATTCTTGATCAACTTACAGTCGGTTTACAGGGCGTGACGGAAGAAGAATTCCAACGCATCATTATTGCCTATGAACCCGTCTGGTCGATTGGGACCGGTTTGAATGCAAGTCCGGAACACGCCCAAGACATTTGTTCCTTTATTCGAAAAACACTCGCGACACTTAGTAGTACGTCCCGTGCGGAAGCGGTCCAAATTCTTTACGGAGGCTCGGTCAAACCCGCCAACGTCAAAGCCTATCTTCTTCAACGTGATGTGGATGGGGCTCTTGTCGGTGGTGCTTCCTTAACCGTGGAATCCTTTGAAGCATTGCTGACACAAATGGCCTAAAGTTTTTTTATAATAGGTTTAGGAGGACTCATTGTACTTATGAATGAAGAATTTCGATATCAATCGTATGCGGGAAGTCAAACCTCTCCGCTTGTTAAAGTGTTTGCGTGGATGGCAGTTGCCTTAGGTATTACCGCATTAACATCCTTCGGCACCTTTTTTGCCTTAATCGGGGGGCTTATTCCCGTTGAATCGTACTTTACGGTCGTGATTGCATCCACGGTGGTACTTTTTGTGACGTATGTATGGATTTTATTTTCGGGGATGTTGCGTGGGCGCGGTAATCCCTTGATTCCTTTTGTTCTCTATGCCGGCTCGATGGGAGTTGTTTTATCCTCACTTGGTTTTGTGTATGAAGCAGAACTGATTGGAACATCCTTCCTCGTCTCTGCGCTCGTCTTCGGGGTGTTTGCCGCTTATGGAGCATTCACCAAATCCAATTTAACGAGTTTAGGACAATTCATTACCGTGGCTTTCTTTGGTGCGATTATTTTAATGATTATTAACTTGTTTGTCGGCAGTGCCCAAATGGATTGGATTTTATCCTTTACCGTCTTTGGTATTGTCTTACTCATGGTGGCCTATCAAGTCTGGTGGGTTAAACAAATTGCCATGGGCGGTGAACTCGATCGTAACCAAGCGATCGTTGCGTCTTTAACCCTCTATATTTCCTTCATCAATATCTTCTTACGCGTTCTTCGTTACTTGGCGATGACACGTCGTCGTTAAAAGTCCACGCCTTTTTCATAACGTTAAAAACCCATCTCTGGATGGGTTTTTTATTGCATTCATCGCACGAAAAACAAAAAGTGATGTAATGTGAGCGTTCTCTCTTGCAATGAGCAGGTGAATATGGTTTAATTCTACTTGCGCCTGCCTCGGCAGATGCGAATTCAAGGGATTTCTTCGCGGTTGAACGCGAGAGAAAAAAAGTCAAAATAATCTCATTTATTTCTTGACTTACCGTAGGGTCCTTGGTATTCTTATACAGCACACGTCCAAGGAGTCATCCTTTTTTTACGAGAGTAAAACGTGTCGCACTGATCTTTGAAAACTAAGCAAAACAAGACAAACAAATAACGTCAATTTTTTCTTTTTAAGAAATTTAGAACAAACCAGATAATTTAACAATGAACTAGAATCAATACTTTTTTATAGAGAGTTTGATCCTGGCTCAGGATGAACGCTGGCGGCGTGCCTAATACATGCAAGTCGTACGTGTGTAGCAATACACAAGTGGCGAACGGGTGAGTAACACGTAGGTAACCTGCCTTGAAGACTGGGATACCTGAGGGAAACTTCAGACAATACCGGATGATAACGGGGAAGACATCTTCCTTGGATGAAAGGCGCAGCAATGCGTCACTTCGAGATGGGCCTGCGGCGCATTAGCTAGTTGGTGAGGTAACGGCTCACCAAGGCGACGATGCGTAGCCGACCTGAGAGGGTGATCGGCCACAATGGAACTGAGACACGGTCCATACTCCTACGGGAGGCAGCAGTAGGGAGTTTTCGGCAATGGGGGAAACCCTGACCGAGCAACGCCGCGTGAGTGAAGACGGTCTTCGGATTGTAAAACTCTGTTGTGGAGGACGAATGATAGGGATAGGAAATGATCTCTATTTGACAGTACTTCATTAGAAAGCCATGGCTAACTATGTGCCAGCAGCCGCGGTAATACATAGGTGGCAAGCGTTATCCGGAATTATTGGGCGTAAAGCGTGGGTAGGTGGTCTTTTAAGTCTAAGGTCAAATGCAGTAGCTCAACTACTGTTCGCTTTGGATACTGATAGACTCGTGTGCGAGAGGGGTAAGCGGAATTCCATGTGTAGCGGTGAAATGCGTAGATATATGGAGGAACACCAGTGGCGAAGGCGGCTTACTGGCTCGTAACTGACACTCAGTCACGAAAGCGTGGGGAGCAAATAGGATTAG